>CAYSGN010000003.1:0-86442 GCA_964430615.1 uncultured Janibacter sp. | reverse complement strand
GCGCGGGACTGGGCCTGCTCGTTCTCGTGGTGCGGGAAGCGCAGGTCGATCCCGCCACCGTGGATGTCGAAGGTGTCGCCGAGGTACTTGCGAGCCATCGCCGAGCACTCCAGGTGCCACCCCGGCCGGCCGGTGCCGTAGGGGGTGGGCCAGCTCGCGGTCGGCGGCTCGTCGGGCTTGCTGCCCTTCCACAGCGCGAAGTCACGCGGGTCGCGCTTGCCGCGTGGGTCGGCGTCGTCCGCGGCGACCATGTCGTCGAGGCCCTGGTTGCTCAGCTCGCCGTAGTCGGCCCAGCTGCGCACGTCGAAGTAGACGTCCCCGCTGCCGTCCTGCGCGGGGTAGGCGTGCCCGCGCTCGACGAGGCGGTCCACGAGGGAGACCATCTCGGGGATGTGCCCCGTGGCCCGCGGCTCGTAGGTGGCCGGCAGCACGCCGAGCAGCTCCAGCGCCTCGGCGGTGTAGCGCTCGTTGCGGTAGCTGAGCGCCCACCACTCCTCGCCGCTCTCCTCGGCCTTGCGCAGGATCTTGTCGTCGATGTCGGTCACATTGCGCACGAGGGTGACCTCGTAGCCGTGCCCGCGCACGAGCCAGCGCCGGAGGATGTCGAAGGCGACGGCGAAGCGCAGGTGCCCGATGTGCGGGGCGCCCTGGGTGGTGAGGCCACAGATGTACATGCCGACCTTCCCGGGGGTCACCGGGAGGAAGTCGCGCTGGGTGCGCGTGGCGGAGTCGAAGAGCTGCAGGGTCACGCGCACAAGGCTAACTGGCACGGAGGACGATCTTGAGCGCGTGGCAGCACAGGACATCCACCCGCGGGCGATGCAGCTCCCCACGTGGGCGTCATGAGGGTTGGCGCTGGCCGCCCTCGCGGCCTGACCGCGAGGGCAGCCGGCCCGCTCACTCGGTGATGTTCCGCGCCTCGGCGGCGATCGTCGTGTCCTCGCCGTGGCCGGTGTGCACGATCGTCTCCGCGGGGAGGGTCAGCAGCTTCTCGCGGATCGACTCCACGATCGTCGGGTAGTCCGAGTAGGACCGCCCGGTGGCGCCGGGCCCCCCGTTGAAGAGGGTGTCGCCGGAGAAGACGACCCCCAGGCCCGGGACGTGCAGGCAGCACGCTCCCGGTGCGTGACCGGGCGTGTGCAGCACGGTCAGGTCGGTGCCCGCGACGGTGATGACCTGGCCGTGGGCCAGGGCGCCGTCCGGCGCTCGGTCCGGGTAGGTCATCTGCCACAGCGGGGCCTCGTCCGGGTGCACCCAGATCGGGGCCCCCTTCGCGTCGGCGACCTCGGCGGCGGCGTTGACGTGGTCGTTGTGCGCGTGGGTGGACACGATCGCGAGCAGCCGGCGCTCGCCGACCGCCTCGAGGATCGGGGCGGCCTCGTGCCCGGCGTCGATGACGATGCACTCCTCGTCGTCACCGACGATCCACACGTTGTTGTCGACCTCCCACGAGCCACCGTCCAGCTCGAAGGTGCCCGAGGTGATGACCTTCTCGATCCGCGCGGTCACAGGATCACCACCGAGCGCAGGACGTCGCCGGAGTGCATCTTGGCGAAGGCGGACTCGATGTCCCCCAGGCCGATCCGCTCGGTGACGAAGCGGTCCAGGTCGAAGCGTCCCTGGCGGTAGAGGTCGACGAGCATGGGGAAGTCGCGGCTCGGCAGGCAGTCGCCGTACCAGCTGGACTTCAGCGACCCTCCCCTCCCGAAGATCTCGATCATCGGCAGGGTGACCTCCTTCTCCGGCGTCGGCACCCCGACGAGCACGAGCCGGCCCGCGAGGTCGCGTGCGTAGAAGGCCTGCTCGTAGGTCTCGGGGAGGCCGACCGCCTCGACGACGACGTCCGCGCCGAAACCTCCGGTGAGCTCACGGACCCGCTCGACGGTGTCCTCGCGACTCGCGTCGACGGTGTGGGTGGCCCCGAACTCCTTGGCGATCTCGAGCTTCCGCGGGTCGGTGTCCACGGCGATGATCGTCGTCGCCCCCGCGACCTGCGCACCGGCGATCGCGGCGTCGCCGACACCGCCACACCCGATGACCGCGATCGACTCGCCGCGGGTGACCTCGCCGGTGTTGACCGCGGCGCCGAAACCGGCCATGACACCGCACCCGAGGAGCCCGACGGCCGCCGCGTCGGCGTCCGGGTCGACCTTCGTGCACTGGCCGGCGGCGACGAGGGTCTTCTCGGCGAAGGCACCGATGCCGAGGGCCGGGGTCAGCTCCGTGCCGTCCTCGAGCGTCATCTTCTGCGCCGCGTTGTGGGTGTCGAAGCAGTAGTGCGGCTTGCCCTTCTTGCACGCCCGGCACTGCCCGCAGACGGCCCGCCAGTTGAGGATCACCGCGTCACCCGGAGCGACATCGGTGACGCCCTCGCCGACGGCCTCGACGGTCCCGGACGCCTCGTGGCCGAGGAGGAAGGGGAACTCGTCGTTGATCCCCCCGTCGCGGTAGTGCATGTCCGTGTGGCAGACCCCGCACGTGCTGATCCTCACCACGGCTTCGCCGGGGCCGGGGTCGGGGACGACGATGTCGACGACCTCGACCTCGGCGTCCTTGCTGCGGGCGATGACTGCCTTGACGGTCTGCGGCATGTGCCGGTCTCCTTCCTGCCGGTGGGACGCGGCGGCGCGCCCCGTCGTCACCATCGTGGCCTACCGGCGTGGAAGAGGACAGCCCGGCTACCCTCCCCCGCATGAGCGTCCTCGTCGTCCAGCACCAGGAGACCTGCCCGCCGGGTCGTGTGGGCACCTGGCTCCGCGACGCCGGGGTGGTGCTCGAGGTCCGTCGGCCCTTCTCCGGGGACGAGCTGCCGCCCGACCTCACCGGCCACGACGGTCTCGTCGTGCTCGGCGGCGAGATGAGCTGCCGGGACGACGAGAGCGCGCCGTGGTTGCCGGCGACCCGGACGCTCATCCGGGCTGCGGCGGCCGGGGCGACACCGGTGCTGGGGATCTGCCTGGGGCACCAGCTGGCCGCGCTCGCCCTCGGCGGGGACGTCGGCCGGAACCCCGCGGGACGCACCGTCGGCGTCCTCCGGGTCGAGCCGGGGGCCGGTCTGGACGCGGACCCGGTGCTGGGTGCGGCCACCGGCGCACCGGTCGTGCAGTGGAACGACGACATCGTCACCCGGCTGCCGGACGGCGCCAGCTCCCTGGCGACCAACGACCGTGGCGATCTCCTGCTCGCGCGCCTCGCCGAGACGGTGTGGGGGGTCCAGGGTCACCCCGAGGCCGGGCGGGAGATCGTCGAGCGCTGGGCCGCCTCGGACGAAGGGAGCGATGCGCTCACCGGCGTGGACGTCGGCCGCGTCCTCGACGAGATCAGCGAGACGGAGTCCGTGGTCGAGGCCTCGTGGCGTCCGGTGGCGACCGCCTTCGCCGAGCTGCTCTGACGCACCCGGCCAGGCGGCCCCGGGCGGGCGGGCCACCCCTGGCCCGTTCGTCGTACTTTCCCTAGGGGGATGCGGCCGAGAAGGGGACTTCCCCTCAGGAGATGCGCACCTGAGCGCACATCCCCCTAGGGAGATGACAGACGGACAAGACTTCCCCTAAGGAGATGCCGCGACGGGGGCCAGCTGGGCGCGGACGGCGAGCGCGGCGGCGCGGCCGGCCCGGTTACCTCCGATCGTGCTCGCCGAGGGGCCGTACCCGACCATCTGCACCCGCGGGTCGACCTGCGTGGTCACGCTCGTCTGCACGTCACGTCCGCCCGGCCGCAGGGCGATGCCGCCCTGCTCGCTCCGCAGGCCCAGCGGTGCCAGGTGGCGGATCGCCGGGCGGAAGCCGGTCGCCCAGAGGATCGCGTCGACCTGCTCGAAGCGCCCGTCGGCCCACCGGACCCCGTCACGCTCGATCCGCTGGAACATCGGCAGCCTGCGGTCGTAGACGCCCATGCGCCGTGCCTCCTCCTCCTGCGGGCGCAGGATGATGCCGGTCACGCTCACGACGCTCGCGGGCGGCAGCCCTCGGGCGACCCGTTCCTGGACCTTCGTGATCGCCTCGCGACCGGAGAAGCCGTCGCCGCTCCAGACGGGCGGGCGGCGGGTCGCCCACAGCACGTCGGCGATCGGGGCGAGCTCGCCGAGGAACTGCACCGCCGACTGCCCGCCCCCGACGACGAGCACGCGCCGGCCGCGGAAGTGCTCGGCCCCGGGGTAGGCGATGGTGTGCCACTGCTCCCCGGCGAAGTCCCGCTGCCCCGGGTAGGTCGGGACGAAGGGGTGGGTCCACGTGCCGGTGGCGTTGACGAGCGTGCGCGCCGTCCAGGTCCCACCGCCGGTCGCGGTGACGCGCAGCAGCCCGTCGACGTCCCGGACCTCCCGCACGTGCACCGGCCGCAGGACGGGCAGGTCGTGGCACTGCTCGTACTCGTCGAACCACTCGGCGATGACGACGTTCGCGCGGTCCTGCGACCCGCCCGGGGCCACCCCGTCGGGGAGGTCGGCCACCCCGTGCACGTCGTCCATGGAGAGGGAGTCCCATCGGTGCTGCCAGGCGCCGCCGGGCCGCTCGTTGGCGTCGAGGACGACGTGCTCGACCCCCAGCCGACGCAGGTGGTAGGAGCTGGAGAGCCCGGCCTGGCCGGCGCCGACGACGACGGAGTCGAGGATCCTCATGGCAGGTCCAACGCCTCCGGCGACGCGAGGCATCCCTCGCCTGCGAGACTTCCGCCATGACACAGCTGCCGCGCACGGGGATCGGGGTCGATGTGCACGCCTTCGCGGCGGCCGGTGCGGATCGGGAGCTGTGGGTCGCGGGCCTGCTCTGGCCCGGGGAGACCGGTCTCGAGGGGCACTCCGATGCCGATGTCGCCTGCCACGCCGCCTGCGATGCGCTCTTCTCCGCCGCGGGGATCGGGGACCTGGGCGCCCACTTCGGCACGGCCCGCCCGGAGCTCGCCGGGGCCTCCGGAGCCACCCTGCTCGCGGAGGCGGCCCGTCTCGTGCGGGGCGCCGGCTTCGAGATCGGCAACATCGCGGTCCAGGTCATCGGCAACCGGCCGAAGATCGGCACGCGTCGCGACGAGGCGCAGCAGACGATGTCGGCCGCGTGCGCGGCCCCGGTGAGCGTGAGCGGGACGACGACCGACGGGCTGGGGCTCACCGGCCGCGGCCAGGGCGCGGCCGCGATCGCCACGGCGCTGGTCGTCCCGGCCCGGGCCCGCCACCCGGGGACGCGCCCTGCGCTGTAGACCCTCGATCGACCTTCCCCTCCCGGGCCGGTCGTCATCGGCTCGGCTCACCGCAGGAGCTGACGGGCGCGCTCCAGGTCCTGGGCCGTCGTGATCTTCAGCGCGAGCGGGTCGCCCTGGACGACGTGCACCTCGTGACCGAGCGCCTCGACGAGCGCGGCGTCGTCGGTGGCCTGCGACCCGGTGGCGTGGGCCCGTTCGAGCACCTCCCGGTCGAACCCCTGCGGGGTCTGCACCGCCCGCAGGGCGGTGCGGTCCGGGGTGCCGGTGATGACCCCCCGCTCGTCGACGGTCTTGATGGTGTCGACGACGGGCAGGCCGGGGACCGCTCCCTTCGCCCCCGCTGTCAGGGACGCGAGCACCCGCTCGAAGACGGACCCGGGGGTCAGGCAACGGGCCGCGTCGTGCACGAGGACGCGGCGCACCGGGGCCGAGAGGGCTGCCAGGCCGGCGGCCACGGAGTCGGTGCGCTCCTCTCCACCGGCGACCACCGACACCCGGACGTGCTGCTGCCCGACGAGCGGCGCGACGATCTCCCGGGCCCGCTCCACGAGATCTGCCGGCACGACGACGACCACCTCGCCCACCCCGGCGGCGAGCACCCCCCGCAGAGCGTGCTCGAGGAGGGTCCGCCCGGCGAGCTGCACGAAGGCCTTGGGCCGGTCGGCTCCCAGGCGGCGGCCCGAGCCTGCCGCCACGACGACGACGCCCGCACCGGAGTCGGTACGGGCGTCGTCGATCGGGATCGTGCTCAGGAGGCGAGGACCTCGTCGAGGATGACCTCGGCCTTGTCCTCGTCGGTCTTCTCCGCGAGCGCGAGCTCGGAGACGAGGATCTGGCGGGCCTTGGCCAGCATCCGCTTCTCCCCTGCGGACAGCCCGCGGTCCTGCTCCCGGCGCCAGAGGTCACGCACGACCTCGGCGACCTTGATGACATCGCCGGAGGCCAGCTTCTCGAGGTTGGCCTTGTACCGGCGCGACCAGTTGGTGGGCTCCTCCGCGTGCGGAGTGCGCAGCACCTCGAAGACGCGGTCGAGCCCTTCCTTGTCGACGACGTCGCGGACACCGACGAGGTCGCAGTTCTCGGCAGGGACCTCGATCGTGAGATCGCCCTGCGCCACCTTCAGCTTGAGGTACTGCTTGTCTTCGCCCTTGATCTTGCGGATCTTGACTTCTTCAATCAGAGCAGCCCCGTGGTGGGGGTACACGACCGTCTCGCCGACCTTGAAAACCATGTGGAGATATCCCCTTTCGCGACCTCCAGATTATCACGACGTGGCGGACGTCTCAGAGCCGGTCCACGGCCGACGCCGCGCGGCGAGGACGGCGCCCCTCCGCCACGCGCGCGACGGGCGCGGGGACGCGCGGGCCGAGCCCGGCGTCACCACGTGGGGGAGCACCGCTAGGCTGTGCCCCGTGAAGCGCACTCTCCTCACCCGGGGCCGGGCCATCGTCCTGGCCATCGCCGTGGCCGCCGGCACCGCCGGCTGCACGGTGAACTCGCCGTTCCAGACCGCCGAGACGATGCAGATCAGCGACGGTGTCCCGCTCGACCTCGAGCAGGTCGAGCTGCGCAACCTCGTCCTCGTCAGCGACACCAAGGGTGGCGAGGCCACCGTCGTCGGCACCGTCGACAACCTGACGAACAAGCCGGTGACGCTGACGATCACCGCGGGCTCCTCCAACGTCAAGGAGAAGATCGCCCCGAACGGCGTGCACCGGCTCAGCGAGAAGAAGCCACTCACCGTCAAGGGCCTCAAGGCCGGGGCCGGCAAGATGACGACCGTCCAGATCAGCGCCGGCGCCGGAGACGCCTCGCCGGTCGAGGTCCCGGTCCTGCCCGCGGAGGGCTACTACGAGGAGTACAAGCCGTCCGAGTACACCCCGGCTCCGACGCCGACGAAGACCACGGAGGGCAAGGGCGGCCACTGAGCCTCCTGACCCGAGCGAAGGGGGCGGGACCGGTCATCCGGTCCCGCCCCCTTCGCTCGTGCTCAGGCCTCGAACTTGTAGCCGAGCCCACGCACCGTCACGATGTGCACCGGCGCCGCCGGGTCGGGCTCGATCTTCGCGCGCAGCCGCTTGATGTGCACGTCCAGGGTCTTGGTGTCCCCGACGTAGTCGCTGCCCCAGACCCGGTCGATGAGCTGGACCCGGGTGAGCACGCGGCCGCAGTTGCGCAGCAGCATCTCGAGCAGCTCGAACTCCTTGAGCGGCAGCTGGGCCTGCTCGCCGTCCACGGTCACGACGTGCCGGTCGACGTCCATGCGGACCGGGCCGCCCTCGATCGTGGAGGGGACGAGCTCCTCCGGCTCGGAGTTGCGGCGCAGCACCGCCTTGATCCGCGCCAGCAGCTCACGTGAGCTGTACGGCTTCGTGACGTAGTCGTCGGCGCCGATCTCGAGACCGACGACCTTGTCGATCTCCTCGTCCTTGGCCGTGAGCATGATGACCGGGACGTTCGACTGCTGGCGGATGGAGCGGCACACATCGATCCCGGAGACGCCCGGGAGCATGAGGTCGAGGAGCACGAGGTCCGCACCGTCGGCCTCGAAGGCGGTGAGCGCGTCCGGGCCGGTCTCGGCGACGGCGACCTCGTAGCCCTCCTTCTCGAGCAGGTAGGACAGCGGGTCCGAGAAGGACACCTCGTCCTCCACAACGAGGATGCGGGTCATGAGTCGTTCTCCTTGGTGGCGGGGGTCGGGTCTAGGTTCTCATCACGCGCGGAACGCGCGAGCGGTAGCCGGATGGTGAAGGTCGAGCCGTGCTCCCCGTCGCTCCAGACCCGCACGTCGCCGCCGTGGTTGGCGCTCACGTGCTTGACGATCGAGAGGCCGAGACCGGTCCCTCCGGTGGCTCGGGAGCGGGCCGCGTCCCGGCGGTAGAAGCGCTCGAAGATCCGCTGCTGGTCGCTCTCGGGGATGCCCGGCCCCTGGTCGGTCACCGTGATCTCGATGGTCTCCTCGACCCGGCGGGCGCCCACGCCCACCGCCGTGCCCTCGTCGGAGTACGAGACGGCGTTGCCGATGAGGTTGCGGACCGCGGTCACGAGCATGTCCAGGTCCCCCCTGACGAAGAGGTCCTCGGCGACCTTGTCGGTGAGCGTGATGTCCTTCGCCTCCGCCTCGAGGCGCTGGTGCTCGACCGCCTGGTGGATGACCTCCTCGACGTCGACGAGCTGGGGGTCCTGGAGCACGGGCGTGCCCTGGAGACGGGAGAGCTCGACGATCTCCTTGATGAGGCTGGTCAGCCGGTCGGCCTCGCCCTGCATGCGCCGGGCGAAACGGTCGACCGCCTCCGGGTCGTCCTTGGCCCCCTGGACCGCCTCGGCCAGCAGGGAGATCCCCCCGACGGGCGTCTTGAGCTCGTGGCTGACGTTCGCGACGAAGTCCCTCCGGGTCTCCTCGACCCGGCGGCCCTGCGACTGGTCCTCGACGAGGACGAGCAGATGGTCGACGCCGAGCGGGGCCACCCGGGCCGCGGCGAAGATCACGGCGCCCGTCGTCCCGCGTCGCAGCTCGAACTGGGCATCGCGGATGACCCCGTCGCGGGCCACCTGCCGGGCCATCTCGAGGACCTCCTCGTGCACGATCCGGCCGCCGCGCACCAGCCCGAAGGTCACGGCCGACGGGGAGCTGCGCACGACCCGCCCGTCGTGGTCGATGACGAGCCCCGAGGAACGAAGCACCGCGAGGACGTCGGCGACCCCCTCGGGGATCTCCGGCTCCGGCTCGGGCAGCGCGGCCCGCTCACGGTCGCTCATCGTGATGGCCATCCACACGAGGAAACCGATGAGCAGCCCGGCGACCCCACCCAGCACTGCAGCGGTCGTTGGCTCCACGTGCCAGACGATACGTGGCGCGTCACCGGGACCGGCCCCGATCCGCGCCGTCCGCCGCCCCGTCTCGTGATGTTCACCTGACCGCCTGGACCCGTTCACCCACGGGGGGTGAAGTGGGAGGCACCGGGTACCCGGCACGGTGCGCCCGGCGCGCGGTGCGCCCGGCCCCGCTTCCCCACCGACGACGAAGGACACTCCAGATGCGGACCGCCTTCCACGCCGAGCTGACGCAGGTGACCGACGAGCTGGTCGAGCTCAGCGAGCTCGTGCGTGCTGCCATCCGTAGCTCGACCACCGCCCTGCTCTCCGCGGACGTGCAGCTGGCCGAGCAGGTCATCCGCGCAGACCGTGAGATCGACGCCCGCCGCAACGAGCTGGACGCCCGGTCGGTCGACCTGCTCGCGCTCCAGGCCCCGGTCGCCAGCGACCTGCGTCGGGTGCTCACCGCCATGCGGATGTCCGGTGATCTCGAGCGGATGGGCGACCTGGCGCGGCACGTGGCGAAGGTGACCCGGCTGCGCTACCCGGAGTCCCCCGTGCCGACCGAGCTGCGTCCCGCCTTCCAGAAGATGGGTGACGCGGCGGAGCGGATCGTCGCGCGGGTGGCCGAGATCATCGTCAGCCAGAGCCTCGAGGGGGCTCGGGACATCGAGGAGATCGACGACGAGCTCGACGAGCTGCACCGCTCGATGTTCAGCCACCTCGCGGACCGCTGGGAGCACGGCACGAGCAGCGCCGTCGACGTCGCCCTGCTCAGCCGCTACTACGAGCGCTTCGGCGACCACGCCGTGACGGTCGCGCGGCGGGTCCGTTTCCTCGTGACCGGCGCGATGGACGTCGTCGAGCACGACGACGAGGACGTCGACGACGGGGTCTGAGGCACCTCCTCGGTCGCCGGGGAGCCTCCGGCGACCGGGACAGCTCAGCGACCCTGGTTGGCCACCGCGGCGGCCTCCGCGGCCGCGGCCTCGGGGTCGAGGTAGGCCCCCGGCCCCGTGGGCATGAAGTCCTCGCCGATCTCGTAGACCAGGGGCATCCCGGTCGGGATGTTCAGCCCGGCGATGTCCTCGTCGCTGATCCCGTCGAGGTGCTTGACGAGCGCGCGCAGCGAGTTGCCGTGCGCCGCGACGAGCACCGTGCGCCCGGCGGCGAGGTCCTCCCGCAGCGGGCCCTCCCAGTAGGGCATGAGCCGCTCGATGACGTCCTTGAGGCACTCGGTGCGCGGCGCCGCGATGCCCTCGTAGCGCGGGTCGTCGGTCTGGGCGTACTCGCTCTGCGGGTCGATCTCCGGCGGCGGGGTGTCGAAGCTGCGTCGCCACAGCATGAACTGCTCCTCGCCGTACTTCTCCCGGGTCGCGGCCTTGTCCAGCCCCTGGAGCGCGCCGTAGTGGCGCTCGTTGAGCCGCCAGCTGCGCCGCACCGGGATCCAGTGCCGGTCGGCGACGTCGAGGGCGATGTTCGCCGTCGTGATGGCCCGGCGCAGCACCGAGGTGTGCACGACGTCCGGGAGCAGCCCGGACTCCTGGATGAGGGCACCGCCGCGGGCGGCCTCCTCACGTCCGCGGTCGATGAGGTCGATGTCGACCCAGCCGGTGAAGAGGTTCTTCTCGTTCCAGTCGGAGCGCCCGTGGCGCAGCAGGATCAGTGTCGACATGGGGCCAGCGTAACGAGCGGGAGGGTGCGGGTCCGACCCGACACGGGCCCGACGGAGTGGTGGCCCGACCCGGGGAGCGAGGAACGAGTGACCACGGGCCGCGGCGTCATCGGCCCGGCCGGCCTCACGGGTCGGGGCGCTCCAGGACCGAGCGGAAGGCCTCGAGGTTGCGCAGGGACTCCCCGCGGGAGACCCGCCAGTCCCACTCCTTCTGCATCGAGGTGCGAAAGCCCATGAGCAGCAGCTCGTTGAAGGGCTCGTCGGCGGCCTCCAGGAGCATGCCGAAGAGCTGGTCGACGAGCTCCTCCGTCACGGCGCGAAGGGGGATCCTCCCCCCGACGTAGACGTCACCCGACTCGTCGATGGAGTACGCGAGCAGCCTCATGCGCAGGTTGCGCCGCAGCAGGCTGCGGTAGACCTCGGCGTGGTTCTCGTCCGGGTTGCGGATGACGAAGGCGGTCACCGACAGGTGCTGCCGGCCGACGACGAGGGAGACGACGGTCTTCAGCTTGCGCTCCCCCGGGAGGGAGACCACCAGCTCGCCGTCGCGGACCCCGCGCTCGTACTCGACCCCGGCCTCCTCGACCGCCCGCTGCACGGTCTCGAGCACCGCCGCGGGCTCCACGCCGCCTTCGGTCCTGTCCTCGCTCATCGGGTGGCCTCCACCAGTCGTGCCTGCGCTCTCTCGGACACCGCTCCACGGTAGACCTCGAGGAGCCGGTCGACGGTCGCGCTCCAGCCGAAGTCCTCCGCGTGGGTGCGTGCGTTCTCCCGCAGCGTCTCCGCGCGCACGGGGTCGTCGAGGATCGCGGCGATCTCCCGCGCCCAGACCCGCGGGTCGTGGCCCTGGACGAGGACCCCGGCGGCGCCGACGGCGGTGGGCAGGCCCCCGACCTCCGCGGCGAGGACGACCGCGCCGCTCGCCTGGGCCTCGACGGCGACGAGCCCGAAGGACTCGCTGTAGGACGGCACGGTCACCACGTCGGCGGCCCGGTACCAGTCGGCGAGCTCGGCGCGGGTGGTCGGGGGGGCCAGGCGCAGCACGTCGGAGACACCGAGCCGCTCGCCGAGGTCGTGCAGCTCGTCGGGCGCGGCGAGACCGCGCCCGGAGGCGCCACCGAGGACGGCCACGACGAGCCGCTCGCGCAGCTCCGGCCGGCGCTGGAGCAGCTCGGCCGCCGCGCGCACGAGCACGTCCGGGGCCTTGAGCGGCTGGATGCGGCCGACGAAGAGGAGCACCACCGCGTCCTCGCGAAGACCGACGCGGGCGCGCGCCCGTGCCCGGTCGCCGGGCCGGAAGACCTCGAGGTCCACACCCGGGGGGACGACCTCGACCTTCTCCGGCGGTGCGTCGTAGAGCTCGATGAGCTCCTGCTCCTCGCGGACGGTGTTGGCGACGAGCCGGTCGGCGATGTCGACGACCTGCAGCTCACCGATCTCTCGGGTCTGCGGCTCGGGCAGGTCGTCCTCGGCGAGCGTGCGGTTCTTCACCCGGGCCATGGTGTGCATGGTGTGGACGAGGGGCACCTGCCACCGTTCGGCGACGAGCCAGCCCACCTGCCCCGAGAGCCAGTAGTGGGAGTGCGCCAGGTCGTAGTGGCCGGGAGGGACACGGGCGATCTCGTGCATCATCCCCGCCGCGAAGGCGCAGAGCTGTCCTGGCAGGTCCTCCTTGAGCAGGCCCTCGTAGGGCCCCGCGTCGACGTGGCGCACGCCGACCCCGGGCGAGATCTCGACGAGGTCCGGCTGGTCCGCGGAGGTGCGCCGGGTGAAGATCTCCACCTCGACACCACGGGCCGCGAGCTCGCGCGCCGACTCGACGACGTAGACGTTCATCCCGCCGGCGTCGCCGATACCCGGCTGCGCCAGCGGAGACGTGTGCACGCTGATCATCGCGACCCGGCGGATGTCGGGAGGGGTCACGGGAGCGCCCTGGAGTCGGTCATCACCGACAGCCTACGTTCGCCGGCCGTGATCCTCCCTGCGCCCACCGTCGCGGCCTCCGTACCCTGTCCGCGTGGCCACGCGACGTCCCCTCGGGAGCATCACCCGCGGGACGACCAACCCCAACCGGCTGCGGCGGGTGGACCGGTGGCTGGTGGCCACCCAGCGCCGGCGCCTGATGACGGGGGCGGACGCCCCCTTCGTCGTCGACCTCGGGCACGGCGCCAGCGGGGTGACGACCGCGGAGTGGGCCGCCCGGATCCACGCGGTACGCCCGGACGCGCAGGTGGTCGGTCTCGAGATCGACCCGGCGCGGGTCGCGACGGCGCGGGCGTGGCGGCGCGAGCGTCTGGACTTCCGGCTGGGCGGCTTCGAGGTGCCGCTCCCCGACGGTGCGCCGGCCCGGGTCATCCGCGCCTTCAACGTGCTGCGGCAGTACGACGAGGACGAGGTCGGGCCGGCCTGGCACACGCTGTCGGGCCGCCTCGACCCGGACGGGATCGTCATCGACGGCACCTGCGACGAGCTGGGTCGCCTCGGCAGCTGGATCGCTCTCGACCGCTCCGGCCCGGTGTCGCTCACCCTCTCGTGGAGGCTGCGCGACCTGGGGCCGGAGCGTCTCCCCTCGGTCGTCGCGGAACGTCTCCCCAAGGCCCTCATCCACCGCAACGTGCCGGGCGAGCGGGTGCACCGGCTCCTGGAGACGATCGACCGGGCCTGGCGCCGGGCCTACCCGCTGTCGGCCTACGGCGCGCGCCAGCAGGCGGCTGCCGCGATGGCCGAGGTCGCCGCCGAGGTGCCGGTCATCGGACGGGTCGACCGGTGGCGCCTGGGCGAGCTCACCGTGCCGTGGGAGGTCGTCGCCCCCGCCTCCGGCCCCCTCTCCGGTGTGTCATCCCCTTAGGGGGATGCGGCCGGGCCAGGGACTTCCCCCAAGGGGGTGCGGCCGGGCCGGGGACCCCTAGGGGGTGTCGCCTCAGCGGTCGTAGTCGTCCTCGATCCGCACGATGTCGTCCTCGGCGAAGTCACCCCAGGCGATCTCGAGCACCCGGGCCGGGCGGTCACCCGGGTTGCACATGCGGTGCCGGGCACTGCGGGGGACCCACACCCGCTCGTCCGTGGTCGCCGTCCAGGTCTCCTCGCCCACCGTGACCTCGATCGGGCCGTCGAGCACCTGCCAGAACTCCGCGCGCCGCTCGTGCGTCTGCAGGGACAGCCGGTGTCCCGGGGCGACCGTGATCACCTTGACGGTCGTCGGCTCGTTGAGCGTCAGCTGCTGGAATCCGCCCCACGGACGATCGGAGCTGAGCATCGACCCCCGTGGGTCTGGCAGGTCGTCCACGTCATCCCCTTCGTCGGCGGTCTCCCCGGGCGACATTGTGCCCCACGATGTGCCCGGGTCAGCGACGCCCGCCCAGCAGCTGGTCCAGGGCGGGGCGCACGTCGGCGAGGTAGACACCGGCGATGATGATGCCGACGATCGCGAGCAGGCCCAGCCCACCGAGCGAGGCGAGCCCCATGAGCGAGGCGAGCACCAGGGCGATGACCCAGAAGCGCTTGGTCTGCTTGCCGGCCGCGACGAAGGCATCCGTGCGGGCGCGGACCGCGTGGACGAGCGCGAAGAGCTCGGTGGCGAGCGCGAGCAGGCTCAGCCCGAAGATGATCCAGCCCTGGAGGCTGTAGATGAACTGCACGTGACCAGCCTAGGCGTCGAGGACGATCGTGACCGGGCCGTCCCCGTGGATGTCGACGGCCATGTCCGCGCCGAACACACCCGTCGCCACGGTGATGCCACGCTCGCGCAGCCCCTCCGCCACCGCCTGGACCACCGGCTCGGCGACCTCGGCGGGGGCGGCGGCGTTCCACGACGGACGACGCCCCTTGCGCACGTCCGCGTGCAGGGTGAACTGGCTGACGACGAGCACCTCCCCACCGCTGTCCTGCACGGAGACCTCTCCGGGCATGAGCCGCAGCTCGGCGGTCTTGCGCACGGTCTGGGCGACCTCCTCGGGCCCGTCCTCGTGGGTGACCCCCACGAGAGCCACCAGCCCGGCCCCGATCTCGCCGACCGTCCTGCCGTCGACGACGACCCGGGCCGAGCTGACCCGCTGGAGCACCGTCCTCACGGCGCCTCCGGGGCGGGCGGCTGAGCGGCGGTGAGGTCGAGGACCACGACCTCGCCCACGGGGCGGCCGTGCCCGAGCACCGGCTGCTCCGTCAGAGCCGCCAGCCCGGGGGTGTCCACGCCCAGCGCGAGCAGTGCGTGCGAGAGCAGCGCCTGCCGGGCCCGGGGGCCGGGGGCACCGTCGGTGACCTTGAGCGCGATCCCGCGGCCGTCGTCGAGGCCGGCGGCGTAGACCGCCTCCGCCCCGTCCTTGGCGATGAGGCCGGGCACCGCCTCCATGAAGGCGGTGACGTCCCGCCCCGAGCCACCGACCATCCCGGGGGCCGTTCGCATGGCGTGACCGACCCTGCCCTCCGGCGTGTCCGGGGCGGCGGCGGCGAGCGTCCCGAAGCAGCGGGCCAGCCCGTCGAGGGGAACGGCGAAGAGCGGCGCTCCGCACCCGTCCACGGTGACGTGCGAGACCGGCCCGACGCTCCAGTGCACCGTCTCGCGGATCGTCTTCTGGAGAGGGTGGTCCGGGTCGAGGTAGTCCTCGAGCGACCAGCCGTTGACCTGGCAGGTGGCGAGCATCCCCGCGTGCTTGCCGGAGCAGTCCATCGCGACGGCCTCGGGCGCGCGGCCGGCCGCCAGCCACCGGGCGTGCTCGAGCTCGCCGAGCGGCAGGGAGGGCGTGGTCCGCAGGGCCCCGATGTCGAGACCGACCGTGGCGAGGATCTGCCGGACCCCGTCGAGGTGGCGTCCCTCGCCGGAGTGGCTGGAGCAGACGAGGGCCAGCAGCTCGGGCGGCAGGTCGAGGCCGGCGCGGACCATGGCCAGTGCCTGGGCCGGCTTGAGCGAGGACCGTGGCAGCACGGGGTCACCGACGCGACCGTGGCGAAGGGGGGTCCCCCCGTCGGGGGTCGTGGCCACGAGCGTGGCCCGGTGGGCGGACTCGACGAAGCCCCCGCGGGTCACGTGGACCAGCACGGGGGCCTCGTCGAGGGAGGTCTTTCCGGCAGCGTGGGCGGTCACCCGCCGCAGGCTACCGGCCCTCACGCGGGGACGGTCAGTCGCCGACCTTCTCGGCGGCCTTGTCGGCGGCCTTGGTGCTCTTGGCGGCGGTCTTCTTCGCGGAGGTGGAGGTGCCCTTGGCCGCGGTCCGGGTGCGGGTGGCGCCCTTCTTCGCGGTCGTCGAGGTGCTCTTGGCAGCGGAGGCGGTCTTCTTGGCGGAGGAGCTCACGGCCTTCTTCGCCTTCTCGGTGTCGACGTCGACGTCCACGGAGTCGGCGACGGCCTCGGCGGCCTTCGCGGCCTCCTTGCGACCGATGGTCAGGGTGCGCTTGGCGGAGGTCTCCAGGTCGGTGACGGCCTTGCGGGCGGTGGTGACGACGCCCTTCGCGCGGGCGACGGTGTTCTCCGCCTGCTCGATGAGGTCCTGGGTCGCCTGCTGGTTGCGGATGCGGGTGACGAGGGCCTCGCCGCGCTTGGTGAGGTCGACGTAGTACTCCTGGGCCTCGCCCGGGGCGGCCTTGACGCGGGCCTGGACCTTCTTCGGCTCCAGCTCGGAGCCGAGCGCGACCAGCTGCGAGGAGTAGCCGCGGAGGGTCTCGACGGTCAGGTCGGTGGCGCCGAGGGTGGCGTAGGTCTGGTCGGTGACGACCTTCTTGACGGTGGTGGTGACGCTCATGATTCTCCTTGTGTCCCCGGCGTCTAGGACCGGGTGTTGCGGTGGGTCGACGACGCTGTCGCACCGGCGCTGGACGCGCCGGACGTCTTCTTCTGGGTGGCCTTCTTCGCGCTCGCCTTCGTGGCCTTCTTCTGGCCGGCGGGCTTCTGGCCGGCGGGCGTGCTGCCCGTCTTCGTGGCGGACGTGCCGGACGAGCTCTTCGCCGGCGCCTTCGGAGCGGACGTGCGGGCCGCCTTCTTCGGGGTCGCCTTCTTCTCGGTGACGCTTCGCCTGGCCTCCCGCTGGGTGGCGCGGGAGCGGGGGGTGGGGCGGACGGGCTCGGCCGCCTCGTCGTCACCGCCCCCGACGAAGGACTCGTAGATCTCCAGCAGCGACTGGCGCTGGCGCGCGGTCAGCGCCGGGTCGTTGCGGATGGCGGCACGGGTCGTGGCGCCGGCCTCGGCGACCGCGTCCTTCGGGTCGAGCAGCCCGGCCTGGACGTAGAGGGTCTCGGCCGAGATGGACAGCCCCTTCGCGATCTGCTGGAGGATGTCGGCGCTCGGGCGCTTGACCCCCCGCTCGATCTGCGACAGGTAGGGGTTCGAGATCCCGGCGAGCGCCGACAGCTGCCGCAGCGACAGCTTGTTCAGCAGACGCTGCTCGCGCAGGTAGTCACCCAGGTTGTTGCCCAGGCCTCCCGGCAGCGCCTCGAACGGGTTCTTCGTCATGCCCCCATAGTGCTTGCTTTAGTTAGCAATCGCAAGCCAGAGGCAGCAGAGGTGACCGACCTCTCAGTCGCGGGGCACGATGACCGTCTGCGCCGCGGAGATGTCGGGGTCGACGAGCAGCTCCGCGGTCTCGTCGGTGTTGCGCTTGACGACCGCGAGCGCGATCGGCCCGTCCTCGTGGTGCCGTGCCCGCGAGGTGATCCGACCGACGACCTTCTCGCCCAGCCGGACCTCGGCCCCCACGTCGGGCAGGACGTGCCCCGACCCGTCGAGGTGGAGGAAGACCACCCGCCTCGGGGGGCGACCGAGGTTGAGGACCCGGGCGACCGTCTCCTGACCGCGGTAGCAGCCCTTGTGCAGGTGCACGGCGGTGCGCAGCCAGTCCAGCTCGTGCACGATCGTGCGGTGGTCGGTCTCGGCGCCCAGCCGCGGGCGCCAGGCCGCGACGCGCAGCGCCTCCGCCGCCCAGACCCCGACGAGCTCGCGGTCACCGACCGCGGTCGCCAGCTCCTCCGTCGGCACGATGACCTCGCGCCAGACCCGAGCCCGGCCGGGGTGGTCCTGCGGAGCAGGACCGTAGGTCGTGGTGTCCCCCACCACCCCGGGCCAGGGGTCGACCCACGTCGGCGGCTCCCCCTCGGTCCCCTCGCGGCCCACGGTCTCGCCGAGGACGGCGTAGCGGTCGCTGACGTCCTCGACCTCCACCCGCAGCATGAACCGCATCGAGTCCAGCCACCGGGCCAGCGCCGGCGCGGTGCCCGGCTCCACCGTGAGCCAGGTCCGCTCCCCGTCGTCGACGACGTGCAGGGCGTGCTCGACCTTGCCCTTGGGCGTGAGGACCAGTGCCTCCCGGGAGGTGCGCGGGGGCAGGTCCGTCAGGTGCTGGGTGACGAGGGAGTGCAGCCAGGAGAGCCGGTCCGGGCCGGCGACGGTGACGACCCCTCGGTGAGAGAGGTCGACGACGCCCAGCCCCTCCTCGAGGAGGCGCTGCTCGCGCACGGGGTCGCCGTAGTGGGCCGCCACGCCCTCGTCGAGCCCGTCGCCGGGCACGGCGCCCTGGGTCTGGAGCAACGGTGAGGTGGTCATCCTTCTCCTTCGTCGGCGACCGCGACGCACTCGGAGCAGTGGCCGTGGATCGCCATGTGGGTCGGGTCCGCGACGAACCCGGTCTCGGTCCGCACGCGGACGGTCAGGGCCTCGCCGACCGCGGCATCGACCTCGAGCACCCGGCCGCAGGTGCGGCACACGAGGTGCAGGTGGTCGTGGCGTCCGGCGAGGTGGTAGGTCGGGGCGCGATGGTCGAGGTGGGTGTGGGCGACCAGGCCCACCTCCTCGAGGGCATCGAGGGTCCGGTAGATCGTCGACGGGGGGAGCTCGGCCCCGCCGTCCGCGGCCACCGCGGCCACGATGGCCTCCGGGGTCAGGTGGGAGCGCTCCCCGAGCACGGCGAGCACCCGCCGGCGCTGCTCGGTCATACGCAGGCCGTGCTGTCGCAGCACCTCACCCGGATCCACCATGTCTCCAATCTACGTCTCGGACGCTGCGCTGATTCCCTGGGTGCTCGCTCTACGCTGTGGCCATGCTGGAGGACTTCGAGGACGCCCCCGACGAGCGCCGTGGGCGCCGCCGCCCGCCGATGAGCCGCGGTCGGCGGATCATCGTGTCGCTGCTCGCCCTCGTGCTGCTCCTCGTCATCGGCGTGGGCGGCTACGTGTGGTTCCTCAGCAACAAGGTGGACCGCAACCTCGAGCGCGAGGACCTGCTCGGCAAGCAGCCCACCGAGGACGCCAGCGGCAAGGACCTGGTGACGGGGCAGGGGACGAACTACCTCCTCATCGGCTCCGACGCCCGACCCGGTGAGACCTTCAGCCGTGCGGACGTCATCCAGCTGGTCCACGTGGACAAGGACAACGAGAACGTCTGGCTGATCCACTTCCCTCGTGACCTGTACGTCCCGATCCCGGGGCACGACGAGGACAAGATCAACGCCGCCTACGCCTACGGCAAGTCCCCGCTGCTCGTGCAGACCATCCAGGACCTCGTGGGCGTGAAGATCGACCACGTGGCCAAGACCGACTTCGACGGCTTCGTCGCCCTCACCGACGCCCTCGGCGGAGTGACGGTCGACAACCCCCAGGGCGGGGAGGACTTCCCCGAGGGCCAGATCGAGCTCGACGGGAAGGAGGCCCTGGACTTCGTCCGCGAGCGCAAGAGCCTCGAGGAGGGCGACATCTCCCGCGGCGAGCGGCAGCAGGCGTGGCTCAAGGGCATCATGAGCGAGACGCTCACCCCCGGTGTCCTCCTCAACCCGGTCAAGCTCAGCGACGTCATCGACGCGGGCACCAAGCACACGATCGTCGACAACTCGCTGACCACCGCGAAGATCCGGGACCAGGCGATCGATCTGCGGAACGTGCGTGGCGGGGACATCCACTTCGTCACCGCGCCCTTCAGCGGGTACGGGACGGGCCCGGGCGGGGCCTCGATCGACGTCCTCGACGAGAAGGGGATGGAACGCCTGGGTGAGGCGCTCCAGCACGACGACATGGATTCCTACGAGGAGTAACCCCGCGCCCTCGGCCCGGGCGTCACTCCACCCGCTTCAGCTCCGCGGAGACGTGGCTCGTCATGGGCTCCCCCACGGCGGCCATGTCCATGACCCACATGAGGTTGGACTGGACGAGGCCGTACATCCGCTGGGCGGCGGTGTACTCCTTGGCACCCGGGCTGCGGAGGACTCCATCGGTGCGCATCTCGATCCGCCCCGGCTCGTGCGTGCCGTAGTACATCTCGACGATCCCGGTGGGGTGGGTCAGCAGCAGCTCGACCTCGCCCTCGCGCCCGGGACGCCAGAAGCCCAGCTCGGTCGCCGCCGGGCGCACCCGCTCCCCGTGCTCGTCGAGGATCCAGCTACGGCTCTCCCACCTCAGGAACGGCCGCTCGTCGTGGGTGACGACGAGCTCCTGACCGAAGCGGGAGGACTCGATGGTCGGGTAGCCGAGCACGCCGGCGCCCTCCCAGCGCCCGACCAGCCAGGCCAGCGGGGCGATGTCGGGATGGATCGTGGGGTCGAGGGTGAACACGACGCCATCGTAGGTGGTCTCAGCTGATGGGCAGCCGGGCCAGAGCATGCAGCACGGGACCGACGAGCAGCACGGAGGCGACACCGGCAGCGAGCGCGCCACGCGTGGTGTCCATGGACGGCTGCGGGGAGAGCGCCCGCCGCAGGCACAGGGCGACCGCCGCCGAGACGAGCCCGACGAGCGCCGGCCAGGCGGCGAGCCCGACACCGAGCACGGCCCCGACCACGACCCCGACGACGCCGCCGAGGAGCATGGCCGCCGGCAGCATCCACGCCGCCGTGCGCGGTCTCTCGAGCAGGAGGTCGACGCCGGCGACGACGGCCACCGACAGGACCCCGATCGCGGTGACCTCCTCGCTGACGGCGAAGGTGGTGACCAGGACCGCCCCGGAGACGAGGACGAGGATCCCGACCGAGGTGCCCGCGAGGAGGTCGACCAGCCGGGCGCGGGCGCCCTCCCGCACGATCGGGTGGAGGCACATCGCGACGACGCCCCCGGCGACGGCGATCGGCACGTGGTGCAGCAGCGGTGCCTGCGACCGCGCGAGCAGCGCCACCGCGAGCGCGACCGAGGTGACCCCGAGCACGGTCGCCGCGCCCACGGGCTCCGGGGAACGCACGAGGCGTGGCCAGCCGAAGGCCACGACGCCCGCGCACAGGAGAAGCGCCACGATGCCGAGCTCCTGCCCGCCGGCCAGTCCGCCCGCGGCGACGAGCACGCCGGCGCCGGCTGCCCCGAGGGCCACGAGGGGCCGAGGACGCGCGATGGGCGCGGCGGCCTCGACCGCGGAGGGCCCGCCCCGGCGGCCCCGGGGCGAAGGGGGGTCGGTCGCCGCGGAATTGGTCACGGTGGGAGGGTAGCCGCCCCCGGGCCACATATCCTGTATGCCGATGGTCCGACTCCTGCTCCTCACGGACGACCTGGCCCCCAGCGCCGAGGTCCTCCCGGCGCTGGGCCTGCTCGGCCACCAGGTGCGGACCGCTCCCCTGGAAGCCTCCTCGATCGTCAACGCCCCGCCGGCCGACGTGGTGCTCGTGGACGCCCGCACCCAGCTGGCCCGGGTGCGCTCCTTCTGCGGCGTGGTGCGCACCGGTGTCGCCCACGCCCCGGTCATCGCCGTCTTCACCGAAGGGGGCCTGGCCGCCGTCACCGCGGACTGGTCCGTCGACGACCTCCTGCTCGACACCGCCGGCCCTGCGGAGGTGGAGGCGCGCATCCGGCTGGCGCGGACCCGTTCGCCGGGGACGGAGGAGGACGACGAGGGACTCATCGTGGCCGGCGACCTGACGATCGACGAGGTCGCCTACGCCGTCCGGCTCGGGCCCGCCGCGATCGACCTGACCTACAAGGAGTTCGAGCTGCTCAAGCACCTCGCCCAGCACCCCGGACGGGTCTTCACCCGGGCACAGCTGCTCCAGGAGGTCTGGGGCCAGGACTACTACGGGGGCACGCGGACCGTCGACGTGCACGTACGGCGGCTGCGGGCCAAGCTCGGCGCCGAGCACGACCAGCTCATCGACACCATCCGCGGCGTCGGCTACCGCCTCGTCGCCGATGCCCCTCTCCCGACACCCACCGCCAAGGAGGCCACCTCGTGACCCCGACGCCCACCCCCTTCGCCCGGCTCACCCCGGACCTGGCCGCGCAGGTGCGCGCCGGGTCGGAGGCCGCCACCCACGAGGACGGGGTCTCCCCCCTCAGCGAGGCCTTCCTCCTCGCCCTCGACAAGCCCGGAGACCACCTGCTCGTCCTGGACGGCGAGCGGGTCGTCGGTGCCGCGACCACCGCCGAGGACGGCTCGGCGGAGGCCTTCGTCGTACCCGGGCACCGCCGCGCAGGGATCGGTCGCTCGCTGCTCACGACCCTCCTGGAGCGCCGTCCCGAGGCCCGCCTCTGGGCCCACGGCGACCTGCCCGCCGCCCGCGCCCTCGCCGCCGGGCTCGGCCTGGGCGTCGTCCGGGAGCTGCTCGTGCTCTCCCGGCCGGTCCAGGCGGGGGACGCGGACGAGGTCGGGCTGCCGGAGGGGTACCGCGCCCGGCCCTTCGAGCCGGGGCACGACGACGACGCGCTCCTCGCGGTCAACGCCGCCGCCTTCGCCGACCACCCCGAGCAGGGGTCCCTGGACCCGGAGGGGCTCGCCGAGCGCGCCGCCCAGCCGTGGTTCGACCCCGCGGGCCTGATCCTCCTCGAGGACGGCGACCCGGACCGCCTCGCGGGCTTCCACTGGACCAAGATCGACCCACCCGGCGGACCCGTCGGAGAGGTCTACGTCGTCGGGGTGCACCCACAGCTGCACGGCCGCGGGCTCGCGGGGCCGCTGACCCGCCTGGGCCTGGCCCACCTCGCGCGCTCCGGCGTCGAGGAGGTGGAGCTGTACGTCGAGGGCGACAACGCCCCGGCGCTGGCCACCTACCGGCGGGCGGGCTTCACCCGGAAGGCCGTTCACGTGATGTTCGCGCGCGGGTCGGACTAGTGCTGGCAGGATGACGGCATGGCGAAGCGACCGACCAGCCAGCCCCGCGCCGCAGCCGCTGCCGCGCCGCCGGTCGGGCCCGCCGACACCGACGGCGACGTGCCGATCAGCGCCTCCCCCGGCACGACCCCGATGTTGCGACCGCGGGCGGCCAACGGGCGCTTCGTGCAGGTCGTTCGCGACGAGACCGTGGCCGACAGCGACCTGCCCGCGGACCGCTTCCTCGACCGTGAGCTGAGCTGGCTGCAGTTCAACGAGCGCGTGCTCCGGCTCGCGTCCGACGAGCAGGTCCCCCTGCTCGAGCGGGTCCGCTACCTGTCGATCTTCACGAGCAACCTCGACGAGTTCTTCATGGTCCGCGTCGCCGGGCTCAAGCGACGCGTCGCGACCGGTATCGCCGTGCCGAGCCCCTCCGGGCTGGAGCCGCGAGAGGTCCTCGAGCAGATCGCCGGGATCGCCCACGACCTCACGCTCAAGCAGGCCCGCACCTTCGAGGACTCCGTGCGCCCGGCCCTCGTCGAGGAGGGCATCACCATCGTGCACTGGGACGAGGTGGACGAGCCGGAGAAGGCCCGCCTCGGCGAGCTCTTCAGCGACGACATCTACCCGGTGCTCACGCCCCTGGCCGTCGACCCGGCCCACCCCTTCCCGTACATCTCCGGACTCTCGCTCAACCTCGCGGTCATCCTCATCAACCCGCGGTCGGGCAAGGAGCACTTCGCGCGGATCAAGATGCCCCCGTCGCTGCCACGCTTCCTCAAGGTGCGCCGGAAGCAGGCATCGGTGACCTCCGACCTCTTCGAGGCCCGCTTCGTCCCGCTGGAGGAGGTCATCGCCGCCCACCTGGACCAGCTCTTCCCCGGCATGGAGGTGCACGAGCACTATGCCTTCCGGGTGACCCGCAACGAGGACCTCGAGGTCGAGGAGGACGACGCGGAGAACCTGCTCACGGCGCTCGAGAAGGAGCTGACCCGGCGCCGCTTCGGTCCGCCCGTGCGACTCGAGGTAGCCGAGGACATGGACGACCACGTCATGGACCTGCTCACCCGCGAGCTCGGGGTCACCGACGAGGAGGTCTACCGCCTGCCGGTCCCCCTCGACCTGCGCGGGCTCGACGAGATCGCCGACATCGACCGCACCGACCTGCACTTCCCTCCCTTCGTCGCCCGGACCAGCGCCGACCTGGCACCGACCGAGTCCGCGAAGCCGGCGGACCTCATCAAGCAGATCGGCCGGCAGGACGTCCTCCTCCAGCACCCGTACGAGTCCTTCTCCACCTCGGTGCAGGCCTTCCTCGAGCAGGCGGCGGCCGACCCGCAGGTCCTCGCCATCAAGCAGACGCTCTACCGCACCAGCGGGGACAGCCCGATCGTCGACGCCCTCATCGACGCGGCCTCCGCCGGCAAGCAGGTGCTCGCCGTCGTCGAGATCAAGGCCCGTTTCGACGAGCAGAACAACATCGAGTGGGCCCGCAAGCTCGAGCACGCCGGGGTGCACGTCGTCTACGGCATCGTCGGCCTCAAGACGCACTGCAAGGCAGCGCTCGTGGTCCGGCAGGAGGGCGACGGCCTGCGGCGGTACTGCCACGTGGGCACGGGCAACTACAACCCGAAGACCGCCCGCCTCTACGAGGACATCGGGATCCTCACCGCCGACCCCGTCGTGGGCCAGGACCTCACCCGACTCTTCAACCAGCTCTCCGGGGTGGCGCCCCGCAGCAAGTTCAAGCGGCTGCTCGTCGCCCCACGGACGGTGCGGGACGGCCTGCTCGCCAGGATCGAGCGGCAGGTCGAGCGCCAGGCGAAGCACGGTGACGGCTACGTGGGGCTCAAGGTGAACTCGATCGTCGACGAGCAGCTCATCGACGCGCTCTACCGGGCCAGCATCGCCGGCGTGCGGGTGGATGTCTGGGTGCGGGGCATCTGCGCCCTGCGTCCCGGGGTCGAGGGTCTGAGCGAGAACATCCGGGTCCACTCGGTCCTCGGCCGCTTCCTCGAGCACTCCCGGGTCTACCTCTTCGGGTCCGGCGCCCACCGGGAGGCCTGGATCGGCAGCGCCGACCTCATGCACCGCAACCTCGACCGTCGCGTGGAGGCCCTCGTGCGGATCGTCGAGGAGCGCCACGTCGACCAGCTCTACGACCTCGTCGCCCGCGGGATGTCACCGGACTACGCGCACTTCAGCCTCGGCAGCAGCGGCCGCTGGAGCCGGGTGCACCGGGCCCCGGACGGCGCGGCCCTGCCCGACATCCAGGAGGCCCTCATCGCCCAGCACGGCAAGCGTCACCTGCGGGCACGGCGGTAGGTATGGCAGAGATCCTGGCCGCGGGCACCCTCCCGTGGCGACGCGAGGCCGGAGGGCGCCTCCAGGTCGCCGTGATCCACCGGCCCAAGTACGACGACTGGTCCTGGCCCAAGGGCAAGCTCGACCCCGGGGAGTCCTTCGCCGCCGCCGCGGCACGGGAGACCTACGAGGAGACCGGTCTGATGGTGCGCCTCGGCCACCCGCTGCCGATCTCCACCTACGCGCTCGCGAACGGCCGGACCGGCTCGACCAAGGTGGTCCGCTACTGGGCGGCGGAGGTCACCGGCGGCGACGGCGGGCTGGTCAACGAGGTCGACGAGGTCGCCTGGCTCGACGTCGACGCCGCGATCGATCGTCTGTCCCACCCCCGCGACCGCGACCAGATCAAGGCACTCGTGGCCGCGGACATCCGGGGCACGCTGACGACGTGGCCGCTCCTGGTGGTGCGCCACGCCAAGGCGGAGCGCCGCAGCAGCGCCTGGCAGGACCAGGACTGGCTGCGCCCGCTCGACGAGTGCGGCCGGCAGCAGGCGAGCGGGCTCGTCCCGGTCCTCTCCGCCTACGGCGTCGAGCGCCTGGTGAGCAGCCCGGCCACGCGGGCCAAGGACACCCTCGCTCCCTTCGCCACCGCGACAGGGGTCAAGCTGCGCCTCAAGCAGGGGCTCTCCGAGGAGGGGCACTCCGCCGACCCGGAGAAGGCGGGCCGCCACCTCGAGAAGCTCCTGCGACGAGGCGCCCCCGCCGCCCTGTGCAGCCACGGCCCCGTGCTGCCGTCCGTGACGGAGCGGCTGCTGGAGCGGCCCGGCGCGCAGGCCCTCGGTGCCGTCGAGGAGGTGCACGACAGGGGGCTGGCGAAGGGGGAGGCGCTCGTCGTGCACCTCGCGGGCACCGGGCACGCGGCACGCGTCGTGGCCGCAGAGCGATACCGCCCCGGCGCGCCCGGCTGACGACGCCCCGCAGCGCACGGCGGCGACGCCGCAGAGGATCGGATCGGCGCCCGGACAGCCGCTCCTCACGGCCCCTTACCCCGAACCCCGGCACGCTCGCGACCCGAGCACGCACTGTGCAGTTCGGGTTCACCAGGCGTTCACCGAGGTCGGCCCGAACGTCTACCGAGCGTCCCTAACTTCGGTCCTGTACGACCACGGCGGTCGCGGCGGGACCGCTCGTCGCGTGCCCGTGCCATCCACGTCTGAGAGGCAACACGTGAAGCGTTACACCGGCCGCAGGGCCATCACCGCCACGGCCGCACTGGCCCTGACCTTCACCATGGCTGCCTGCGGCGCAGCCAACGAGTCCGGCGGATCGGGAGGCGGCGAGGACGCCGTCTCCGGCGCGATCAAGGGAGCGGGCGCCTCCACCCAGGAGAAGGCCCAGGCCGAGTGGGCCGCCAAGTTCAGCGAGAAGAACCCGGACGCCACGGTCGAGTACTCCCCGGACGGCTCGGGCACGGGCCGGGAGAAGTTCATCAACGGCGCCGTCCAGTTCGCCGGCTCCGACGCCGCCATGGACGACAAGGAGCTCGCCGCGGCCAAGAAGAAGGGCTGCACGGCCGAGACGATCCAGTTCCCGACCTACGTCGCACCGATCGCCATCGCCTACAACGTCAAGGGCGTCGACGAGCTCAACCTCTCGCCCGAGACGATCGCCAAGATCTTCGACCAGAAGATCACGAAGTGGAACGACCCGGCCATCCAGAAGGAGAACCCGGACGCCGACCTCCCGTCCACGACCATCACCCCGGTGAACCGGTCCGACGAGTCCGGCACGACCGAGAACTTCACCGCCTACCTCGACGAGGCCGCCCCGAAGGCCTGGACGCACGGCGCGGCCGAGGTGTGGCCGGTCAAGGGCGGCGAGGCGGCCAAGGGCACCTCCGGCGTCGTGAGCACCATCGAGTCCGGCGACGGCACCATCGGCTACGCCGACGCCGCCCAGATCGGCGACCTCAGCGCCGCCAAGGTCAAGGTCGGCGAGGAGTACGTCGAGTACTCCCCGGAGGCCGCCGCCAAGGCGCTGGAGAGCGCCGAGCGCGTCGAGCCGGACAGCAAGACGAACTACGCCGTCGAGCTGGACCGCAGCAAGGTCGAGGAGGGCGCCTACCCGATCGTCCTCGTCTCCTACACCATCGCCTGCTCCGAGTACGAGGACCCGAAGGCGGCCAAGACCGTCAAGGCCTACCTCGAGTACGCGAACAGCGAGCAGGGCCAGCAGGACGCCTCCAAGGCGGCCGGCAACGCCCCCCTCGCCGAGCAGGACCTGAAGAACGCCGCCGCGGCGCTCGAGAACATCGCGACGGACTGAACCGAGGCTTGACCCCGGCACAGGCCACCGGCGGCCCCGTGACTGGTACGCAGTCGCGGGGCCGCTCACCCGTTCCTCCCACCCCCTCCCCCGGAGACATCACGTGAGCAGCACCCCAGCACCCACGAGGCAGAAGGTCGTCAGGCGACCTGGGGACAGGATCTTCAGCGGACTGTCGGTCGGCTCGGGGATCCTCATCCTCGTCACCCTCGCCGCCGTGGCCGCCTTCCTCCTCTACCAGGCCCTGCCCGCGCTGCAGGCGGCCCCGTCCGAGGTGCGCGGCGGGAAGGGCCTGGTCTACTACGTCGGGCCGTTGATCTTCGGCACCCTGCTCAGCTCGGTCATCGCCCTCGTGATCGCGCTGCCCCTGAGCATCGGGATCGCCCTCTTCATCAGCCACTACGCACCGCGTCGGCTGGCCCAGGGCCTCGGGTACCTCATCGACCTGCTGGCCGCGGTGCCCTCGATCATCTTCGGCCTCTGGGGCCTGACGATCGCCGGCCAGGCGGTCCCCGTCTTCGAGACGATCGGCGACCTCCTCGGCTTCATCCCCCTCTTCGCGGGGACCCCGAGCGCGACCGGCCGCACGATGCTCATGATCGGCATCGTGCTGGCCATCATGATCCTGCCGATCATGACCGCGGTGAACCGAGAGGTCTTCCGCCAGACGCCGGCGCTGCACGAGGAGGCCAGTCTGGCCCTCGGCGCCACCAGGTGGGAGATGATCCGGCAGGCGGTCATCCCCTTCGGCCGCTCCGGGGTGATCTCCGGCGCGATGCTCGGCCTCGGCCGGGCCCTCGGCGAGACCATGGCCGTGGCCATCATCCTCTCGCCCAGCGCCCGCTACTCCTGGGAGCTGCTCACCTCGGCCTCGGCCGGGACCATCGCCGGCGACATCGCGCTGAACTTCCCCGAGTCCTTCGGGGTCGAGCGCAACACCCTCTTCGTCTCCGGACTGGCGCTCTTCGCCGTCACCCTCGTCGTCAACATGTTCGCCCGGTGGATCATCTCCCGCCGGTCGGCGTTCTCGGGAGCCAACTGATGACCCAGCAGATCGAGACCAGGGACGTGCCCGAGTCCGTGGTCAACTCCTCCACCGAGGGCGCGAGCCTGCGGGCCACCGGCGAGCTCAGGCGGCCCGCCCGGATGGGTATCCTGCTCGGCTCCGGCGTGCTCGCCCTGGCCATCCAGCTGCTCATCTTCTCCTGGAACGTCCTCGGCTGGCTCCTGCTCGGCGCGATCTTCTACTGCCTGGCGATCTGGTTCGCCTCCCGAGTCGTCGAGGGGCCCCGGCACGCCACCGACCGGCTGGTCACGGGGGTCGTGACGACCTTCTTCCTCATCGCCATGGTGCCGCTCGTGTCGGTGACCCTGACGATCATCGAGCGAGGGACCCGACGCCTGGATATGGCCTTCTTCACCTACTCGATGCAGGGCATCGGCAGCGGCGAGGTCGGCGGCGCCTACCACGCGATCATCGGCACCCTCATCGTGACCGCCCTCGCGGCGCTCATCTCGATCCCGATCGGGATCTTCGCGGCGATCTACCTCGTCGAGTACGGCGGGAAGAGCAAGACCGCGCGGGCACTGACCTTCTTCGTCGACGTCATGACCGGGATCCCCTCGATCGTCGCGGGGCTCTTCGCGATCTCGCTCTTCACGATGTTCTTCGGCCCGGCGTACCAGTCCGGCATCGTGGGCGCCGTCGCGCTGTCGGTGCTGATGATCCCGACCGTGGTGCGCTCCTCCGAGGAGATGCTGCGTCTGGTGCCCAACGAGCTGCGCGAGGCCAGCTACGCACTCGGGGTCCCCAAGTGGCTGACCATCGTCAAGGTCGTCATCCCCACCTCCATCGCGGGGCTGGCCACGGGCGTGACCCTGGCCATCGCCCGGGTCATGGGCGAGACCGCGCCGCTGCTCATCACGATGGGCGCGGCCCGCGGCACGAACCTCAACCCCTTCGAGGGGTCGATGGCAGCGCTCCCGCTCTTCTCCTACCAGCAGTACGCCAGCCCGGGTCTGGACCGGGCGGCCTCGCTCGACATGGCCTTCACGGCGGCGCTGGTGCTGATGATCCTCGTCATGCTGCTCAACCTCGTGGCGCGGCTCATCTCCAAGATCTTCTCCCCCAAGACCGGTCGCTGACCGGCGGCAACCGAGACAAGGAACTCTGACGTGTCCAAGCGCATCGACGTGAAGAACCTGAACATCTACTACAGCGACTTCCTCGCGGTCGAGGGTGTCGACGTGACCATCGAGCCGCGTACCGTCACGGCCCTCATCGGCCCGTCCGGGTGCGGCAAGTCGACCTTCCTCCGCTCGCTGAACCGCATGCACGAGGTCATCCCCGGCGCCCGGGTCGACGGCAAGGTCCTCCTCGACGGGGACGACATGTACGCCCGAGGGGTGGACCCGGTGGGCGTGCGCCGCAAGGTCGGCATGGTCTTCCAGAAGCCCAACCCCTTCCCGACGATGAGCATCCGGGAGAACGTCCTCGCCGGTGTGAAGCTGAACAACAAGAAGATCAGGAAGGCCGACGCCGAGGAGCTCGTCGAGTCCAGCCTGCGCGGCGCCAACCTCTGGAACGAGGTCAAGGACCGCTTGGACAAGCCCGGATCAGGTCTCTCCGGTGGTCAGCAGCAGCGGCTGTGCATCGCCCGCACCATCGCGGTCAAGCCCGAGGTCGTCCTCATGGACGAGCCGTGCTCGGCGCTCGACCCGATCTCCACGCTCGCCGTCGAGGACCTCATCGCCGAGCTCAAGGAGCAGTACACGATCGTCATCGTCACCCACAACATGCAGCAGGCGGCGCGCTGCTCCGACCGCACCGGCTTCTTCAACATCGAAGGGACGGGCAAGCCCGGTCGGCTCATCGAGTTCGACGACACCCAGAAGATCTTCAGCAGCCCCTCCCAGCAGGCCACCGAGGACTACATCTCCGGTCGCTTCGGGTGAGGCCGCTCCCGGCTCACAGGCCGGTCATCGGGCGCAGCACCCACAGGAAGATCGCTGCGGCCACACCGGCCCCCGGGAAGGTGAAGATCCAGGCGCCGACGATGTTCTTCGCCACGCCCCACCGGACCGCCTTGAGCGAGCGGGTGGACCCCACGCCCATGATCGCCGAGGTGATGGCGTGGGTCGTCGAGATCGGCGCCTTGAAGACGGTGGCCACGTAGAGGATCGAGGCCGCCGTGATCTCCGCGGCGAAACCCTGCGGCGGGTCGAGGTGGATGATCCCCCGGCCGAGGGTGCGCATGATGCGCCACCCGCCGGCGTAGGTCCCCATCGAGATGACGACCGCCGACATGACGAGCACCCACATCGGGATCCCGGCGTCATCGGGATCGTGGTGGCCGGCGACGGTGAGCGCGAGGACGACGACTCCGGCGGTCTTCGCCGCGTCCTGCATGCCGTGCCCGAAGGCCATCGCCGCGGCCGAGGCCGTCTGGGCCATCCGGAAGCCGCGCTTGGTCCGTCCCGGGTTCGCCCCGTGGAAGAGGCGCAGGATCAGGCGCATCACGAGGTAGCCGACGATGACACCGACGACCGGCGAGACGACCATCGGGATGACGACCTTCTCGAGGATCCCCATCCACTGCACGGAGGCCCCGACGGCCAGCGCCGCGCCCCCGAGACCGCCGATGAGGGCGTGCGAGGACGACGACGGCAGCCCGAACCACCAGGTCAGCAGGTTCCAGCCGATCGCACCCAGCAGGGCGGCGGCGCACAGCAGCAGCCCGACGTGGCCGTCCGGCGCGGAGATGATCCCCTGACCGACCGTCTCGGCCACGCGGGTGCCGAAGAAGGCACCGAAGAGATTGGCCACGGCCGCCATCGCCAGGGCCGCCCGTGGGGTGAGGGCGCGCGTCGAGACCGAGGTCGCGATCGCGTTGGCGGCGTCATGGAAGCCGTTCGTGTAGTTGAAGGCCATCGCCAGGAAGGTGACGGCGGCCATGGCGAACCAGTCCACGATCGGTCAGGACTCCTTGATGACGATGCCCTCGATGCGGTGGGCCACACCCTCGAAGGCGTCGGCGGCCTCTTCGAGCCGCTCGATGATGTCCTTGTGCTTGATGACCTCGATCGGGTCTGTCACCGCCCCGCCGAAGAGGTCGCGCAGCAGCGAGCGGTAGATGCTGTCCCCTTCGTTCTCGAGGCGGTTGATCTCGACCCAGTACTCCTTGAGCTCCTTCATCGTCGCCAGGCGCGGCATCGCGGTGGCGGTCAGCTCGGCCATCCGGGTGATCACCTCCATGACCTGGGTGACCGCGGGCATCAGGCCGTCCATCCGGTACAGGACCACCGTCTGACCCACCGCGTCGATGTAGTCGGTGCAGTCGTCCAGCGCGGCGGCCAGCTCGAGGATGTCCTCGTGCTCGAAGGGGGTGACGAAGCTCGAGTTCACCTTGCGGATGATCGCGTGCGTCGCCTCGTCGGCCTCGTGCTCGATGTCGCGCAGATGCTCGGCGATGTCGGCACGGTCGTCGGGGTCGGCCGCCAGCAGCTGGGTCAGGGTCTCGGCGGCCTCGACGCTGTGCTTGGCGCTGTCTGCCAGGAGCTGGAAGAAGACGTCGTCCTTGCCGGACGGGGTGAAGAAGCCCACAGGTGTGTCTCCGGATCTCAACGGGAAGGAGTCTTACCGGGGGCCAGCCTAGAACCGATTGGCTCCGAGCACGTCATCGGCCGTTCACACCCCGGTCATCCCGGGGTGGGAGGAGTGCGCCGGGCCGGGAGCGCCTCACGGCGCGTGGCCGCTCGTAGCGGCTATTTTTGGGACCCGGGGCTGCCGCGGCCCGGCGCACTGTCCCAGCGTAACCGCGCAGGCGCCGTCGTTGTTCCCGGACGAGCGATCACACGTCCCGGTGATCTGCGTGAAGGCCCCGGAGCGCCGTCAGTCGAGGTGACCGCGGCGCCACAGCCCGGCGCTGGCCTCGAGGTCCTCGGCCGTGGTCATCATCGCGGCCGCGGAGGCGACGTCCCCTTCGTCCAGGTGGGCCCGCCCGGTGGCCACCACCCGGCAGAAGGAGGCGGCACGCTCCAGGGCCACCGCGAGGTCGCCGTCGAAGACGCCCTCGAGGATCCGGTCGGCGAGGACGCGGACCTCCTCGACGCCCGGCGGTTCGGCGATGCCCGCGATGACGTGGTTGACGGCCGCGACGGCCATGCCGGTCGAGTACTCCCGCGCGGCCTCGGGGCCCTGACGCTGCACCCATTCCCGGAGCATGTACAGCCGCCACAGCGCGCCCGGCAGGCTGCGGGCGGGACGGTCGGCCCACAGCTGGGCCAGGGTGTCGAGGCCGAGCTCGTCGACGAGACGCACGAGCCGCTCCTTCGTGGCGCCGTCGGCGTCCTCCCGACCGGCCGTGACCACGGTGAGCGCCGCGTGGTGGGCCGCCTCCGCGGTCTCCGCCGGGTCAGGCAGGGTGTCGCTGTGGGCCTCCATGGCGCTGGGGTCCAGGTGCAGGGGGCGCCTGGGTCGGCGCGCGTCCTCGCCCATGTCGCTCTCCCTCGATCGGGGTGTGCCGGGGTCGTCGGCACCGCCACCAGCGTAGGTGACCCGGCGGCGTTCAGCCCCCCTGCGGGACCAGATCGTGCTCCGGCTCGATGTCGCTGCGCGGCACGAGATCGTGCTCCTCGAGGCCCTTGCGCAGCTGCTCGGCCGCGTCGATGTTGAGCGGGCTGCTGGTCCACGCGGAGATCGGCAGGTTGATGAAGCGCTCCTCCTTCACCGCCGGCAGGTTCTTGGTCGCCGGGTTCGTCTTGAGCACCTTGACCTTCTGCTCGAAGGTCTGCCCGGGATAGTCGACGAAGGCGAAGAAGTCCGGCTTCGACGCCACGAGGCGCTCCCAGGAGACCTCGGTCCAGGTGTCCTCGACGTCCTCGGTGGCGTTCTTGGCCCCGGCCGCCTCGATGATCGCCTGGGGGCCACCGAAGGAGCCGGAGGTGAAGATGTCCTTGGTGCCGGAGTCGAAGAGGAAGACGGTGGGCTCCTCCTTCGCCTGCGGCGCGTCCTCGAGGTCGGCGAGCCGCGACCTCATGTCGTCGACCACGTCCTCGGCCCGCTCCTCGCGGCCGGTGATCTTCCCGAGGTTCTCCATGTCCGTGTACAGGGCCTCCCACGGCGGCATGGTGCCCCGCTGCCCGTCCTCCTGGCGGCAGCTCTCGGAGAGGATGTAGGAGTCGATGTCGTGCTCGGCGAGCGCGTCCGGGGTGAAGTTCTTCTCCTCCGTGAAGCCGTAGTTCCACCCGGAGAAGACGACGTCCGGCGTGTGGGCGATCGCGTTCTCCAGCGTCGGGTAGTCCTTGGAGGCCACCGGCAGCCCCTCGACCACGTCCTGGCCGTACACGGTGGAGAGGACGGCCTTGCCGTCGTCGAGTCCGGTGACGCCGGCGATCTGGTCCTGCGCCCCGAGCGCGAGGACCATCGCGAGCATGTTGCCGTCCCCGGTGACGTACATCCGCTCCGCGGGTGAAGGGAGATCCACCTCCTGCCCGCAGTTGGTCACCGTCACCTCCTCCTGCTCCGTCGAGCCGCCGGTGTCCGCGGTCGCGCCGCAGCCGGCGAGGAGTCCGAGGAGCCCGAGTCCGGCGACGGCGCGCAGCGCCCGGTGACGGGAGGGCGGGCCCGCGGCGAGGCGGGCCCGACGTCGCGAGGGGATGCTGATCATGAGGCGAGCCTTTCTGCCCGCGCCGGGGCACCGGCGCCGAGCACGAGGTGGACCCGTCCCGTGGCGGGATCGGTGAGGTGGGTGGCCTGCACGTCGAAGACGGTGCGCAGGGTCTCGGTGTCGAGGACCTCGGCGGGCTCGCCGACGGCGAGCACGCCCCCTTCGTGCAGGACGGCGACCCGGTCGAAGTGCGCGGCCGCGAGCGGCAGGTCGTGCACGGCCGCGAGGACGGTCCGCCCCAGCCCGCGGATGGTCTCCATGAGCTGGATCTGGTGGTGGATGTCGAGGTGGTTGGTCGGCTCGTCGAGGACGAGCAGCTCGCTGCCCTGGGCGATGCCTCTGGCGAGCATCACGCGGCGCCGCTCACCGCCGGAGAGGTGCTGGCACGGCCGGTCCACGTGCTCGGCCATCCCGACCATCTCGAGGGCCTCCATGACGATCGGGCGCTCCGCCGACTGGTCGAAGCCCCACGGCGGCCGGTGCGGGATCCGCCCCATCGCGACCATCTCGCCGACGAGCAGGTCCTCCGGCGGGCCCTCCTCCTGCCCGACGTGGGCCAGGCGGGTGGCCCGCTGCCGGGCGGTGAGGGCACTCAGGTCGGTGCCGTCGACGTGCACCCACCCCGCTGCCGACGGGCGCAGCCCGACGAGCGAGCGGATGAGCGTCGACTTGCCGCTGCCGTTCGGCCCGACGAGCGCGACCATCGCGCCCCTGGGCACGTCGAGGTCCACGCCGGAGACGATGGTGCGGCCGCCGATCTCGCAGGCGAGGCCGCGGCACTGGAGGTGTGGGGTCATGACTCCGCTCCCGAGTACGTGTAGTGCCGCCTGCCGAGCAGCACGAGGAAGATCGGCGCCCCGACGATGCCGGTGACGACGCTGAGGGGGATCTCCTGCGGACGCACGAGCACCCGCGCGGCGACGTCCACCCAGACGAGGAAGAAGGCCCCGCCGAGCGCTGCGACCGGCAGCACCACCCGGTGCCGCGCGCCGACGAGGATGCGGGCCACGTGCGGGACGATGAGGCCGACGAAACCGATCCCGCCGGAGACCGCGACGAGCACCCCGACGAGGACCGAGACGAGGACGAAGAGCCCGGTCCGCAGCGCCTTCACCGGCACCCCGAGCCCGGCCGCCACGTCGGCCCCGGCGGCGAGGGCGTCCAGCCACGAGTGCAGGCCCATGAGCAGCACGACGGACAGGCACACGACGATGACCGACGGCAGGGTCTGCCCCCACACGGAGCCGGAGAGACTCCCGAGCAGCCAGAAGAGGACCGACTGGGTCGCCTTCGGGTCGGCGCTGAAGAAGACGAGGAAGCTGGACACCGAGGAGAAGGCCGCCGACATGACGACACCGGTGAGGATGAGGCGAAGGGGGGTCAGCCCACCCTGCGCCATGGAGATCCCGAAGACGAGGGCCGTGGCCATGAGGGCCCCTCCGAGTGCCCCGAGGGAGAGCGCCCACACGCCGAGGCCGCCGAGCAGGCCGAGGACGATGACGGCGGTGGCCCCGACGCCCGCACCCGCGGAGACGCCGAGCAGGTACGGGTCGGCCAGCGGGTTGCGCACGAGGGTCTGCATGCACGCCCCGGCCATCGCCAGACCCGCCCCGACGACGAGGGCCATGACCACGCGGGGAGCGCGCAGCTCCCACACGATGGTGTCGTAGGTGGGGTCGGTGCTGCCCGTGCCCAGCAGGCGGAAGCGCAGTACGTCGACGACCCCGGAGACGCGCAGCGGCTCCGAGCCCAGCGCGAGCGAGGCGACCGCGCTCAGCACGGTCGCGACGACCAGCGCGAGCAGCAGCGGGGCGACGGGCACCCGCCGCCCCCCGGGACGGTCATGCGACATGGTCCACCCCCACCGGCAGGTCGCTCCCACGAGCCGCGGCGGTGGCCTGGTGGGTGATCCTGCGGCGGCGCTCCTGCGGGTCGACGTCCGGGCAGGTCGCGCACGCGCTGTGCGAGCGGCCGAGCCGGATGAGGCAGCAGACATGGCGCTCGTGCACGAGGGAGCGCCCGGTGGGCACGTCGATCTCGCGCAGGTCGACGAGCGGGCGAGCGGCCCGCCACGCGGGGTCGGCCATGAAGGCCCCGGCGAGCCGGGCCACCTCGTGCTGGCGCTCGGGGGCGGTGCGCCGGTGCAGCGCGGCGAAGGCCGCCGAGCAGGAGGCGGCGATGCACCCGTGGGCGACCCGCTCGGTGATCCGGGTCGCGGCCCGGGTGGCGACGACGACCGGGCCGAGGTGCTCGGTGAGGACCAGGCGGGCGGCGTCCTCGGCCGTGGGCGCAAGGACGGCCCGCTCGACGGGTGGGGCGACGCTGCGGGTGTGGGCCTGCTCGTCCAGCCGCACCCGCCAGGCATGGTGCCGCGGGTCCGGCACCATCGCGGTCTGGACCCACGTGCCGAGCGCGGCGAGGACGAACCGGCCGGCGTAGTGCTGCAGCCCGCAGGCACCGCCCACGGCGAGGTGCGGGGTGCCGAGGCCGGCGCTGTAGGCCGCTGCCGCCTCGGCGACGAAGGTCGGGTCGGTGAGCCGGTCCACCGGGTGCCACCCCGCGAGGCCGGTCCCGGTCACGGGGTCGGGGCGGAGCGTCAGCGGCGCCCGGGTCGGCGCTGCACGCAGCAGCTCGAGGGCCTTCTCCACGGCGGAGGGGGAGAGGGGTTCGGCAGGACCCACGGATGGTTCTCCAGTTCATCGGGGGCCCAGATCGCGAGGCCCGGTCGGACGAGCGAGCCAGCAGGTCTTCGGACTCGGGCTCGTCCCGACGGAGTTCCTTCCCGGGCCCTCCCGGCCCAGTGGTTCATACCCCGCCAGTCACCCTCACCGCTGCGCGACAGTTCCGGACTCTCACCGGATTCCCTTGCACGGGCGTGCGTCTGGCTCGAGTCGGACCCTAGCAGGCGCCGCTCAGTCGGTGGTGACGATCATCGGGCAGCCCCGTGTCGGGTGCCGCGAGACGAGCACCCGCTGACGGTAGACCTCGCCGATCCGCTCGCTCGTGAAGACCTCCTCGGGGCTGCCGTCCGCCACGATCCGCCCCCCGCTGAGCATGACCACCCGATCCGAGTAGGCCGAGGCGAGGTTGAGGTCGTGGAGCACGACGACGACGCAGGCGCCCTCCTCCCGCAGTGCCCGGGCACGACGGAGGACCGCCTCCTGGTGACGCAGGTCGAGGGCGGCCGTCGGCTCGTCGAGGAGCACGACCGGGGTGGTCTGGGCCAGCACCCGGGCGAAGGCGGTCCGCGCCATCTCGCCCCCGGAGAGCGTCTGGACGTCGCGGCGGCGCAGGTGCCCCATCTCGGCGGCCGAGATGCTCTCGGCGACGACCCGCTCGTCCTCCTCCGGTGAGGTGTCGTGGGACAGGCGGGCCAGGTGGACGATCTCCTCCACCGAGTAGGAGAAGCGCACGAGGTGGTCCTGGGGCAGGACCGCACGACGCAGGGCCAGCTCCTTGGGTCGATGGTCCCGCACCCGTCGGCCATCGAGGAGCACCCGCCCGTCCGTCGGCTCCACGTCCCCGGAGAGCGCCGCGAAGAGGGTCGTCTTCCCGGCGCCGTTCGGCCCGACGAGGGTGGTCAGACGGCCGGCCTCCACCTCGATGTCGACGTCCTCGAGGATGCGGTTGCTGCCGAGGGTGACACCGAGCTGCTCGGCGCGCAGGGCGACGCTCATGCCCGCATCTCCGTCCGGCGACGCGAGAGGAGCCACAGGAAGAAGGGCCCGCCGACGACGCCGGTGAAGAGCCCGATCGGCACTTCGGAGGGTGGGTTGATCGTCCGCGCGGCGATGTCCGCCGCGACGAGCATGACACCGCCCCCGACGGCGGAGACGGGCAGCAGCCAGCGGTGTCCCGGGCCGACGAGGAGCCGCACGATGTGCGGGACGACGAGCCCGACGAAGCCGATGGACCCCGCGAGCGCCACGGCCGCGCCGACGACGAGCATGATCCGGGTCCGCTTGACGTGCAGCCCCACGTGGTGTGCCTGACGCTCGCCGAGCGCGAGCACGTCGAGCGGCCTCGCCAGGGCCATCACCGCGGTGACCCCGATGACATAGAAGGGCAGCCCGGCCGCGAGCGCCGACCACGACCCCCGGTTGAGCGAGCCCATGGACCAGTAGGTGATCGACTCGAGCTCGGTCGTGTCGGCGATGTAGGTGAAGAAGCCGTTGGCCGAGCCGGCGATCGCCGTGATCGCGATGCCGACGAGGAGCAGCTGGACCGTCCCGCCCTTCTGCCCCGGCCGGGCGAGCACGTAGATGCACCCGGTGGTCACCAGACCGAAGAGGAAGGCCATGGCCGGCACCGTCCACGTGCCGAAGACCGTCAGCCCGAGGACGATCGCGGTGATGGCACCCAGCGAGGCTCCCGAGGTGACGCCGATGACCCCGGGGTCGGCGAGGGAGTTGCCGAAGAGCCCCTGCAGCGCCGTACCGGAGATCGCGAGCGAGGACCCGACGAGCGCGGCCAGCACGACCCTCGGCAGGCGGATGCCCCAGACGACGTTGATCTCCGCGCGCGAGTACCCGGTGGCCTCCCCGAGGCCCACCCGGGAGGCGATGATGTCCAGCACGGCGCCGGGCTCCAGGCGAAGGGGGCCGATGGCCACCCCGGCGACGAGGGAGACCAGGAGCAGCACCAGGGCGCCCACGAGGACGAGCGGCCCGTGCGGCCGCCGGACCGTACCCTCGACCTCCTCGACGGTGTGCGCCGTCGAGACCCCTGACGCCGTCACAGGTCCGGGTGGAGGGCGGACTGGAGGGAGAGCACGCCGACGCCCGAGCTGACGGCGCCACCCTTGATCTGCATGTCCTCGAGGACGACGAGGTTCTCCTCCTCGGCGGCCGGCGTGCCCGCGAGGCCGTCGACCTTCGTCCAGATCCCGCTCTCGCCACCGAGGTCGTCCACCTCCGACGCCGCGACGACGATCGCCTCGGGCGCCGCCGCGGCCAGCCCCTCGGCGGTGATGGACTGGTAGCGGTCCAGCCCGGTCTCGGCGCCCGTGTTCAGCCCGCCGGCGCCCACGACGACCTGGTGGGCGGGTGTCTGCTTGCCGGCCGCGGTCGTGGCGCCGCTGTCCCCCGCACCGCTGGAGGAGAGCACCATGACGCGCGGCTTCTCCTCGACGTCCTCGAGGTTGGCCTCGGCCTCGTCGAGCTGGTCCTGGACCTCGGCGGCCAGCTCCTTGCCCGCCTTCGGCACCCCGAGGACGGACGCGGTCTTCGTGATCTTCGCGGGAGCCGGCTGGCTCGAGTCGATGAGGGTCGCCGGGATGCCGGCGTCCTGCAGACCCTTGATGACGTCGGCATGGCGACGCATGCTCGTCCCGATGACGAGCGTGGGCTTCAGGGCGACCACGCCCTCGACCGTCAGCGACCCGCGCCCCGCGGTGGTGATGCGCTCGTCCGCCTGCTTCGCGACGTCCTCGATGAGCGACTCGTCCGGGGCGATCCCGACGGCGTCGGCCATGCCGAGCCCGTCCATGATCTCCATCGTCCCGTCGTCGAGGACGAGGACCCGCTCCAGGCTGCGCACCTCGACCTCGACGTCGTCGTCGCCCGTGAAGGTCACCGGCAGCTGCGGCTTCGGCGCGTCCACCGAGGGGACCTGCGCGTCGGCCGAGGCCGAGACCGCGGACTCCCCCTCCGTGCTGCCGGTTGACGAGGAGGCGCAGCCGACGAGTGCCATGGAGATGGACAGGGCGGCTGCGGGGAACGCGAGACGGGAGCTGGGACGCACGACTCTCCTGGGGACGGGCACGAGAAATACCTCGGCTACAGAACTATTTGCGGGCTTAGGGTAGCCACACCTAACGCACCTGGGTCAATCCGGGGGGCCCGCTCGTGGACGGCGTCCATCCGTGGGGCAGTGGCCATACTGGGCCTCATGCCGCCGCACGCCCGCCCCGATCCGCTCCGTCTGGCCGCACTCATCATCGAGCTGCGCCGGACCCTGCGCCGCGGCGTCGAGCCGGGTGGGGAGCCGCCCGCGCGCACCCCGGCCGAGCAGGAGCTCATGCGCTACGTCGCGACGCATCCCGGGGTGGGCACGACGGCCATCTCCCGGGCCCTGCGACTGCGGGCGAACACGGTCTCCGGGCTGTGCGGGGGCCTCGTCCGCGACGGCCTCCTCCTGCGCGAGAGCGACCCCGCGGACGGGCGGGTCGCCCGCTTCTTCATCTCCGACTCGGCCGCCGTCGACCGGGAGCGCAAGATGGAGCGCCGGTCCGGGCGGCTCTCCACCGCGCTGCGCCGGCTCGACCCGGACCAGCGTGCGGTCATCGCGGCCGCCGTCCCGGCCCTCGAGGCACTCGTCGAGGTCCTCGACGAGCCCGGGCCCGGATGACGCATCACGGCGCCCAGCCCGCCCACGATGAGCAGCACGACGGACACCCCGTCGATGGGCGCGCCCCAGAGGAGGACCAGCCACGTCCTGGGGGCCTCCTCGCCCCATGAGGAGAAGGTCCCCGGGACGATGGCCCCGGCATCGGCGCCACTGACGAAGAAGACCGGGTCGGAGAGGATGAACCTGCCCGCGGTGACGACGTCGACGTTGCCCTTGTCGAGCTCCTCCTGCAGCCGGCCGAACGGCACCTGGAGCGGGTCGGCCTCGATGTCGCCGATGCACCGGATCTCACGGTGCCGCCCGGGGCGGCGGAGATCTCTCGACCTGCATGGTGCGTGGCAGCCGGGCGGGCTCGTTTCCTCGCGCACCGCGGGGGTAGGGCGTCGTCCAGCGACCCACGTCGAACCCCAGGAGCAGACCATGACCGATGACCCCCACGCCCAGGACGCCCACCGCGAGGAGACCGACCAGCTGACCTTCCAGGACCCGGTCACGCGCTACCCCGCGCTCGAGCCACCGGTCCAGGACCAGCCCGAACCCGGCCTGGACGCCCACCTCGTACCGACGGCCGACCTGGGAGAGCGCTCCTACCGCGGGACCGGCCGGCTGGAGGGCCGCAAGGCCCTCGTCACCGGTGGCGACTCCGGGATCGGGGCGGCGGTGGCCATCGCCTTCGCCCGGGAGGGGGCCGACGTCGCGCTGGGGTACCTCCCCGACGAGGAGGCGGACGCCCTGAAGGTCAAGGAGGTCATCGAGGCCGAAGGGCGCACGGCGGTGCTCCTGCCGAGCGACCTCACCGACCCCTCGGCCGGCGAGGCGATCGTCGAGCAGGCGGTCGAGGGCCTCTCCGGCCTCGACGTCCTCGTCAACAACGCCGGTCGGCAGATCGTCTCCGCGAGCCTGCAGGACCTGCCCGACGAGCAGGTCGCGGAGACCTTCAGCGTCAACATCCTCGCGATGTTCCGTATCACCAGGGCGGCGCTGGCCCACCTGCCACCCGGGTCGACGATCATCAACACGACGTCCATCGAGGCGTACCAGCCCTCTCCGAACCTCCTCGACTACACGACGACCAAGGCGGCCATCAACAACTTCTCCAAGGGCCTGAGCCAGCAGCTGGCCCCACGAGGCATCCGCGTCAACGCCGTGGCTCCCGGGCCGATCTGGACGCCGCTGCAGGTCTCGGACGGCCAGGAGAAGGCGGACCTGCCGGTGTTCGGCCACTCCACGCCACTCGGGCGGGCCGGTCAGCCCACCGAGCTCGCCCCGGCCTACGTCTTCCTCGCCTCGCCCGAGTCGAGCTACGTGGTGGGGACGACCCTGCACGTCAACGGCGGCATGCCGACCCCCTGAACGAACCGGGGTGGGCCCCGTCGGACTCGAACCGACAACCTACGGATTAAAAGTCCGCAGCTCTACCATTGAGCTAGAGGCCCCGACAGCGTGAGCAGGCTAACCGAGAGGCCCCCGGGGAGCGCGCCACCGCCCGCGCAGCGGCCCGTCCGCACGCGCGAGGGGACCCGCGTTGCCGCGTCGTTGTGACGTGCGGCACAGTTGGGGAAGAGGCTGCGGAGACCCCGCGCCGACACCTGCCGAGAGGACGTCATGGTCGCCACCCACCCACCCCAGAAGGTCGCCGTCATCGGCGCCGGCATGGTCGGACTGTCCACCGCGTGGTTCCTCCAGGAGCACGGCGTGGAGGTCGAGGTCATCGACCGCGAGGGCGTCGCCTCCGGCTCCTCGTGGGGCAACGCTGGCTGGCTGACCCCCGGCCTCTCCACACCGCTGCCGGACCCGGCCGTCCTCTCCTACGGGGTCAAGGCCGTGGTCTCCCCGTCGTCGCCGGTGTACGTCCCGGTCACCACGGACCTGCGACTGCTGCGTTTCCTGGCCACCTTCACGCGCAACTCGACGATGCGCCGGTGGAACCGCTCGATGCGTGCCCTGGCCCCGATCAACGCCCGGGCGCTGGACGCCTTCGACCGGCTGACCGACGGCGGCGTCGCCGCGCCCACGCACGAGTCGCGCTCCTTCGTCGCCGGCTACCGGGAGAGGTCCGAGACCGAGTTCCTGCTCACCGAGCTGCGGCACATCGCCGAGGCCGGGCAGGAGATGCACTTCGAGGAGCTCTCCGGGGAGGAGGCCCGGGCGCTCGAGCCGACCTTCTCCGACCGCATCGGGGCCGGCATCCGCCTCTTCGACCAGCGCTACATCAACCCCGGCGAGTTCGTCGCCGCGCTGGCGGACTCCGTGCGCTCGCGCGGGGGCAAGATCCGCGAAGGGGTGCGCGTCACCGGCATCACGCCCGAGACGAAGGGGGTGCGCCTGGACGTCTCCGGCGGCGCCTCCGAGGTGCACGAGCAGGTCGTCGTCGCCGTCGGCACCTGGATGAGCTCGCTCGTGCGCGGTCTCGGCATCCGGGTGCCGGTCCAGGCGGGGCGCGGGTACAGCTTCAGCGCCCCGATCGACCACGAGCCGAGCGGCCCGGTCTACCTGCCGAACGAGCGGGTCGCGTGCACCCCCCTCGGGGAGGGGCGGATGCGCGTCGCGGGGATGATGGAGTTCCGCCCGCCCGAGGCTGCGCTGGACCCCCGCCGCATCGATGCGGTCGTCGAGGCGAGCCGGCCGTTGCTGCGCGGCGTCGACCTCGACACCCGCGAGGACGAGTGGGTCGGCTCGCGCCCGTGCACCCCCGACGGGCTGCCGCTCATCGGCGGCTCGACCTCGCCGCGGGTGCACATCGCCGGCGGTCACGGCATGTGGGGGATCACCCTCGGACCGGCGACGGGTGAGCTCCTGGCGCAGGCGATGGTGACCGGTCGTCCGGTCCCCGAGCTGACCCCCTTCGACCCCCTGCGCTGAAACGACGTTATCTTCCCGTTACAATTGGGGGGATGCGGTACCCCACGATCGGCTCGGCGTTGTCCGGGAGGGACAACTCCCTCAACGCCGTCCGTCTCATCCTCGCCGCAGCGGTCATCGCCTCGCACGCGCCGCTCGGCGGGTACGAGCATGCCTCGTGGGAGCGGATCGGCCCCCTCGCGGTCAACGGCTTCTTCGCCCTGTCGGGGTTCCTCATCGCCGGCTCCCGGCTGCGCAACGGCTTCGGCCGCTACATGGACCGCCGGGCCCGCCGGATCTTCCCGGGCTTCTGGGTCTGCCTCGTCGTCGTGGCGTTCGTCTTCGCCCCGCTCGGCGCCTTCCTCGGGGCCGGGAGCTGGCACCCGTCGGCGGCCGTGTCCTACGTCTTCGACAACATCCTGCTCTACGTCTTCACCCCCGACGTGAGCAGCTCCCTCGCCGGGGCCCCCAGCGCCGGTGAGTGGAACGGCTCGCTGTGGTCCCTCGCCCACGAGTTCCTCGCCTACCTCGTCTTCGGCCTCCTCATCGGCCTGCCGTGGGTGCGCCGGCACCTGTCGACGTCGATGCTCCTCATCGCCCTCGCGCTCCCGGTGCTGTACGCCTGGCACGGTGACCTGACCGGGCTGGCGAACAAGGTCGAGCAGACGGTGCGCCTCTTCGCCTTCTTCGCCGCGGGCGCCCTCGCCTACTCCCTCAAGGACCGCATCCCGGTCTCCCACGGGCTGGGGCTGATCGCCGCACTGGGTGTCGTCATCGGCAGCGTCGTCGGGGGCGAGGAGGCCATGCACCAGCTGACGGTCTTCCCGCTGACCTACCTGCTGCTCTACGTCGGCTCCACGTGGAAGACCTCGATCGCGGCGCACGAGGACGTCTCCTACGGCATGTACATCTACGGGTGGCCGGTGCAGCAGCTGCTGGCGCTGGCCGGCCTGGGTGCCCTCGTGCCCCTGCCCGTCTTCACGGTGGTCACCATCGCCCTGACCTTCCCGCTGGCGATGCTCTCCTGGCGGCTCGTGGAGAAGCCCGCGATGCGGCTCCGTCGCACGCCGCCCCCGACCGGGGACCTCCACCCGGCCGTGGCGGCCGCCAACGTGCGTCCCCAACGGACGCCGATGCTCACCCACTCCGGTGGCGCGGGCCTGCTCGACGGCCGCTGAGGGACTCCCCCTTCGGGGGACACGGCCCTGGAGAGGGACTTCCCCTCAGGGGATGCGGCCCGAAGGGGGCTCCGGTCAGGCGATGAGCACCGCCACGGTGTGGATCGCCAGACCGGCGAGCGCACCGACGACGGTCCCGTTGATCCTGATGAACTGCAGGTCCCGTCCCACGAAGAGCTCGATCCGGCGGCTGGCCTCGTCGGCGTCCCAGCGCTCCACGGTCACCGAGATGACCTCGGCGAGCTCGTCGCCGTAGGTGTTGACGACGAAGGCCACGGCCTCGCCGAGGTGGTGCTCCAGGCGCTCCTGCCACGACGCGTCCTCGACGAGGTGGACACCGAGGTCGGCCAGCAGCTGGTCACCGCGACTCCAGAAGTAGGAGTCCCGGTCGGCCATCGCCGCGAGCAGCGAGGTGCGTAGCGACTGCCACAGCGCCACCGCGCTCGTCGCGACCTGCGGGTGGGCCAGGAGCCGCTCCTTGAGCATCTCGGCGCTCGCCATGACCTCCGGGTCGTGCTGGAGGTCGTCGGCGAGGCGGCGGAGCAGGTCGTCCAGCGCCCGGCGTGCGGGGTGGCGCACGTCCTCGTGCACCTCCGTGAGCCACCGCAGTGCCTGCTGGTAGGTCCAGTCGATGACCCGGTCGTCCAGCCACTCCGGGCTCCACCACGGCGCCTTGTCGCCGACGACCTGCGCGAAGAGGTCAGGGTTGTCCGAGAGCCAGCGGTGCATCTCCTCGACCCCGAGGTCGACCAGGCCGGTGTGGCTGCCCCCTTCGACGACGCCGTCGAGCAGGGAGCCGAGGATCGGGCTGACCGGCTCGCGGGAGAGCCTCGGCAGCAACAGCTCGACGAGGACGTCGTGCACGTCCTCGTCGCGCATCCGCCGCAGCGCACGGGAACCCCCGCGGGAGACCTCCTCGAGCACCCGGGAGCGGTTCGTCGGGCGCCCGAGCCACGTCCCGACCCGATCGGCGACGTGCGCGGCGGCGAGGCGGTCCCGGGCGATCTCCTCGGTGAGGAAGTTCTCGGCGACGAACTCCTGGAGGCTGCGCCCCAGCTCGTCCTTGCGTCGCTTGACGAGCGCGGTGTGCGGCACCGGGATGCCGAGCGGGTGCCGGAAGAGCGCGGTGACCGCGAACCAGTCCGCGATCGCGCCGACCATCGCGGCCTCGGCGGCGGTGTTGACGAAGCCCCACACGCCGTCGTGGTCCAGCCGCAGCGTGGCCACGAAGACGACGGCGGCGAGGACGAGCAGGCCCGTGGCCAGCGTGCGCATGCGCCGCAGCCCGGACCGGCGACGGGCATCGGCAGGGGTCTCCTGGAAGAAGCTCACGGGAGGATCCTCCCCCACGTCCGCGGCCTAGACTCAGCACCCGTGGACTTCCTCAACGGCCTGATGCCCCAGTTCGACCTCACCTACGACGACGTCTTCATGGTGCCGCGCCGCAGTCACGTCGCCTCCCGCCACGAGGTCGACCTGTCGACCTCGGACGGGACCGGCACGACGATCCCGCTCGTCGTCGCCAACATGACGGCGATCGCCGGGCGCCGGATGGCCGAGACCACCGCGCGAAGGGGGGCCCTGACCGTCATCCCCCAGGACATCCCCTCCGAGGTGGTCGCCGAGGTCGTGGCCTTCGTCAAGAGCCGGCACCTCGTCCACGACACCGCGATCACCCTCGACCCGCACACGACGGCGGGGGACGCGCTGGCGCTCATCTCGAAGCGGGCGCACGGGGCCGGGGTCGTCGTCCAGGAGGGCCGCCCCGTCGGTGTGGTCACCGAACGCGACCTGGACCCGGTGGACCGCTTCACCCAGGTCCACCAGGTCATGGACCCGGAGCCCCTGGCCCTCTCGGTCGATGCGGAGCCGCGTGCCGCCTTCGAGGAGCTGCACCGGGCCCGGCGCCACGTGGCCCCCGTCATCGACGCGCAGGGTCTGCTCGTCGGCGCCCAGACCCGGAAGGGAGCCGTGCGCGCCTCGATGTACGACCCGGCGGTGGACGCCCGGGGCCGGCTGCGCGTCGGCGCGGCCGTCGGGATCAACGGTGACGTCGCCGCCAAGGCCAGGGCACTCCTGGAGGCGGGGGTCGACGTGCTCGTCGTCGACACCGCCCACGGTCACCAGGAGAAGATGTTCGACGCGCTCGCGGCGGTCCGCTCGCTCGGCCCGCAGGTCCCGGTGGTCGCCGGCAACGTCGTCTCCGCCGCCGGCACCCGCGACCTCATCGAGGCCGGCGCGGACATCGTCAAGGTCGGCGTCGGGCCCGGCGCCATGTGCACGACGCGGATGATGACCGCCGTGGGCCGCCCGCAGTTCTCCGCGGTGCTCGAGTGCTCGGCCGCCGCCCGCGAGCTCGGCGGCCACGTGTGGGCCGACGGCGGTGTGCGCCACCCCCGCGACGTCGCCCTCGCGCTGGCCGCGGGCGCGAGCAACGTGATGATCGGCTCGTGGTTCGCCGGCACCCTGGAGTCCCCCGGCGACCTGGTCACCGACCCGGACGGTCGCCGGTACAAGGAGTCCTTCGGGATGGCCTCGGCCCGGGCGGTGCGGGGACGCACGGCGGAGGACTCCCCCTTCGACCGGGCCCGCAAGTCCCACTTCGAGGAGGGCATCTCGACCTCCCGGATGTACGTCGACCCGGAGGGGCCGGGCGTCGAGGACGTCATCGACACGATCATCGCCGGGGTGCGCAGCAGCTGCACCTACGCGGGTGCGGGCTCGCTCGAGGAGTTCCACGAGCGTGCGGTCGTCGGTCTCCAGTCCACCGCTGGCTTCGCCGAGGGCCGGCCGCTGCACACCTCCTGGTGACGCCATGAGGTCCCTCGAGCCGCTGCAGGCCCCGGTCGACCCGGTCGAGGCGCTGCGCCGCGTCGGGTTCCTCCTCGAGCGCTCCCGCCAGCACAGCCGGCGCGTGGAGGCCTTCCGCGGGGCCGTGGGCGTCGTGCGCGAGATGGAGGACGGGGAGCTGACCTCCCGCGTCGAGGAGGAGACGCTCACCGACCTGCCCGGCATCGGCCCCTCGACGGCGGGCGTCATCGCGCAGGCGGTGCGCGGGGAGCTCCCGGACTACCTCGCCCGTCAGGAGGCGGAGCACGGCGGGCCGCTCGTCGAGGGCGGGGAGGAGCTGACCGAGGCGATCATCGGGGACTGCCACCTGCACTCGGACTGGTCCGACGGCGGTAGCCCGATCGAGGAGATGGTGCTCACCGCGGTCGAGCTCGGTCACGAGTGGATGGTGCTCACCGACCACTCGCCGAGGCTGCGCGTGGCGAACGGCCTCACCGCCGCCCGCCTGGCCAAGCAGATCGACCTCCTCCGGCGGATCGACGCCTCGCTCGGTGACTCGCTCACCGTCCTCGCCGGGATCGAGGTCGACATCCTCGACGACGGCTCCCTGGACCAGACCGAGGAGATGCTCGACCGACTCGACCTCGTCACGGCCTCGGTCCACTCGAAGCTGAAGATGGCCGAGGGCCCGATGACCCGGCGCATGGTCGCGGCCGTGAGCAACCCCCGGGTCAACGTCCTCGGGCACTGCACCGGGCGTCTGGTCACCGGCTCGCGCGGGACCCGCCCGCAGAGCTCCTTCGACGCGCGCGCGGTCTTCGAGGCCTGCGCCGAGCACGACGTCGCGGTGGAGATCAACTCCCGCCCGGAGCGCTGCGACCCGCCGGACGAGCTCATCGGGCTGGCCCTGGAGATCGGGTGCCTCTTCGCCGTCGACTCCGATGCCCACGCACCCGGCCAGCTGGAGATGAAGGCCTACGGCGCGGAGCGCGCCGAGCGCCTCGGCGTCCCGTGGGAGCGGATCGTCACGACGTGGGAGGTCGACCGGCTCCGTGCCTGGGCCGCGGGTGAGGGCTGAGTCACGCTCCGGCGGGGCCTGCCGCAGCTCGCGCGAGACGGGCGGCCCCGAGGGTGCGCAGGTCGACCGCGCACCTCGTTTTGGCGTTCCGCGCCACGTCTCGTATGCTTTCCGAGTCCTCGACGGATTCGGGTGCTACCTGCTGCGTGGCGAGGGATCTGTTGACCAGGTCCCCATCGTCTAGCGGCCTAGGACCCCGCCCTTTCACGGCGGTAGCACGGGTTCGAATCCCGTTGGGGATACGCAAGAAGCCTTGCACCACAAGGCCCTGTAGCGCAGTTGGTTAGCGCGCCGCCCTGTCACGGCGGAGGTCGCGGGTTCGAGTCCCGTCAGGGTCGCTCGCTGGTCCATCGACCAGCTCGGCCAGGTAGCTCAGTTGGTACGAGCGTCCGACTGAAAATCGGAAGGTCGGCGGTTCGACCCCGCCCCTGGCCACCCCCGAGCCGCAGACCACGATGCGTGGCCTGCGGCTCTTCGCGTCACCTCCGGTTGGACGCGGGGACCATCTCCGCCGTGACCTGCGAGGTGGACCGCTCGGTCAGGTCGAGGTCGGCCAGGGACCGGTACAGGATCGGTGTCAGGGTCCGGATGTAGCTGGCCGTGACGTGACTACCCTGCCGGTAGACGAGGGTGTCCCCGACGACCGGTGGGCAGGTGTCGCCGGGCGGGCAGATCCACTCGTTGAGGTCCAGGACGGTGGTGCCGGTCGCCTCCCCGACGGCGCGGATGTCCTCGGTGCCGGTGCCCTCGCGACCCATGTCCTCGTTCGCGGGGAATCCGCACTCCGAGTAGTCCTTCGGGTGCTCCTCGACGCACGTGTACACCTCGGACAGCGCCGGGCGCGGCGAGTCGGTCATCATGACGACCTTCGTGCCCATCGCCTCGAGGTCCTCGATCACCTCCGCGCCGCCGGACTGGACCTTGTCCGAGAGGGACCCGCCGAACGAGACCAGGGCGATGTCGGGGGCCGCGTCGTGCTCCTTCATGTACTCGATGACGTTCTTGGAGTACGTCGCGCACTCCTGGTTGTCGTCCTCGTAGGTGAAGGGGCAGGTGGACTTCAGGTAGAGCTGCAGACGCCAGTTCTCCTGCTCGGCGATGCCCTCGACCGCGGGGAACCACTGCCCCATCTTCGAGTCGCCGATCATCGCGATCGTCGTGTCCGAGTCCTTGTCCGCGTACACGCACGAGGGGTCGACCTGCACGTCACCGCCGTACATCTGGCAGCCGTGGTCGTAGTAGACCGGCACGTCCTCGGGAGCCACCGCCGGGTCCGGGGAGACCTCCCCGGAGCTCGGGGTGACCTCGTCGAGGGCCTCACCCTCCTTGGGCTCCCAGTCCTCGGACTGCGGGTCGGCGATGAGCTGGGTCGCGCCCTCGAGCTTCGCGTCGGTGTCGAGCTTCGGCACGGTGACGTACACGGTGGCCCCGGCCAGGGCGGTGACGAGCATCGCGCACAGCCCGAAGAGGAGGCCGCGGGAGGCCTTGGCGCTCAACCCCGGGTGGAAGCGGATGGGGTCCTCGACGATGTGCTTGGTCAGCCAGGCCAGGACGACGGAGACCAGCCCGATGAGGATCGTGAAGCGCAGCCGCATCCCGGGCCGGGCGATCTCGGCCAGGGTGATGAGCGGCCAGTGCCACAGGTAGATCGCGTAGGAGAGCCCGCCGATCCACACCATGGGCCGGAGGCTCAGCAGACGCGCGGTCGCGGTCGTCTGGCTCGCGCAGCCCCCCGCGATGACGAGCGCGGCACCGACGGTCGGCGCCAGGGCCCAGGACCCGGGCCACGGGGTGTCGGAGCTGAGGAAGAAGGCCGAGTACAGGATGAGCAGCACCCCGAGGCCGGCGAGCGCCTCCGCGACGACCGTCGGCAGGTGGCTCAGGCGCGTGACGAGGAAGGCCAGGACGGCGCCGATGGCCAGCTCCCACACCCGGGTGGTCGTGTAGAAGTACGCGGTCTCCGGGCTGCTCTGGGTGTGCACGACCGAGTAGACGAAGGAGGCCAGGGCGATCGTGGAGAGCAGCGCCAGCAGCAGCGGCTTCGGCCGCAGCTGGGTCCGCCTGGCCACGGCGAGACCGACGATGATGATGAGCGGCCAGAAGACGTAGAACTGCTCCTCCACCGACAGCGACCAGTAGTGCTGGAGGGCGGAGGGTGCCGCGTCCTCGGCGAGGTAGTCGACCGAGCGAAGGGCGAGGGCCCAGTTGACGACGTAGAAGGTCGCCGCGACGACGTCGGAGCCGAGGTTGGCCTTCTCCGAGCCCGGGAGCACGAGCCAGCCCGCGAGCGCGGTGAAGAGCAGCACCGTCGATGCGGGCGGGAGCAGCCGCCGGGCCCGGCGAGCGTAGAAGTCGGCGATGGAGATCGTCCCCGTCGCACTCGCCTCGCGCACGAGCAGGGAGGTGATGAGGAAGCCGGAGATGACGAAGAAGATGTCCACGCCGACGAAGCCGCCCGGCATGAAGGGGATGCCCACGTGGTAGATGAGCACCGTGCCGACGGCGATGGCCCGCAGACCCTCGATGTCGCCGCGGAAGTTCTTCCTGCCCTTCGTCCCGTGCTGGGCCCCGCCGGCCGTCTCCGCGGCACGGGCGGAGTCCGGGGCGACGAGCCGCCCCGGTGCCTGGGTCCCTCCCGGGCCGGCCGTCACGCGCGGCTCCTCTTCACGTCCACCGCCCCGGCGAGGACCCGGGCGATCCGCTCCCCCGCGCGGCCGTCCCACAGCGGCGGGACGTCCCAGGTCTCCAGGGGACCGGCGGCCAGGACCTCGGCCACCCGGTCCGGCAGGGTGCTCCGGTCCACGAGCTGGTTCGTCCCGTGCGTGATCGTCACGGGACGCTCGGTGTTGGGGCGCAGCGTGAGGCAGGGCACCCCGAGGACCGTCGTCTCCTCCTGCACCCCGCCGGAGTCGGTGACGACCGCGGCGGCGCCGCGCACGAGCCCCATGAACTCGAGGTAGCCGAGGGGGTCGATGACCCGCATGCCCTCGTGGTCCAGGAAGCCGGCCGCCTCCAGCCGGGCGCGGCCACGCGGGTGCAGCGGGATGACGACCTGCGCCTGGTCGGCGACGGCATGCATCGCCGCGACGAGCTCCTCGACGTCCTTCGGGTCGTCGACGTTGCCCGGGCGGTGCAGCGTGGCGACGACGTAGTCGCCCTCGATGCCGACCTGCTCGCGCACGGTCTGCGGGTCGAAACGGTCCTTGTAGGTGAGCAGGGTGTCGATCATCGGGTTCCCGACGAAGTGGATCCGGTCCGGGTCGGTGCCCTCGTTGCCCAGGTGGCCGATCGCGTCGGTGCTCGTGGTGAGCAGCAGGTCGGAGAGCCGGTCGGTGACCAGCCGGTTGATCTCCTCGGGCATCGTCATGTCGAAGGAGCGCAGCCCCGCCTCCACGTGCGCGAAGGTGATCCCCATCTTCGAGGCGACGAGCGCCGCGGCCACGGTCGAGTTGACGTCGCCGTAGACGACGACGAGGTCGGGCTCCCGCTCGACGAAGAGCTCCTCGAGGGCGCTCATGATCTTCGCCGTCTGCGCGCCGTGGGCCCCCGACCCCACCCCAAGGTTCACCTCAGGTTTCGGGATGTTCAGCTGGCGAAAGAAGATGTCCGACATCTGGTCGTCGTAGTGCTGCCCCGTGTGCACGAGGAGCTGGTCGACGTCGTAGGCCGCGAGGGCCTCGAGGACGGGAGCCGCCTTCGGGAAGTTGGGGCGTGCACCGGTGACGTGCAGGACGAGAGGCGCCACGGATTCTCCTTGCGATTCGGGGACGTGGAGCGGTCATGGGCGGGGCCGGACCAGCGTCGCACGGTCGACCGACCGATCGCCGTACGTTCGGGCCAGGGGGCGAAGACGTCCGTGTCCGCGCCACCCTCGGCACATAGTCTGCCCCCATGAGCGACCACCGCCGTGCACCGCGACTGGGCCATCGCCCCGTCGACGGCAGGGTCATCTCCACGACGCGGGGGCAGCGCCTGATCGCCCTGGCCCGGGACGCGACGGCGCTCACCGCGGGGCTGGCCTTCCTGCGCGGGCTGCACATGGGCGGTCACACGGTCGTCCTCGTGTGGGCCTACGGCACGCCCGGCCCCCAGCTGCGCGACCTCGTCGAGCGACACCCGCTGCACCCCGACGGCCCCGAGCTGCAGCTGGAGGCATTGGTCGGTGGCGACCCGCAGGCCCAGCGGCTCCTCCGTGAGGCCGATGGCGTCATCGGCTTCGGCGCCGCCGCCCGCGCCTACCTCCGGGAGGAGGCCCCCTCCGGGGACGTCCGGCAGGACCTGGTCCCGGTACCCCGCAGGGACCTCAGGGGCTGGCCGACGGTGGCCCGCACGTGGAGCCAGCTGAGCGACCACGCCCGCCGGGGCGCCCTGACCCGCGCCTACGCGCGCCACCTCATCGCCCTGACCCGGATCCTCCGGGACCCGGCACCCCCCACGGCCCAGGTGGCGCTGACCGACCTCCTGGCCGAGCTGGAGCGCTCCGGCGACCGGGAGGAGGCGATCCAGCTCCTGGCGCACCTGCGCCACGACGCCGCGGACCCCGTCGAGGCCGCGCGACGTCGAGCGGTCATCGCCCAGGTCCGGACCTCGGAGGCAGGGCGGGAGGACCCGGACCTGCGGCCCAGCGCGAACGCCCTCATCGCCGTCGCCGACACCGTCCTCACGGCGGGCGACCTCACCCGGACCGCCCAGCTGGTCTCGGTCTGCCTCGGCTCCCTCTTCCACGCCGAGCTGCACTCCGACGGCCTCAGCACGCCGCTCGTCGAGGACCCGAGCGGCTTCCTCGGGGCCTGGCAGGGCTCCCGGGTCGGTCGCCGGCTGGCCGCGCCCGTGCCCCGACCACGACGCCGGGTGCGGCCGACGCGGGACGACCGGTATCGAGTGGTCGTCGCACCCGGCTCGTACCCCCGTTTCGCCACGCCCGTCATCGCCGAGCTCCGGGGACGGCAGGACGTCGAGGTCACCGTCCTGGACTGGGAGGGGCGCCCTCGGGCCCAGGGTCTCGGCGTGCGGGAGGAGCTCATCGAGCAGCGCCTGCGGATCGCCACGGGCGCGACCGCACCGGAGCCCGAGATCGTCGCCCTCCTCGACCGCGCCGACGCGGTCTTCGTCGACTGGGCCGACCGCGGCGCCCTGCTGACGCTCATGCACGTGCCGGAGGGCGTGCGGGTCGTCCTGCGGGTGCACAGCATGGACGCCCTCTCCCCGTGGCTGCACCTCGTGGACTGGTCGTGCGTCGACCACCTCGTGCTCGTCAGCGCCCATCTGCGCGACCTCGTCGTCGGTCTGCTCGGCGGACGCCTGGCGGGGACGGATGTCCTCGTGCTGCCCAACGCCGTGGACCTCACCCGGATCCCCGGCTGGAAGCGCCCCGGGTACCGCCGGCGGCTGCTCATGGTCGGCTGGGCCCCTCGGGTCAAGGACGCCGAGTGGGCCCTGGACGTCCTCGACCGGCTGCGTGCCGACGACCCGGAGTGGCGCCTGACCCTCGTCGGCCCCGACTCCAGCGCCCGCCGTCGGGTGCGCTCCTCCCTCGAGCACGCCGACCGCGTGCACGAGCGCCTCGCGACGGCCACGCGGGAGGGCGCCGTCGAGCTGGTCCCGGCCACCTCGGACCTCGCGCCGTGGTGGCGGGCGACCGGTTTCTCCCTCAACACCAGCCGCCGGGAGTCCTTCGCCCTCGCGCTCGTGGAGGGAGTCGCCGCGGGAGCGGTGCCCGTGGTGCGCAACTGGCCGCTCTTCGCCGCGCTGGACGGCGCCCGTCGGCTCTTCCCCGACGCGTGGGTCGTCGACACGGTCGAGGAGGCCGCCGAGCGCATCCGCACGCACGCCGATCCGTCGTCCTGGGCGCGCGAGGCGGCCCGCGCCGGTACCTTCGTCCGGGGCGAGTTCCTCGGCCGCCGGCCCGCGGCGACCCTGACGGACCTGGTCCTAGGATGCCTCGCGGACCCGCACGGATCCGCGCCGACGACACGAGAGCGAGACGACGAAGGGTCATGACCGGATGACTTCCCCCGCCCGGGAGCAGACGGCCTCGCTCGTCGGCGACCTCGCGCAGCGCCTCGACCCGGACTCCGTGCCCGCCTGGACACGGTTCGCCCTGCGCACCCGCAGCCGACTGGCCCGCGACGTGCTCCGCGAGGCGGGCGAGACGGCCCGACTGGGACACGTCCTCGCCGTGGGACCCGAGCCGGACGGGAGGCAGCGCGGGCTGGAGCTGCTCGACGGCGTGGTCCGCAAGTCCGGCGCCGAGTCCCTGCCGGGCCAGCTCCTCCCGGTCTACGGCGGGCTGCTCCTCGGGGCCGGCCGTGACGAGGACGTCGAGCGGCTCCTCAAGGACCCCGACGTCGAGATGAGCGTCCCCGACCGGTGGGTGCTGCGCACCGACCTGGCCAACCCCCACCGGCTGCGTGCGGGTGCCCGGCCGCTCGAGGGGGTCCGGCTCGCCGCACGCGAGGAGCGGTGGTTGCGCATCCTCAACGAGGTGCACGAGGAGGACGACCTGGAGCAGGTGGCCCTGCGCCCGCCGGCGCCCGGGGAGACCCCCTACCGGCGCCTCGACGCCCCGACCCGGGCCAGGGTCGACGGCGACCTCGTGAGCGTCGTCATGTCCGCCCACGACCCCGACGCGGATCTGCTCCTCGCGGTGCGCGGCGTCCTCGAGCAGACCTGGCACAACCTCGAGCTGCTCATCATCGACGACGCCTCCACCGCGGCCGGCACGAACGAGCTCCTCCGCGCGGCCACCGACGCGGACCCACGGGTGCGGGTGATCCGCGCGCCGCACAACCGCGGGACCTACGAGGCGCGCAACCTCGCCCTGACCCGTGCCCGTGGCCGGTGGGTGACCTTCCAGGACAGCGACGACTGGACCCACCCGCGAAGGATCGAGCACCAGGTCCGTCACCTCCTGGACTCCCCGAAGGTCCTGGCCAACCGGACCTGGACCCTGCGCGCCTACCCCGACCTGACGATGACCTTCGTCGGGTACCCGCCCGCCCGCCTCAACGCCAGCTCGCTGCTCTTCGACCGGCTGGCGGTCCGCTCGCTCGTGGGTGACTTCGACGCGACCCGCAAGAGCGGCGACATGGAGCTCCCGCTGCGACTGCGCGCCGTACGGCGAGGCAGCGTGCGCGACCTGCGCCACCCCGCGCCCCTCGCCATCACCCAGCTGCGCCCGGGCTCGCTCTCCCGCGGTGACGCCGTGCCCGGCTGGACCCGGTGGGACCGGCTCGCCTACCGCGACAGCTATCTCGAGTGGCACCGCCAGCTCGCCGCGGGCCGTCTCGACCCGGTGCTGCACGCGGGCCGCTCCCGCCCCTTCCCGCTCCCCCGGGCCCGCTGGCGACCGGACCGCGACTCCGCGCCGGAGGGGACTCCCTTCGACGTCGTCGTCCTCGGCGACCTGCGTCGCACCGTGCCCGCCGCCCACCGTGCCCTGGGGGTGGCGCGCACGGCGGCCGACGCCGGACTGCGCACCGGGGTCGCCCACGCGGAGTCCCCCCACCCGCTGGCCGAGGACCGTGTCGGGCTGCTGCCCGCCCTGAGCACGGACGCCCGGCGGGGACGGCTCCACCTGACGAATGCCGGGGAGGAGGACACGGCCGACCTGCTCGTGGTCACCGATCCCGCCGGGCTGCTGCACGTCGGTGGCGCCCGCCTCCGGCCGCGCACCGTCCTCGTCGTCGCCGACGAGCCGGAGCCGGAGGGGTGGAGCGTCTCCGCGGTGGAGGCGCGCTGCCGGGGCCTCTTCGGCACCACCCCGCTGTGGGGCGGCCCCGCCCGCGTCCACGACCGCCTCGAGGGCCCCTCGCCCGTGCGCCGGGCCGTCCCCCCGGAGCGGTGGTGCACCGACGACCTGGCTCCCGTGGCCGGCCGCACCCGGGTCGGCCGGACCGGCGCACGCCGGCAGCCCTCGCGCCCCGACCTGCCGGGTGGCAGCCTCCCCCCGGCGGTGGTGCTCGGGCACCACCTCGCGGACGAGAGCCGCCGTTGGCCCTCGGCGGAGGGCTCCCGGCGGGCCTACCCGTCGCAGGTCCTGCGCCCCGGCCCGGACGGGGCGCCGACGACGGTTCCCGTCGAAGTGCACGCCCTGCACGGGCTGCAGAGCCTCACGCGGTCCGTGGGCCGCGACCTGCCCGACCCGTCCTGGTGCAGCTTCCGCGGGACGGCGATGACCCATCGGGAGTTCCTCTCCCACATCGACGTGTGGGCCTACTTCGGCGAGTGGGACGCCATCGCCGAGATCGGCGCCCTGGAGGCCCTCGATGCCGGGCTGCCGCTGCTGCTCACCGACACCGCCGCGACCAGCGACCTGGCGGGTGCGGTCGTCCACGCCACCCCGGAGGCCGCTCGTGACGCCCTGGCCGAGCTGCTCGGCCCCCTCCCGCGCACCCCCCACACCGCGGACCGGCGGCGGGCCGAGTGGTCTGCCGCCCTGACCCGACTGACGACCGACGGAGGTCCGACCACGTGAGCTCGACCGACCAGCTGCTCCTCCGCGTCCGCGGACGCCTCACGAGGACGGGGCGCCGCGTGCGCGGCCGCCTGTCCGGGGCGGCGAACGGCGTCCGTCGGCGTCTCGGCCCCGTCGACCCGCGCCCCGGGTCCCGGGCCGAGAGCAGCATGATCCGCGCCCGCTCGAAGGAGGCCTGGAGCGCACGCCGCTTCGCCGAGACCGCGGAGCTGCTCGCACGGCTCGAGCGGACCGGGCACGCGTCCTTCGCCGACTGCGTCCTGTGGGCGCGCGCCGCGCGCAAGGCCAAGGACGTCGAGTCCCTCCGCACGGCCCAGTCGGCCCTCCTGCGGCACACGCCGAGGTCGAACCGCACGCTGGCACGCGGGGTCCAGTGCCTCAAGGGCATCGACCCCGCACTCCTGCCGGAGGTGGAGGCATGGCAGGCCCGCGTCGCCACGGACGCCCCCGACCTGGACCGGGCCGCACTCGAGGAGTTCGTCCGCGACCTGCGGATCCGCGAGCACATCTCCCACGGCCCGGTCGAGGCCGACCGGATCGCCGCCTTCCTCGCCGTGGAGGGCGGCCCCGCCCGGGTGGTCCGGGCGCTGCTGCGGGCGAGCCGCTTCGACGACCTCGAGGAGGTCGTCATCGCACTGACCCGTCCGGACGCGCTCCAGGTCGACGAGGAGCTGTGGATGCTCACCTCGAAGAAGGCCAACGAGAACGGCTGGACCAACCTGGCCGCGGTCGCGGCGCTTCACGTCGACGACGAGGAGGACGAGGAGCGCCGGGCCGCCCTGCTCGCCACCGCCGCCGACGAGGAGGCCCTCCTCAGCACGCCGTGGAAGCCCCCTTCGCCCGCACCGACCGCCCACGAGCCGGACCCGCGCTCGGTGGTCTCGGTCCTCGGGCAGTCCCTGCCGCTGCGCTCCGGGGGCTACGCCACCCGGTCCCACGGCATCCTCACCGGCCTCGCCGACCAGGGCTGGGACATGACGGCCGTGACCCGCCTGGGCTTCCCCTTCGACATGTGGTGGCAGCCGGACGACGAGCGGGTGCCCGCACCCGTCGACGTCGTCGACGGCGTCCCCTACCACCGCCTGCTCGTCGACGGGGTGCGCCACTACCCGCGCGAGCCGCTGCCGCCCTACGTCGAGCAGGGCGCCGAGGGCATCGCGGCGCTGGCCCGCGAGCGGCGCGCCTCCCTCGTGCACGCCGCGAGCCTCTACGACGTCGGGATGGCCGGGCTCACCGCCGCGCGCGAGCTCGGCGTCCCCTTCGTCTACGAGATGCGCGGCCTCAAGCAGCTGCTCGTCGACGCCCGCCGGCCACTCTTCTCCTCCTCCCCGCGCAAGGCCTACCTCGACCTCCTCGAGGGGACCGTCGCCCGCGAGGCGGACGCCCTCCTCGTCATCACCGAGGCCCTCGGTCGCGAGATGGTCTCCCTCGGGGTCGACCCGGACCGGATCACCGTCGTGCCCAACGGCGTGGACACCTCCCGCTTCGCCCCCCGGGAGCGGGACGAGGAGCTGGCCGAGCGGCTCGGCGTGTCGGGCAAGACCGTCATCGGGTACGTCGGCGGCCTCGTGCACTACGAGGGGCTGGAGCTGCTCTTCCGGGCCGCCGCCCGGCTGCGGGGGCGGCGCCGGGACTTCCATGTCCTCGTCGTCGGCGACGGGACGCACGAGCGGGTCCTGCACCGGACGGTCGAGAAGCTCGGCATCGGCGACCTCGTCACCTTCACCGGACGGGTGCCCCACGAGGACGTCGAGGGCTACCTCAGCCTCGTCGACATCACCCCCTTCCCGCGACGGCCGTACAAGGTGTGCGAGCTGATCTCCCCGATCAAGCCCTTCGAGGCGATGGCGATGCACAAGACCGTGGTCGCCTCCGACGTCGCGGCGCTGGCCGAGATCGTCCAGGACGGGGTCACCGGTCGCCTCTTCGCGAAGGGGGACCCCACCGACCTCGCGCGGGTGCTCGACGAGCTGCTGGACGCACCCGAGGAGCGGGCCCGGCTGGGTGACGCGGCGCGCGAGTGGGTCGTCGCCGAGCGCGACTGGCGCCGGATCACCGGCGTCGTCGACGGGGTCTACCGGGGGCTGCTCGGCTCCAGCACGGACGCGTAGATCCGGGCGTACCGCTCGTCGTTGTGCGCCCACGTGCGGTGACCGAGCACCCAGGAGCGGGCCTCCTCGGCGAGCTCGGCCCGCCTCCTGGGTGAGGCCGCGAGACCCTCGAGGACGTCGGCCAGCGCGGTGCCGTCGCCGTGCGCGAAGACCTCGCCGCGGTCACCGTCGCCGGTGATCTCCTGGAGGGCGGGCAGGTCGGAGACGACGAGGGGGATGCCGAGGGCCATCGCCTCGTACGGCTTGAGCGGGGTGACCAGCCGCGCGGCCCGTTCGTTGGTACGCGGGATGACGAAGACGTCCAGCTGGGCGTAGTAGCGGCCCACGTCCTCGTGGGGGATCCGCCCGGTGAAGAGGACGGCGTCGCCGGCCTCCTGGTCGCGGGCGTGCTGCTCGAGCAGCCCACGCCGCTTCCCGTCGCCGACGACGAGCGCGGTCGCCTCGACCCCGCGCCGGCGCAGCTCCAGGGCCGCGTCGATGAGCAGCTCCTGTCCCTCCCGGAAGTGGTCGAGGTTGGAGACGTACCCGAAGACGAAGCGGCCGGCGAGACCGAGCTCGTCGGTGAGCGACTCGTCGCGGGCCTGCGGCACGAAGGACTCGGGGTTCACGCCGTTCGGGACGACGTGCACGCGCCCGGGGTCGATCCCCCGCTCCACGATGTCCTGCTTCATCGACTCGCTGAGCGTGACGACCGCGTCCACGGTCCGCAGGCAGTGGGCCTCGGCCGCCCGGCGTCGCTCGTACATCTCGGCCTGCTCGGCCCACTCGACGTCCTTGGTCCACAGCGCCTCGAAGAAGCCGCGCACCTCGTACACGACGGGGATGCCGAGGGCCTGACCGACGGCCAGGGCGACGAGGACCGGCTCGAGGCCGCGGTGACCCGAGTGGACGTGGATGAGGTCGGGCGCCTCCTCGGCGACCACGGGCGCGAGCGCGGTGGCGTAGGCGTCGAGGTACTCGTCCCACGGCTCCTTCTCCGGGATCGACTCGCGCAGCAGGTGCCGGTAGCGCACCCCGTCGACGACGTCGGTGTCCGGGACGTCGACGACGCCGATGGTGCGCGGGAAGTCCAGGGCCGTCACGCCGACGACGTCCAGCCCGGCCTCGGCCTGGCCGGCGAGGGTGTACATGCCACGCATGGAGTAGCCGCTCTGCCGGTGCGGCACACCGATCTTGAGCAGGTGGAGGATCTTGCGTCGGTCCCGCTCGCCCCCGCGCGTGGCCGGGAGGTGCGCGAGCACCTCCGGGTCGATCGTCGGCAGCCATCCGGGCTCGGTCTCGCGCCAGCGGCCCTCGAGCGCACGCAGCTGCCGGTGCAGCCGCTCGTCCTGGGGGGAGAGCGCGACGCGGCGTTCGAGGGCGCGACGCTGCAGGGTGATCGCGCCCGCCCTGCCCGCGGCCATCTGGATGCGGCGCAGCAGCTTGGGGTCGGGCTCCCCGTCCCCGTCGAGACGGTCCAGCTCACGCTCCGCGAGGACCAGTGCCGCCGCGTGCTGCCCCGACTCCGAGAGCTGCGCCAGCCGGGCGGTGGTCTGCGCGTCGCGAGGGACCGTGGCCGACGCCCCCGTGGGAGGTGGCGCCGTGGGCGGGGGTGCCGCGGGTCCGGAGGAGCGCGCGACGGGGGTCGTTGCGGACGTCTTCCTGCTCAGGCGGCGGCGCAGCCGTTCGCCCAGGTGGGTGAGGTCTGGCACGCGCCAACTGTAGCCCGAGGCTTCCCCCCGCTCCGGGTCTCGCGGTGCTACCTTGCTGACGAAGAGGCCGACCGGGGGTTGTCGGCCATTGGGGGGAACGATGAAGGTCCATCGGTCGAGCCGTACCCGGCACGTCGTTCGCGGCGCCGGTCTCATGGTGCTCTCCACCGCGCTGGCCGTCGGTGGGGTCGCGCTCGGGTCGCCGCCCGCCGGGGCCGCGGACCAGATCGCCAGCAGCTTCGAGCAGCGGCCGTGGGGCCAGGCGCCCTGCCCGGAGGGGATGGCACGCAGCGAGAGCGTCTACGACACGAGCTTCGAGTCGGGGATCCCGTGGCCGGACTTCGCCGTGGGCTGGTCGGCCGCGTCGGCGAGCACCTCGGACGGGAGCAAGGTCGCCCGCTCGATCGTCTCCCCCGCCCAGTCCACCAAGGGCGAGTACTTCTACCTGCCCTACCAGCAGGTCCCGCCGGGACAGCACACGCGGCTGGCGTTCGCCTCGCGCGGCACCTTCGACGCCGGACGCGGCTGGGTCACCGTGAACTCGGTGCGCGAGACCATCGGCGGCACCTCCTCCTGGCGCGGGGTCGGTCTCGACGTGACCGCAGCCACCCGGGACGAGGACGGCGCGCTGGGCACCTACTTCGAGCAGCGGCGCTCGAGCGGCACCGCCCGCTGGGACGTGGACAACGTCCAGATCTTCACCTGCCGGGACGCGGCCACCACCCGCATCGCCGGCAGCACCCGCTACGAGACGGCCGCGGCCATCGCCCACCGCTACGGCGCGGGGCGCGACGTCGTCTACGTCGCCCGCGGTGACGACTTCCCGGACGCCCTCTCGGCGACCGCCCTCGCCGGGCACGAGGGTCAGCCGGTGCTCCTCGTGCGCCCCGACAGCATCCCCGCCGAGACCGCGTCCGAGCTCGACCGGCTCGACCCGGCCTCGATCGTCGTCGTCGGCGACGAGGGCGCCGTCTCCTCCGGGGTGGCCCGGCAGCTCCAGCAGTACACCGAGGGCGATGTCCGACGACTCGGCGGGGCGACCCGCTGGGCCACCTCCGCGGCCGTCGCGGGGGAGTTCTCCTCCCCGGAGCGGGTGTACGTCGCGACGGGGCGCTCCTTCCCCGATGCACTGTCCGGCGGGGCCCTCGCCGCCCGTGACGGCTCCCCGATCCTGCTCGTCGACACCGACGAGATCCCGCCCGAGATCGCCACCCGGCTCGAGCGCTTCTCCGGCGCGGAGATCGTCGTCCTCGGCGGATCGGTGGCGGTGGACGACACGGTCGTGAACCAGCTGCGCTCCTACGGATCGGTGAGGCGAGTCGCCGGCGAGGACCGCTATGCCACCTCGGCGCTCATCGCCGAGGCCTTCGGTGACGAGCCCTCCCGGTCCTACCTCGCCACCGGGACCGGCTTCGCCGACGCCCTCACAGGGGGCGCCATCGCCGGATACCAGTCCTCACCGATGCTCCTGAGCCGGCCCAACTCCATCCCGTCACCGGTCCTCGACCGGCTGACCGCTCTGGAGGAGGGACACGGCTTCGTCGTGGGCGGCCAGGTCGCCCTGGCCTCGATCGTGCGCGACCGCTACGGCCGCACGCTCCCCTGACGGAAGGGCGACCATGCAGACCTCCCGACGACTGCTCAACGGCGACCTGATCTCCCTCGACGTCCCCGACGCCTCCGCCCTGCCGCCGTCCACCACGGTGGCCGTCGTCGAGGTGGACGCGGGCGAGCTCGAGCTGACCTCGGGGGACCCGGCCGCCCTCGACTTCTTCCTCTCCTCCACCGGGACCACCCTCACGGGGCAGACGACGCTCACCGGCGGGCACACCCTGCGCCACGGGCCGCTCGGCGGCGACCCGGCGAACGGGCTGGCCTTCGCCATCGAGGTCGGCGAGCACCGGATCTTCGGCTCCGCCCCGCCCACCCCGGGGCTCGAGAAGCTCTCGGCGTGGTTGGCCAAGATGACCTTCCGGCCCACCGCACAGGGTCCGACGGTCACCTTGCGCGGCCCCACGTGGTCACCGACGCGGACCTTCGCCCTCGCCCAGCACGTCGCGCTGGCCGACACCGAGGGCTACCTGCTCGACGTGCGCCGGGCCCGGGGGGCCGCCCCGAAGAAGCGGTTACCGGCAGGAGCGGGCATCGCCGTCCGCGGCGGTCGGCTCATGCGCAGCCCGAAGGGGGACGAGCGGCGTCATGTCGTCCTCGACGCTCCCGAGGTCGTCTGCTACGGCATCCCCCTCTCGAGCTCCTCCCTCGACGACGTCGCCCGGTCCATGGCCGACGTGAAGACGGAGCTGAGATGATCTCCGCCACCACCGGCGCGTGCGCCCTCGTGCTGCTCGCGAGCGGACTCGGTCACCTCGCCCGGACCGCCGAGACGGCGCACGAGACGGCCGCGCACGGAGTGCTGCCCGCCCGGTGGACCCGAGGGCTCGCCGTCCTCCTCCCGGTGCTCGAGCTCGCCCTCGGCGGCCTCCTGCTCGTCGGGCTCCTGGCACCCACCACACCGCTCGCCCGCGGGGCGTCGCTGGCAGCTGCCGCGCTCTTCGCGGGCTTCGCCGGCTACCTCCTCCTCGTGCTCCGCCGCGGCGCCGGCGGGCTCCCGTGCGCCTGCGGGGTCGGCGGCGCCCCCCTGGGCGGCTGGAGCGTCGTCCGAGCAGGTGGACTCGCGGTGCTGGCGCTCGTCGGGGTCGCTGCCACGACGCCGGTGACCGACCGACCGTGGGAGCAGGTCGCCGTCATCGGCTGCGCGGCGCTCTCCCTCGCCATCGGTGTCTCCGCGCTGCCGGCCGCTCGTCACCACCCGCGCCGTGACCTCCGGGGGATCCCCGCATGAGCTTCACCACCGCCGCACTCCTCGTCACCTGGGTGGCGATCGTCGTGCTGGCGCTCGGCCTGGCCGGGCTGCTGCGCCAGGTGAGCGTGCTCACCGCCCGCACCGACTCCGCGGCCCCGGGGGGAGGCACGCGCACGACGCGTGACCTCGTCGGCCTCGCCGTCCCCGCAGACGGCGCCGCCGCCTCCCTGCGGTCCCCGGACGGGAGCATCGTCCTCTTCAGCTCGCCGACCTGCGCCGCCTGCGCCGGGGTGCTCGACGACCTGGCTCGGCTCGGTCTCGACGAGCGGCTGGTCGTCGTCTCGAGCGGAGCCTGCACCGGGGTCGGCGAGCGCGCGCCCCGCTGCCGGTGCGTCGAGCACGGCCGCGAGCTCATGGAGCGCCTCGCCGTGCCCGCGACGCCCTACCTCGTGGCCCTGGACGCCGACGGCACGATCCGGGACACCCTCATGCCCACCCACAGCGCGGACCTCGAGGGCTGGGCCCCCGTCCGCGCGTCCGTTCCCGTACCGGAGGAGGAGTCCCGATGACGCTGCGCTTCGAGGACCTGCCCGAGGCCGACCCGGCCGACCTGCGCGCCCGGCTCGTGGCCACCCCACGCAGCCGACGCAGCTTCTTCGCCTCCGCCTTCGGCGTCGGTGTCGGGGTGGCCCTCGGGGGCTTCGCGATGATCAACACCGGCACCGAGAAGGCACGGGCCTCCGGGTACTTCAACGACTGGACCAACACCTCCGCGGGGCCGTGCGCTCCCGGGGGCTACGCCAGCGGGCACACCGAGGCGGGCATCAAGTGCGGGCCGTCCACGCCCTGCTACGACGAGTCCTGCTGCTGGAAGTACCACGACGGCGCGGGCAACCGGGTCGGCTGGCACAAGCACGCCCCCGGGGCGGGTCGGACCTACTTCACCCACCGGCCCGACGACTGCTACTCGGGCACGTACGACTCGTGGCACTGGCGCTTCAGCGACGGGCACACCTACCGCTGCTCCGACGGCTGGGTCTGCCAGACGAGCGGGGGCTGCTACCGCTCGATCTGTCCCTGGGCGGTCTGAGCGGCCGTGGCCGCACGGCCGGAGACGGCTCGGGTCACGGCGTCCCGCCGGTGGGCAGCCGACCCGCTCCTCCTCCTCGCGGGGACCGCCGTCCTGCTCGCCCTCGCCGTCGGTGGCGCGGTGCTCGGTCGGGCGGTGCCGCCCTTCGCCCTCGTGCTGCTCGGTGTCGTCGCCGCGGGGCTGTCCCTGTCGGGGTCCACCTGAGGCATCAACAGCGCCTGGGCGCTGCTGGCCTCGGTCCGAGGCCGTCCCGGTCGCCTCCGTCTCTGGGGGTCCTTCGCCGCCGGCACCACGCTCGGCGGTGGCGCGACCGGCGCCGCCGTGGCGGTACTCGCCGGTCTGCTCTCCGCGGTTCCCGCCGACCTGCGTCGGGGAGGCTTCCTGCTCGCGCTCGTGGCGCTCGTGCTCCTCGACGTGCTGACCGATCCGCTGCCGCTGCCCCAGCGCAGCGAGCTCATCCCCCAGGACGTCTTCACCCGGGGCATGGGCCGGGGCCTCTTCCGGTTCGGCGCGGAGTACGGCACCGGGGTTCGTACGCTCGTGCCCTCTGCCGCCCCGTGGCTCGTGCTGGTCTGGCTCCTCGTCGTCAACCTGCCGTGGTGGCAGGGCATCGTCCTCGGGCTGGCCTTCGGGCTCTCCCGTGCCCTGGCCCCTCTCCAGTTCGTCCTCGTCGGACAGGACGGCTGGCAGGCCTTCCTCGCCGGTCACAGCCGGCTCCTGGAGCGCAGCGGGACCCTGACGACCGGCGCGGCGCTGCTCGTCGCGACGCTGCTCGTGCTGCGGTGACCGCCTGCGGGAGCACGTGCACGGCGGGGATCCCCGGCGCTCAGGCTTTCGCTGGTTCGTGCCGGTATGATCGCGCCAGCCACCGGCGCGCACGGTGGCGCCTCGGGACCCCGGGGGAACGACTACCGAGAAGGAAGAACTGTGGCAGACGTCGCGATCATCGGACAGGGCTATGTCGGCCTCCCCCTCGCCCAGGAAGCCTCCCGGGTGGGAGTCAAGGTCCTCGGCTTCGACATCAACCAGGGTGTCGTCGACGACCTCAACGCGGGCACGTCCCACATCGACGACCTCTCCGACGACGACATCAAGGAGATGCTGGCGGCGGGCTTCGAGGCGACGACGGATGCCTCGCGCCTCGCCGAGGTCGAGACCATCGTCATCTGCGTCCCCACGCCGCTCGCCGAGGACGGCGGCCCGGACCTGGGCCCGATCAACGCGGCCGTGAAGACCATCTCCGAGCACCTCCAGCCGGGTCAGACGATCATCCTCGAGTCCACGACCTACCCGGGGACGACCGACGAGGTCGTCCGCCCGGTCCTCGAGTCCGGCGGCCTCGAGGCCGGCAAGGACTTCCACCTGGCCTTCTCCCCCGAGCGGATCGACCCGGGCAACGAGAAGTTCGGCGCGAAGAACACCCCGAAGGTCGTCGGTGGCCACAACGAGGCCTCCACCGAGGCCGCCGCGGCCTTCTACGGCCGGTTCGTCGACACCGTCGTGCGCGCGAAGGGCACCCGCGAGGCCGAGACGGCCAAGCTGCTGGAGAACACCTACCGGCACATCAACATCGCCCTCGTCAACGAGATGGCCCGCTTCTGCCACGACCTGGGCATCGACCTCTGGGACGTCATCGCGGCCGCCAGCACCAAGCCCTTCGGCTTCCAGGCCTTCTACCCCGGCCCGGGCGTCGGCGGTCACTGCATCCCGATCGACCCGAACTACCTCTCCTACAACGTGCGGGCGAAGCTGGGCTACCCCTTCCGCTTCGTCGAGCTCGCCCAGGAGATCAACTCGACGATGCCCTCCTACGTCGTCCACCGCGCCCAGGACATCCTCAACCAGGACGCCAAGTCGCTGCGCGGCGCGACGGTGCTGCTGCTCGGTGTCACGTACAAGCCGGACATCGCCGACCAGCGTGAGTCGCCGGCCGTGCCGCTGGCCCAGCAGCTCCAGGCGAAGGGGGCGACGGTCACCTACTACGACGCCAAGGTCGCCAACTGGACCGCGGTCCCGGACGCCGAGCGGATCGAGGACCTCGAGGCCGGGGTCGCCTCGGCGGACCTGACGATCCTCGTGCAGAACCACAAGTCCTTCGACGTGGACGCCCTGGCCGCCAAGGCCCAGCGCTTCTTCGACACCCGGGGCGTGGCCGGGGACAGCGAGCGGGTCGAGCGTCTGTGACCCAGGCCCCTCCGCGGGCCTCCCTCTCACCCCGGCTGAGCACCGAGGAGGCCACGGCGCTCGCGGCCCGTCACGGCCTGCGCACGCTCAGCGAACGTCCGCCGCTCGGCCAGTACCTGCGTGATCTCTGGCAGCGGCGGACGTTCGTGTGGACGATCTCCTCGGCGGAGTCCTACGCGAAGCACGAGGAGAACCGTCTCGGGCAGCTGTGGGCCGTGCTCAACCCCGCGCTGCTCATCGCGAGCTACTTCGTCATCTTCGGCATGCTCCTCGGCACGCGGGGCGGGATCGACAACTTCGTCGGCTTCCTGAGCATCGGTGTCGTGATGTTCTCCTTCACCTCCTCGGTCATCACGAGGGGTTCGAAGGCGATCACGGGCAACCTCTCGCTCGTGCGCGCGCTGCACTTCCCGCGCGCGATCCTCCCGATCTCGGTGACGTTGAGCGAGTTCATCGCCTCGCTGCCGGCGTTCGGGCTGCTCTTCCTGCTCATGTTCGCCACGGGCGAGCCGCTCAGCTGGTCCTGGCTGCTCTTCCCCGTCGCGGTCCTGCTCCAGATGTTCTCGCTGCTGGGCTTCGCCTTCATCGGGGCCCGCGTGGTCAACGCCTCGCGGGACCTCGGCAACCTCATCCCCGTGACCGTGCGGCTGCTGCGCTACGTCTCGGGGGTCTTCTTCCCGGTGGCGCACTACGCCCAGAACCTCCCGCCGGTGGTCGGGCACGTCCTCGTGCAGCAGCCCTTCGCGCTGATGCTCTCCTGCGGGCGCCAGGCCCTCCTCTCGGGCGAGGACCACCGGGTGGTCCTCGGTGACTGGCTCATGCTCGCCGGATGGTCGGTGGGTCTGGTCGTCGTCGGGCTCGTGCTCTTCTGGTGGGACGAGGCGAGGTACGGCCGTGGCTGAGCAGGAGCACCAGGCACCCGTCGACCCGCCGGAGAGCGACGTCCCGACGGTGATCGTCAGCGGTCTCGACGTGAAGTACACCGTCTACGGCGGCGAGCGTCGCGGCAACCCCAGCAGCCAGGGGGAGCCGACCTCCTTCCGCGAGATGCTCAAGGCCCGGCGGACCGTCGAGAAGACCCGCGAGGTGCACGCCGTCCGGGGGGTCAGCTTCGTCACCTACCACGGCGAGTCGGTCGGCATCATCGGCCGCAACGGGTCCGGCAAGTCGACGCTGCTGCGGGCCGTCGCCGGGCTCATCCCCCCGTCCGCCGGGCGGATCTGGGTCTCCGGGGAGCCCTCCCTCCTCGGCGTCAACGCCGTCCTCAAGCGCAAGCTGAGCGGCGAGCGCAACATCTACATCGGCGCCCAGGCGCTCGGCCTGAGCAAGGCCGAGATCGCCCAGCGCTTCGACGACATCGTCGAGTTCTCCGGCATCGGGGACGCGGTCTACCTGCCGATGAGCACCTACTCCTCCGGCATGGGCGCGCGACTGCGTTTCGCGATCTCGACAGCGGCCGCCCCGGACGTGCTGATGATCGACGAGGCCCTGGCCACCGGCGACGCCGACTTCCGGGCCAAGAGCGCCGAGCGGATCACCCAGATCCGTGAGGAGGCCGGCACCGTCTTCCTCGTCTCCCACTCCAACTCGACCATCCGCCAGATCTGCGACCGGGTGCTGTGGATGGACAAGGGCGAGCTCATCATGGACGGCCCCACGGAGGAGGTCCTCAAGGCCTACGAGGCGACCCTCCCGAAGAAGAAGGGGCCGCAGAAGAAGCCGGCCGCGAAGGACCCGCAGGTGCCGGGGACGACCCGCTGGACCGGCGACAACCGCTTCGTCGTCGCCTCCGAGATCATCGCCCGCACCTGGGAGCCCGGTGTCGAGGGGTGCTTCGTCGTGAGCATCAACCGGATGGCGGCCGCACGGGCGATCGCCCCGGTCGCCGCCCGCCTCGGCTGGCCCCTCATGTGGGTGCGCCCCGGGGCCGTGCCCAACTCGACCCGCACCCAGCTCAGCCGTCTCCGGCCGCGACGTGTGGTCGTCGTCGGCGGTGAGGAGCTCGTCGGCACCGAGGTCGAGGGCGTGCTCGAGGAGGCGACCGGGGTCGCCGCCGAGCGGATCGGTCATGACGACTTCACCCTCACCTCCGCGCAGATCCTGCGCGACTTCCCGCCGCCGGACACCTCGACCGTGCACATCACCCACGGCGACAGCTCCGGACGCTCGGTCTTCTCCCTGCCCCCCGCGGTCTCCGGCCAGGCGGTCGTCATCTGCGAGGACGACCTGCCCGAGGAGCTCTCCGGCGCCCTGGCGGCCCTGCGCCCGGCCCGGCTGCTCTTCCACGGGACCGAGGAGGAGTGGGCGCCGGAGACCGTCCGCGCGCTCCGCGCGGCCACCGGCGCCGAGATCGAGTTCTCCCCGCGGGGCGGACCGCTCGTGCTCGCCGCGGGCCTGTGGGACGACGTCGAGCCCGGCGGCGAGGTCATCGTCTCCGGACGCGCCGCGGTCGAGATGCTCTCCGCGATCGTCGCCGCCCGCTACCGCGGCTCGCCGCTGATGTTCTTCTCGCCCGAGCGGGTCCCGCCGCAGGTGGATGCGGCCCTGACCCGGCTGCGCCCGCGCGAGATCGTCCTCGCCGGGACGATGGACGCCCTGCCGCCCAAGGTGCGCAGGGGGCTCGGGAAGTTCGTCCTCACCCCGGACCCCGAGCCGGCCGCGACCCAGGCGGCAGAGGCCTCCTCAGTGCCGCCCGACCCGACGCCGCGGTGAGGCCGTGCGGGCCACCTCGGTGAGGGCGGCGACGAAGTCCTCCGCGCCCTTCGCCCAGTCGTAGCGCTCGCCGACGAAGGCGCGCCCCCGCGAGCCCATGCCCGCCGCCGCTGCCGGCTCCCGCCACAGGCGCACAGCGGCGTCGGCGACCGCCTGCGGGTCGTCGAAGGGGACGATGACACCGCCCCCGGATCGGCGCACGAGGTCCTCGGCCAGCGGGAGGGGGGTCGTGATCGCGGGGATGCCGTGGGCGAGGTACTCCACGACCTTCGTGGGCATCGAGCCGCGGTAGTTGGGCAGGTCCCGCAGCAGCGACAGCCCGGCGAGCGCACCGTCGAGGGCGGCCATGGCGACCTCGGCCGGCTGGAAGCCGCGCCAGGTGACGTGCCCGTCCGCGACGCCGGCCTCGAGCACCCGGCGCGAGGTCTCGTCGCGGGCGGGACCGATGACCTCGAGGGTGATCCGGCCCTGGGACGCCCCGTGGGCGATCCGGGCGGCCTCGACCATGAGGTCGGTCCCTCGTGCGGCGGTGAGGTTGCCCACGTGCACCAGCCGCGTGCCGCCCGCCGGGGGCACCTGCTCGGGCACGACGACCGCGTTGGGCACGACCGTGTGCTCGCCGCCGAACCTCTTCGCGTAGGCGTGCTCGGCGAGCAGCAGGTGGTGGCGCCGCTCCGCGAGGCGCTCGGCGACGCGCCACCCGGAGGCGACCGGACGGCGCAGCGGGGCCGGCAGCCAGTCCTTGACCGCCAGGGCGCCGGCAGGGTCCTCGTGCACGTCCCAGACGAGATGTCGTAGCCCGAGACCGGCCGCGGCAGGGAGCAGCTCGGGATCGTGGACGAGGACGACGTCGTGCTCGCCCGCCAGCCGGCGCAGCGCCGCCCGTGCGGCGCGTGCGGCGCGCAGCCGGTCCCGGCCGGAGGCCCGGGGAAGGTCGCCGCAGGTCAGCCCGCCGGTCGGGTCCGGCAGGGGGAGGTCGTGCTCGGCGAAGGGTGCGAGATACGTCACCTCCCACCCAGCCCCGAGGAGCGCGGCCACCTCACGGTGGCGGATGCGGGAGTCCTGCGGGTGGTGGACGACCGTGACGACGAGGGCGCGAAGGGGGCGCGGCAGCACCTGGTCCGTCACAGCACCCTCGATTCGTCGCGGAGTCGGCTTCGGCCACGGATCGTGACCCGATCGATGCCGATCCTAGGCCCCCGAACGGGGACCGATGGGGCGGAAGCGGCGGGGACCGTGTACGGTTGTAGGCACGAGAAACCACACAGATCCGGGTCCGCTCAGCTAGTCCGCGTCCTCCGCTGGGGGTCGCGGGTGAGTTGTTGCCGACCCGCACTAGCGTAATGAGGGGGTCACGCCATGGGGCGCGGCCGAGCAAAGGCGAAGCAGACGAAGGTAGCCCGCGAGCTGAAGTACTACTCGCCGGAGACCGACCTTGCGGCGCTGGAGGCGGAACTTCACGGTAAGGCTCGAGCGCGTGGCGAGGAGCACGACGAGCACGACTCGAGCGATGATGACTACGACGAGTGGGCGTCCGCGGAGGGCACCACGCGCTGACCTCTCTGCTCTGACGCTCAGATCAGTCCCCTGCGGCGAGCTTCGGCGGCCGCTGCGCTACGCCGGTTGACCCCGAGTCGGCCATAGGTGTGCGACAGGTGGGACTTCACGCTGGACAGGCTCAGGTAGAGCCGTTGGGCGATCTCCTGGTTGCCCAGCCCGGCCGCCACGAGACGTAGCACGTCGGCTTCCCTCTCGGTGAGCTCCGAGACCTCGCGCCGCACGCGCTGCACCAGCGGGCCGGTGACCGGCGTCATCGGGTCGACGCGCTCTCCTGCGGCGGCCGCGTGCAGCGCGGCGACGATCTGCAGGGGTGTGCTCGAGCTGACGAGGCACCCGTTCGCGCCTGCCCCGAGCAGGGCGTCGGGGTCCTCGTCGGGGCCGACCATCATGACCCACGCGGGTCCGTGCGCCGGTCGGCCGGCGAGCAGCGTGCGCAGGTCGGGCGCGTCGAGCCTGCCCACGAGCAGGACGACATCGACCGGCGGCGTGGCGGCGACCTCGGCGCGGGTGGCGGCGGGCGTGACCAGCTCGAGTCCGGGATCGGTGCGCAGCACGGCGGTCAGCCCGTGCCGGTGCGCCTCGTCCGCGTCGGCGACGAGGACGCGTACGGGCGTGCTCAGAGGTGCTCCCCGAGCACCTGGACGGCCCCGCCGTCCACGCCCTTCGCTCCCTGGACGACCTCCGCAGAGGGGTCCGGCGAGGTGCTCGAGGCGTCGGTGACGTCGCCGAGCACCCAGGCGTCGATGCCGGCTGCGCGGGACCGCGCGACGGCGGCGTCGGCGCTCTCCTGGGGCACGGCGGCCACGAACCCGACCCCCATGTTCAGGGTGCGCTCGATGTCCTCACGGGGCACCTGCCCGAGCCGCCCGACGAGGGAGAAGATCGCCGGGGGCGTCCACGTCGAGCGGTCCACCCGGGCCAGGGTGCCGGCGGGCAGGACGCGGGCGAGGTTGGCCGCCAGCCCGCCGCCGGTGACATGGCTGAGGGCGTGCACCTCGACGTCGGCCGCGCGCACGAGGTCCAGCAGCGCCCGCGTGTAGATCCGGGTGGGCTCGAGCAGCTCCTCACCGAGGGTGCGGCCCAGCTCGTCGACGTGCCGGTCCAGCTCCCAGCCCGCCGCCGCGACGACCCGACGCACGAGCGAGTAGCCGTTGGAGTGCAGGCCGGAGGAGCCCAGGGCCAGGACGACGTCGCCGGGACGCACCCGCTCCGGGCCGAGCACGTCGTCGTGCTCGACGACCCCGGTGGCCGCGCCGGCCACGTCGTACTCGTCCGGCTCCAGGAGGCCCGGGTGCTCGGCGGTCTCGCCACCCACCAGCGCGACCCCGGCGAGCTCGCACCCCTTCGCGATGCCGCCGACGATGGCGGCGATCCGCTCGGGGACCACCTGGCCGGTCGCGATGTAGTCGGTCATGAAGAGCGGCTCGGCGCCGCAGACGACGATGTCGTCGACGACCATGCCGACGAGGTCCTGACCGATGGTGTCGTGACGGTCCATCGCCTGGGCGATGGCCACCTTCGTCCCGACCCCGTCCGTCGAGGTCGCGAGGACCGGGCGCTGCATCCCCTGGAGCGCGCTCGCGTCGAACATCCCCGCGAAGCCGCCGAGCCCCCCGAGGACCTCGGGGCGGGTCGCCCGGCGCACGGATGCCTTCATCAGCTCGACGGCCCGGTCCCCGGCCTCGACGTCGACGCCGGCCCCGGCGTAGGTGATGGGGGTCTGGCTCACGACCGGACCGCCTTCCCCGCGCCCTCCGACGGCGCGAACTCGAGCTCGAGCAGCTGCTTGCCGAGGCGGTCCTCGCTCGGCAGCTCCATCGGGTAGGTGCCCGAGAAGCAGGCCGTGCACAGGGCGTCCTTGGGCTGCTCGGTCGCGGCGACCATACCGTCCTCGCTGATGTAGCCGAGCGTGTCGGCGCCCAGCGAGGTGCGGATGTCCTCCACGCCCAGCCCGTTGGCGATGAGCTCGGCACGGGTGGCGAAGTCGATGCCGAAGAAGCACGGCCACTTGATCGGCGGCGAGGAGATGCGCACGTGCACCTCCGCGGCACCGGCCTCGCGCAGCATCCGCACGAGCGCCCGCTGTGTGTTGCCGCGCACGATGGAGTCGTCGACGACGACGAGGCGCTTGCCCTTGATGACCTCACGAAGGGGGTTGAGCTTGAGCCGGATGCCGAGCTGGCGGATGGTCTGGCTGGGCTGGATGAAGGTCCGGCCCACGTAGGCGTTCTTCACCAGGCCCTGGCCGAAGGGGATGCCCGACCCCTGGGCGTAGCCGATGGCCGCGGGCGTGCCGGACTCCGGGGTGGGGATGACCAGGTCGGCCTCGACGGGGTGCTCCCGGGCGAGCGTGCGGCCCATCTCGACGCGGGCCTCGTGCACCGTGCGACCGCTGATCGTCGTGTCCGGGCGGGCGAGGTAGACGTACTCGAAGACGCAGCCCTTGCGCCGCGGCTCGGCGAAGCGACGGGTGCGCAGCCCGTCCTCGTCGACGGCGACGAACTCCCCGGGCTCGACCTCGCGCACGAAGGAGGCCCCGACGATGTCCAGCGCCGCGGTCTCGGAGGCGATGACCCAGCCGCGCTCCAGGCGGCCGATGACGAGCGGTCGCAGCCCCTGCGGGTCGCGGGCTGCGTAGAGCGTGTCCTCGTTCATGAAGACGAAGCAGAAGGCGCCGCGCAGCTTGGGCAGCAGGTCCATCGCCGCCGCCTCGAGCGTGATGTCGGGGTCATGGGCGAGCAGTGCGGTCACGAGGGCGGTGTCGGAGGTGTTGCCGCGGCGCAGCTCACCGTCGGTGATCCGGCGCAGCCGTCCGCTGGTGTCGCGGGAGACCTCGTCGCTGTAGGACTCGACGAGGTCGCGCAGCTCGGCGGAGTTGATGAGATTGCCGTTGTGGGCGAGGGCGACCGTACCGGCGTCGTGACCACCGAGGGTGGGCTGAGCGTTCTCCCACGTGTTGCCGCCGGTCGTGGAGTAGCGGCAGTGCCCGATGGCCAGGTGCCCGCGCAGGGTGGAGAGGCTGCGCTCGTCGAAGACCTGGGAGACCAGGCCCATGTCCTTGTAGACGAGCAGCTGCTGGCCGTTGGAGGTGGCGATGCCCGCCGACTCCTGGCCGCGGTGCTGGAGCGCGTAGAGCCCGTAGTAGGTCAGCTTGGCGACGTCCTCGCCCGGGGCCCACACCCCGAAGACGCCGCAGGCGTCCTGGGGACCCTTCTCACCGGGCAGGAGGTCATGGGACAACATTCCGTCTCCGCGTGGCACGTCATCAAGTGTCCCACAGGGCGTCGGGGCCGGGCGGTCGGTGGCGCCCCGGGGCGGCCGTCGACCCCTCCCCCGTCAGGTCCGTCAGGGCGGTCACCACCCGCCCGACGACCTGGCCGCGCGGGCTCGAGCGCGCCAGCTGGGTGATCCCGGACATCACCCCCTCCCCGAGCCGGTCCGCGAGCCGGGCCGAGAGGTCGGCGTAGCGAGGGACGTCGTGGCCGACCGGAGGGGGTGAGCCCTCCACGCTCCCGGCCGCCTCGAGGGCGAGCGCGGCCTCGGCCGGACGAGGCCCCTCGAGGAGCTCGGCCGCGATCCGCAGCGCCGTCCACGCCTGCACCCACGCGCCCTTCGCCCGCAGGTCGGACAGGAGCGTGGGGGCGAGGTCGAGCGCCTCCTCGCGCCGTCCGGCGCGGGTCAGGGCGGCCAGCAGGGCCACCCGGGCCACACGGCCCACCTGCTCGGCGCCGACGCGGTCCGCCTCCTGCGAGGCCCGCACGAAGAGCTCGGCCCCCACGTCGGGGTCGTCCCTGGCCGCGATCTCACCGGCGGCGAAACGGGCGAAGGCCGAGGACGCGGCCGAGCTGCAGGACCCGGCGGCGAGGGCGACCGCGGCGTGCTCGCGGGCGGCGGGCAGGTCGTCGTGGTAGCAGGCGCCGAGCGCCAGGGAGGCGCTCGCATCGGCCAGGAGGTCCGGCGCGCGCTCCAGGCGACGGAACCACCGCTCGGACGTCGTGCGCTCACCGCGGTACATCGCGGCGACGGCCAGGGCGAGCACGGCGGTGAGCGGTTCCTCCCCCGTCGCGGCCATGCCCAGCGCCGCCTGCGCCAGCCGCTGCGCACCCTCGAGGTCACCCTGCTCGGCGAGGACGAAGGCTCCCGCTCCCACCCCACCGGCCAGCTCGGGCGCGGGCGCCTCGGCCCCGCGCTCGGCGACCTCGACGAAGAGGCCGCGGATCTCCGCGCTCGGCGTCCAGTGGAGGCAGGCGGTGACCCCTGCGGCGATCCTGGCCGCGAGGTCGGTCCGCCCCGCACCCAGGGACCAGCGGATCGCCGTGCCGACCTCCTCGCAGGCCGCGGTGAGGCGGGCATCGACCTCCGTCCCCTCCCTTCGGGCCCAGTCGCGGGCGATGCCCTCGGTGACCTCGGCGACCCACGAGGCGTGGGCCGCCCCCACGGCGGCCTCCCTCCCCGTCTCCCGCAGCCGCTCGGCGGCGAAGGCCCGCACGATCGACAGGAGCCGGTACCGGGCACCGACCCCGCACATCCGGATGGAGACGAGGGAGGACTCGACGAGCTCGGTGAGGTCCGCGGCCACCTCCTCGACCGGCTCCTCGAGGTGGGCGAGGAGCTCACGGACCTCGTGGATGGTGAACTCCCCCGGGAAGACCGACAGGGCGCACAGCAGGCGCTGCTGCCGGGGGCTCATCAGCTCGTGCGACCAGGCGACGACGTGGGCGAGGCGTGCCTCCACCGTGCGGGTGGGCTCCGTGGCCAGGGGGGCGAGCACCTCGACCACGCCACGGGTGGCCACCCGCGATGCGGCCAGCTCCAGGGCCAACGGGAGGCCGTCGACCCGTCGGCACAGCTCGCTGACGACCTCGACGTTCTCGGGCGTGATGGTGAAGCTCGGCATGACGCGATGGACGCGATCGGCGACCAGCCGGACGGACGGGGCGAGACGGTGGCGGCCGTCCTCCCCCGGCGCGGGGACGGGCAGGGGGGCCAACGGCAGCACGCGTTCCGAGGTCAGCCCCAGGCGACGCCGGCTCGTGGCCACGACCCGGACGCCCCGGCAGCGCGTGACGAGGCGCCCGGCCAGCGCGGACACCTCGTCGAGGCGGTGCTCGCAGTTGTCGATGACGAGCAGGTGGGGCGTGGAGACCAGGTGCTCGACGACCACGTCCGTGGCGGCGACGGACGGGGAGGGGTGCAGGCCCAGCGCCGTCGCCACGGCCAGCGCCACCCCGCCGTCGGCGACGCTCGCCAGCTCCGTGACGACCGTCGGCAGCCCGCACCGTTCGTGCAGCGCCGGGAGCGCCTCGGCGGCCAGCCGGGACTTGCCGACACCGCCGGGGCCCGTGATCACGGTGAGCCGGTTCGTCGAGACGGCGTCGAGGAGGCCCGCGTACTCGTCCTCGCGGCCGACGAAGGTCGTGGAGGTGTCCAGCCACCGGGGAGGTGCGGACCGGGGCGGGCGGTCGTGACCGAGGATCCGCCGTTCGAGCCGGTCCAGTGCGGGCGCGGGCGCCAGGCCGAGCTCCCGGGCGAGCAGATCGCGATGACGTCGGCACTCGGCGAGGGCGTCGGCGGAGCGACCGCCCCGGTGCAGCGCGGTCACGAGCACCTCGACCGCCCCCTCGCGGAAGGGCTCCTCCGCGAGCAGTCCCTCGGCGAGGCTCACCGCCGACGTGTGGTCCCCCGCGTCGGTGGCGACGGCCGCGAGGCGCTCGGTCGCCTCGGCCCGCAGCCGATTGAGGCGGGCCGCCTCGCCCAGCACGAAGGGGGCGTCCGCGAACTCGCCGTAGGCCGGCCCCCGCCAGAGGGCGAGCGCCTCCTCCAGCAGATGACGCGCCCGGTCGGGATCGCCGTGGTCCACCTGGTCGAGGAGCCCCTCGAAGACGCTGCTGTCGACGTGGCCGGGCGGGAGGTCGAGCCGGTAGCCGAGCCGGTCCTGGCGGTGGATGACGTCGCCCAGCACGGCGCGCAGCCGCGAGAGGACCGTCTGCAGCGCGGCCGGCGGGTCGCGCGGCTGCTGCTCGCCCCAGACGGCCTCCGCCAGGGCGTCGGCGGACACGGTGCGACCGCGGTGGATCGTCAGGCATGCCAGGGCTGCCCGCCGACGACCCGGTGGCACCTGCACCGTTCGCCCGTCGACCTCCACCTCCAGGGAGCCCAGCACGCCGAGGCGCACATCAGGCACCTCTCCATCGTGCCCGACCGGGAGCTGAAAGTCCCGTGAAAGGTCGCGGTCGCACGCTGAGCGGTGAGTGCGATCAAGGAGGAGTCATGACGACGATCGACGTGGACATGGACGAGGTGGGCGCCTTCGCCCAGCAGGTCGGCGGGATGCTCATCGGCGGGGCGACCGCGGCGCTGATGGTGGTCGGGGACAGGACCGGCCTGTACGCGGCGATGGCCCGGTGCGGGCCGGTCACACCGACCGAGCTGGCCGTCACGTGCGGCCTGGCCGTGCGCTACGTCCAGGAGTGGCTGGCCCAGCAGGCCGCCGCGGGCATCGTGGAGTACGACCCGTCTGCGGGGACCTTCACCCTCCCGCCCGAGCACGCGATGGTGCTCGCCGACGACGCGTCACCGGCCAGCCTCATCGGAGCGGCACCGCTGGTCAGCGGGATGCACCGCCGGATCGACGCGCTGACCGAGGCCTTCCGGACCGGTGCCGGCATCCCGTGGGGGGAGCAGGATCCCGTCACGTGGGAGTCGACGGAGCGGTTCTTCCGCACCGGGTACCGACGCAACCTCGTCGACCACTGGATCCCGGCCCTGGACGGGGTCGGTGACCGCCTACGGGAGGGTGCCGCCGTGGTCGACGTCGGGTGCGGGCACGGGGCCGCGCTCCTGCTCATGGCCGAGGCCTTCCCTCGCTCGACCTTCACCGGCTACGACGTGCACGCCGCGTCGGTCGACACGGCCCGGCAGCGGGCTGCCGAGGCCGGGGTGTCCGACCGGGTGCGCTTCTCGGTCGACCACGCCGGTGGCTATCCCGACGAGGGGGTGGACCTGATCACCTTCTTCGACACCTTCCACGACCTGGGCGACCCGGTGGGGGCCGCTGACCACGCACGGCGGGCGCTGGCCCCCGGAGGGACGCTCGTGCTCGTCGAACTGCACGCCGGCGACGACCTGGCCCAGACCCTGGCGACCGAGCCGCTGGCTGCGCTCGGCTACGCCGCCTCGACCTTCCTCTGCACGCCGAACTCGCTCTCCCAGCCGGGGGCCATGGCGCTCGGCGCCCACGCCGGGCCGCTGCGTCTGCGGGAGGTGCTCGAGGAGGCCGGCTTCACCTCGGTGCGGGTCGCGGCGGAGGACGACGTCAACATCGTCCTGGAGGCGAGGCTCAGCGACGGTAGGTGAGCAGCGCGACGACGACGGCACCGACGAGCGCCCCGACGCAGATGCCGAGGACGCTCATGTACCCCAGCGTGGCCCCCGGGTCGTAGATGATGTTGTAGCCCTCGTCCCGGTTCGGACCGACCATCGAGATGATCCCGAAGACGACGAGACCGACGACGGCCCCCGTCGCGATGAAGGGAACGGGCTTCGGCTCGCTCCGACGCTTCTTCTTCACGCCCCCATCGTAGGTTGGGGTCATGGACAGCCAGCGACCGCATGCGGACGTACCCGGCATGAAGCTCCCGGAGCCTCGCACACCCGACCCAGCCACGGCGCCGGGACTGCGCTGGGGACTGCTCGGCGCGGGCTGGATCGCCGGTGAGATGGCCCGGTCCTTCGAGGGGACCGCGCAGGAGGTCGTGGCGGTCGGCTCCCGCTCCCACGAGCGCGCCGCGGACTTCGTCGCCCGGCACGCGCCCGGCGCGCGGGCCCACGGTGACTACGCGGGCCTGGTCGCCGACCCCGATGTCGACGCCGTGCACATCGCCACCCCGCACAGCGAGCACGTCGAGCACGCGCTGCTGGCCATCCGCGCCGGCAAGCACGTGCTCGTCGAGAAGCCCATCGCGCCGACCACCGCCGGGGCCCGGCAGCTGGTCGCCGCCGCACGCGAGGCGGGGGTCTTCTGCATGGAGGCGATGTGGACCCGCTTCCTGCCCCACGTCGACGTCCTGCGGCAGGTGCTCGACCTCGGGCTCCTCGGCGAGGTGAGCACGGTCCTCGCGGACCACGCGCAGCGGCTGTGGCCGGACGGCCCGGACCGTCTGTCCAACCCGGACCTCGCCGGGGGCGCGATGCTCGACCTGGGCATCTACCCGCTCTCCTTCGCCTCGCTCGTGCTCGGCGGCATCACCTCCGCGACCGGGCTCGGCACGCTCACCGACCAGGGCGTGGACCGGCGGATGGCCTTCGCCGTGCAGGGGCCGACGGGCGCGGTGGCCGCCCTCTCGACCGACATGTCCGCGAGGACCCCCACGACGGCGTCGGTCAACGGCACGTGGGCGCGGCTGGAGCTCGAGACGGACTTCTACACGCCGACGACCATGCACCTCGTGGGTTCGGACGACGTCGTCCTCGACACGATGGTCGGCGACCCGATGGAGATGCACCGGGGGCTGCGTCACGAGGCCACCGAGACCGCGATCCGGGTCGCCGCGGGCGAGACCGAGTCGCCGGTCATGCCCGTGGAGGAGTCCGTGCGGGTGATCACGGTGATGGAGGAGCTGGTCAGCTCACTGCGCTGAGCGGGAGCCACCGGGAGAGGTCGGTGCGCTGGCCGCTCACGCGGATCCGCCCGGCCGCCACCTCCGACCCCCAGGAGCCCTCGCCGGTGGCGACCGTCAGCCAGGTGTGCGGGTCGGTCTCGACGACCGCGGGCGGGGTGCCCCGGGTGTGCACCGGCCCCTCGATGCACTGCACCGCGGCGAAGGGCGGCACCCGCACCTCCACACTGCGGCCCGGCGCGGCCTCCTCCAGCTCGGCCACGGTGTGGCGTACCGCCGTCGCGAGGGTCCTGCGGTCCAGGGAGCCGCGGTCCTCGGCGACCACCCACGCGCGCACGGCGGCCCGCCCTTCGTCCGGGGGGATGCGTCTCCTGGCTGCCACGGCCCCATCCTCGCACCGGTCCGGGGGCCGCCCGCCCGGGCGTCGCGGACCCCGGAGGCGCCGGCGCCCTGACCCGCTGGTCGCAGGCGTCGACGCGCTCGTCGCCGGCCCTGCCCGTCCTCGGGGTGGTCCTGCGCCACCGGGTCTGAGCGATACTCCCCACAGGCCGTGCCGTCGGCACGGTGCCTGGCGGCCGGCAGCACGGTCGTGGTGGAGACGACGAGCGAAGGGTGGCCGTGGCCGAGATCGACTTCGTGCCGGACGAGCACGGCGGGGTGACGGTCGTGCGCGACGGGCACCCGCAGAGCCATGTCGACGTGGAGGACCCGGAGGACCTCGTCTTCGAGTACGTCCAGCACATGGCCTCGGTCATCGACGCCACCTTCCCCCGCCCGGACCCGATCGGGGTCACCCACGTGGGCGGGGCCGGCCTCACCCTCGCCCGCTGGGTGCAGGCGACCCGGCCGGGATCCCCGCAGATCGTCCTCGAGCCGGACGAGGAGCTCACCGCACAGGTCCGGACCCGGCTGCCGCTCCCCCGTCGCCACCGCATCCGGGTCCGGCCGCAGCCGGGCCGGTCCGGCGTCGCGGCCCTGGCGAGCGACTCGGCCCACGTCGTCCTCGTCGACGCCTTCGACGACGGGCGCGTCCCGGCCGACCTGCAGACGAGCGAGTTCTTCGCCGACGTCGCCCGCGTGCTGCGCCCCGACGGGGTGCTCGTCCTCAACTGCCCCGACGAGCCCGGGCTGCGGCACGTCGCCGACGTCGTCGCCGGACTGCGAGAGGCCTTCGGACCCGCGGCCTCGCTGGCCCTGGTCGCGATGCGGGACGTCGTCAAGGGCCGCCGCTACGGCAACACGGCCCTCGTGGCGAGCACCCGCGCCCTCGACGTCGACGAGATCCGGCGCCAGGTCGCCCGCTGGCCCTTCCCCTCCGGGGTCCTCTCCGGCGCCGCTCTCGAGAGACGGCTCGCCGGGGGCCGCCCCCTTCGCGACGCTCGCTCCTCCCCGTCGCCCAGGGCCCCGGACCCGGGCGCCTGGCGCGCCCGGTGACCGGGCAAACGAGACAACATCGTGACCCGTCGCGAGCAGGCCGCTGCTATCGTCTCGCCGTCGGTGCACCGAGACTGGTGGTCCGGGGGATCACGAGGGTGTGGCCCCCCGCGCTGACGGAAAGGAACTACATGCGCTCCCGTACTGCTGTCGCGCTCCTGGCGGCCTCCGGCCTGGCTCTCACCGCGTGCGGAGGGGGTGGCGAGGAGGGTTCCGGGTCCGGTGACGACTCCGGCATGGACCTGGCCACGCCCGGGACCCTGACCGTCTGCGCCGACGTGCCCTTCCCGCCCTTCGCCTTCGAGGAGGACGGCGAGTACACCGGCTTCGACATGGAGCTGACCCGGGCGATCGCGAAGGGGATGGGCCTGGAGCACGAGGTCAAGGACATCGGCTTCGAGGGTCTCCAGAGCGGGGCGGCCCTCTCCGCCGGCACCTGCGACATCGGCGCCGCGGCCATGACGATCACCAAGGAGCGGGAGAAGAACCTCGACTTCTCCGACCCCTACTACGACTCCCTCCAGTCCCTCCTCGTCCCCGCCAAGAGCAGCTTCAAGCTCGACGAGGCGAAGGGGAAGACGATCGCGGTCAAGCAGGGCACCACCGGTGAGGCGTACGCGCAGAAGCACGCCCCGAAGGGCGCCGAGATCAAGTCCTTCCCGAGCAACTCCGAGCTCTACCCGGCGCTCGAGTCCGGCGCCGCCGACGCCGTGATGATGGACCTGCCCTCGAACCTCCAGCACCAGAAGGACGGCACGTTCGTCATCTCCGAGAAGTACGACACCGGTGAGCAGTACGGCATGCCGGTCAAGACGGGCAACAAGAAGCTGCTCGACGCCGTCAACACGGAGCTCAAGGAGCTCAAGGACGACGGCACCTACGACAAGCTCTACGACAAGTACTTCAGCGAGTGAAAGGCAGGCTCCCCATGAGAGCAGCACTCCCCCTGGCCACCCTGGCAGCTGCCTCCTTGGCCCTGACGGCCTGCGGCGGCAGCGACGGCGGGGACGGTGGCGGCGGGTCCGACGACCTCGGCCTCGTCTCCTCCGGCACCCTCACCGTGTGCTCGGACGTGCCCTACCCGCCGTTCGAGTTCGAGAAGGGCGGTGAGTACACCGGCTTCGACATGGACCTCATCAAGGAGATCGCCAAGGGCATGGACCTGAAGGTCTCGGTCAAGGACGTCGGCTTCGACGGGCTCCAGAGCGGGTCGGCCCTGGCTGCCGGGACGTGCGACATCGGCGCCAGCGCGATGACGATCACCAAGGAGCGGGAGAAGAACCTCGACTTCTCCGAGCCCTACTACGACTCCCTCCAGTCCCTCCTCGTGCCCAAGGGCTCGGACATCAAGGACATCAAGGACCTCGACGGCAAGACCGTCGGTGTCCAGCAGGGCACGACCGGTGAGAAGTACGCCAAGGAGAACGTCCCGAAGGGGGCGGAGCTGAAGTCCTACCCGAGCGACGCCGAGCTCTTCCCGGCGCTGCAGTCCGGTGGTGTCGACGTCGTCCTCCAGGACCTCCCGGTGAACCTGCGGCACACCGAGGACGGGGACTTCACCATCGTCCAGGAGTACGACACCAACGAGCAGTACGGGTTCGCGGTGAAGGAGAAGGGCAGCGAGAAGCTGCTCAAGGGTGTCAACGAGCAGCTGAAGACGCTGCGCGACAACGGCACCTACGACAAGCTCTACGACAAGTACTTCACCGAGAAGAAGCAGTAAGTTGCTGCCGTGGCCCGGACCTCCTGGTCCGGGCCACGGTCCCCGCTCGGAAGGTCATGCGTGAAACCATCCACCCGTAGACGCCTGTTCCGCGGCACCCTGTACGTCATCTTCGTGGTGGCGATCGTGCTCCTGCTCATGGTCGCGAACTGGGAGGCCGTCTCCACCAACTTCTTCAACGCGGACGCGGCCAAGGCGACCCTGCCGGACATCATCACCACGGCGGCGAAGAACACGGTCGTCTACACCTTCATCGCCTTCGCCGGCGGTCTGGTGCTCGGTCTGGTCCTGGCGCTGATGAAGCTCTCGCCGGTCGCGCCGTACCGGTGGGTCTCGACCGCCTACATCGAGCTCTTCCGCGGCCTGCCGGCCCTGCTGGTGATCTTCGGCTTCGCCTACGCCGTGCCGATCGCCTTCCAGTGGCGTCCGCCCGGCGGCAGTGCCGGCGCCGGCCTGATCGCGCTGATCATCGTCTCGGCCGCGTACATCGCCGAGACGATCCGCGCCGGCATCCAGGCGGTGCCGAAGGGGCAGGTCGAGGCGGCCCGGTCCCTCGGGATGAGCCCCGCGTGGACGATGGTCTCGGTGGTCCTGCCGCAGGCCTTCCGGATCATCACGCCGCCGCTGACCAACGAGCTGGTCATCATCATCAAGGACACCTCGCTGCTCTTCATCGCCGGCATGGCGATGGACGACCGCGAGCTGACCACCTTCGCCCGGGACGGCGTCTCCCAGCTGGCCAGCCCGACCCCGCTCGTCATGGCCGCGCTGATGTACCTGATCATCACGCTGCCGCTGACCCAGCTGGTGGCCCACCTCGAACGACGTCAGAAGAGGGGACGGTGAGCCTCGTGAGCGCGAACCCCCAGGCCACGGGCCTGCCCGCCATCGAGGTGCGGGACCTGCACAAGAGCTTCGGCAAGAACGAGGTGCTCAAGGGCATCGACTTCCACGTCGATCAGGGTGAGGTCGTCTGCGTCGTCGGGCCGTCCGGCTCCGGCAAGTCGACCCTGCTGCGCTGCGTCAACCGGCTCGAGGAGCCGACGAGTGGGACGATCCTCGTCGAGGGCGTCGACATCACCGACCCCGAGACCGAGCTGGACCAGGTCCGCACCCGGATCGGCATCGTCTTCCAGCAGTTCAACCTCTTCCCGCACCTGAGCGTGCTGCGCAACCTCACCCTGGCCCAGCAGCGGGTCAAGAGGCGCTCGAAGGGAGAGGCCCGGGAGATCGCCCGGCGCAACCTCGAGAAGGTCGGTATGGGCGATCGAGAGGATGCCTACCCGGCGCAGCTCTCGGGCGGGCAGCAGCAGCGCATCGCCATCGCCCGGGCCCTCTCGATGGACCCTGACATGATGCTCTTCGACGAGCCGACCAGCGCACTGGACCCGGAGCTCGTCGGCGACGTGCTCGACGTCATGCGCACGCTCGCCAACGAGGGCATGACGATGATGGTCGTGACCCACGAGATGGGCTTCGCCCGCGAGGTGGGCGACCGGCTCGTCTTCATGGACGGCGGTGTCGTCGTCGAGCAGGGCGACCCGCGCGAGGTGCTCTCGAACCCGCAGCACGAGCGGACCCAGAGCTTCCTCTCGAAGGTGCTCTAGCCGGTACGCCCGGCGCCCCCGACGGTCAGGTCCGGGTCAGCCGGGCGATGACCGACGGCAGGTCGGCCATGTCGCTGATGAGCGCGTCGGCCTCGTCGAGCCAGTCCGCCGGGGTGAGGTCGCTGTGGTACCCGACGACCGGCATCCCCGCCGCGAGAGCGGCCTCCACCCCCGCCCGGCTGTCCTCGACGACGACGCACCGGCCCGGGTCGAAGCCCAGGGACTCCGCGGCCATGAGGAAGACATCGGGTGCCGGCTTGCCGTGGCGCACCTGCTCGGCGCTGAAGCGGGTCTCCTCGGGGAAGAGGTCGACCAGCCCGGTGCGCTCCAGCTTCGTGCCGATGACCTGCCACAGCGAGCCGGAGGCGACGCAGACACCGTGCCCGACGTCGCGCAGGGCCTCGACGGCCTCACGGGCGCCGTGGATCGGCTCCAGCTCCGCGTGGCTGCGGCCGAACTCCCGTCGCCAGGCCCGCTCCCACTCCGGGTCCGGCACCGCACCGGTGATCTCGGAGATGGTCACCCGGTTGTCGGCGTAGGCGCGACCCACGAAGTGCTGGACCGCGTCCCGTTCGGTGAAGTCCACACCCGCGTCGCGCATCATCGCCGTCCACGTCCGCACGTTGAGCCGCTCGCTGTCGACGAGCACCCCGTCGCAGTCGAAGACGACCAGCCAGCCCGAGGGACCCATCAGCCGAAGTACCGACGCATCGTGCCGGTGTGTGCCTCCCGCATGTCCTCGAGGGAGACCTCGAAGGCGTCCTTGACGCGCAGCGCGGTGCCGTCGGTGCGGCCGAGCCGGGCGATGGGGACGCCGTGGCTCTCGGCGACCCCGACGAGGGTGGCCAGGTCCTCGTCCCGCACGGTGACGACCGCCCGGGCGGTGGACTCGGAGTAGAGCGCGGTGAAGACATCGATCCCGTCCCGGTCGAGCACGTGGTGCAGGTCGATCGAGGCACCGGTGCCACCCTGGAGCACGGACTCGGCCAGTGCGATCGCCAGGCCGCCGTCGGACAGGTCGTGCGAGCTGGTGAGCACGCCCCGACGGGCGGCGTCGACGAGGAGCTCGGCCAGCGCCTTCTCCGCGGCGAGGTCGACCCGTGGCGGGGTGCCACCGAGGTGACCGTGCAGGGCGTGCGCCCACTCACCGCCGTCGAGCTCCTCGCGGGTGGCGCCGAGCAGGACGATGGTCTCACCGGCGGCCCGGAAGCCCGAGGCCACCGAGGTCGCCACGTCGTTGATGACACCGAGCACGCCGACGACCGGCGTCGGGTGGATCGCGGTCTCACCGGTCTGGTTGTAGAAGGAGACGTTGCCGCCGGTGACGGGGATGCCGAGCTCGAGGCAGGCGTCGAAGAGGCCGGCGACCGCCCGCTCGAACTGCCACATGACCGCCGGGTCCTCCGGGGAGCCGAAGTTCAGGCAGTCGGTCACGGCGAGCGGCAGCGCGCCGGAGGTCGCGACGTTGCGGTAGGACTCCGCGAGGGCCAGCTGCGCGCCCGCGTAGGGGTCGAGCGCCCCGAAGCGGCCGTTGCAGTCGGTCGAGACCGCGACCCCGAGGCCGGACTCCTCGTCGATGCGCACCACGCCGGAGTCGTGCGGCATGGCCCGTCGGGTGTTGCCGCGCACGTACCGGTCGTACTGGTTCGTCACCCACGACTTGTCGCAGACGTTCGGCGAGGCGAGCAGCTCGAGCAGGGTGGAGCCGAGGCTCTCGGCTCCCGGTCGCGGCAGCGAGGCGGTGCCGTCCGCCTGGACCCGGTCCAGCCAGGCGGGTCGCTCGTAGGGCCGCTCGTAGACCGGGCCGTCGTGGGCGACCGAGCGCGGGTCGACGTCGACGATGGTCTCCCCGTGCCAGGTGATGACGAGGCGCTCGCCCTCGGTGACCTCCCCGAGCACCGCCGCCTCGACGTCCCACCGGTCGGTGATCGCGAGGAAGTCCTCGAGCTTCTCCGGCGCGACGACCGCCATCATCCGCTCCTGGGACTCCGACATGAGGATCTCCTCCGCGCGCAGCGTGGAGTCGCGCAGCGGCACCCGGTCGAGCTCGACGAGCATGCCGCCGTCACCGGCGGAGGCCAGCTCCGAGGTGGCGCAGGAGAGCCCGCCGCCGCCGAGGTCCTGGATGCCCTCGACGACGCCGGCGCCGTAGAGGTCGAGGCAGCACTCGATGAGGACCTTCTCGGCGAAGGGGTCGCCGACCTGCACGGCGGGGCGCTTCGTCGGTCCCCCTTCGTCGA
>CAYSGN010000002.1:54320-105154 GCA_964430615.1 uncultured Janibacter sp. | reverse complement strand
ACTAGCCACCGAGCCGCCCCCTCACATTCCCCCAGGGGAAGTTCGTCCGGGCGACTGCTGGTCGTACTTTCCCTCGGGGATGTGCACTCCTGGTGCTTGGGTGTGCCAGGTGCCAGGTGCCCGGGTCAGGGGAGCAGGTGGGCGAGGGCGTCGGGGAGGTGCGGGTGCTCGTGGGTGAAGCCGGCCCGCTGCAGACGCTGGGGGAGGACCCGCTGGGAGGCCAGGACGTCGTGGGCGAACTCGCCGAGCGCCACGCGCAACGCCAGGCGCGGCACGGGCAGCACGGCGGGGCGGTGCAGGTGGCGCCCGAGAGCGCGCGCCAGCTCGCGCTGACGCACCGGGTGGGGAGCGGTGAGGTTCACCGGACCGTGCAGCGGGGGACCCTCCACGAGGTGGGTGTAGGCACCGACGACGTCGGTGAGGGTGATCCAGGGCATCCACTGGCGACCGGTGCCGAGCGGGCCGCCCAGCCCGAGACGACCCAGCCGGAGCATCGGGGTGAGGGCGCCGCCCTTCGACGACAGGACGATCCCGGTGCGGGCGTGCACGACCGGCACCCCGGCGTCCTTCGCAGGCTGTGCCGCGGCCTCCCAGTCGTGCACCAGCCGGCCGAGGAAGTCGTTCGACCCCGACGACGCCGACGTCAGCACCTCGTCCCCCCGGTCGCCGTAGAAGCCGACCGCCGAGGCGACGACCAGGCGCGTCGGGCCGGCGCCGGCGGCGAGCGTCTTGGCGAGCAGCCGGGTGCTCTCGATCCGGGACCGGCGCAGGAGCTGCTTGTACGCCGGCGTCCACCGACGATCGCCGATCCCGGCGCCGCCCAGGTGCACCACGCTGTCGACGTCCTCGAGCACCCACCCCTCCAGCCGACCCCGGGTCGGGTGCCACGGCCGCTCCGAGGGGGCGATCGGGTCCCGACGCACGAGATGGACCACGTCGTGGCCCCGGTCGCGCAACCAACGCGACAGCGCGCCGCCGATCAGACCGGAGGCTCCGGCGATGGCGACGCGCTGTCGGTGGGTGTCCACGTCAGGCCTCGAAGCGGCCCTCCTCGAGACGTGCCTTGATCGTGCCGAGGAAGCGCGCGGCATCCGCCCCGTCCACGATCCGGTGGTCGTAGGAGAGCGCCAGGTACATCATCGACCGGATGGCGAGGGTCTCCCCGCCGTCCTCGGAGTTGACGACGACCGGGCGGCGCACGATGGCGCCGGTGCCGAGCATCCCGACCTGCGGCTGGTTGAGGATCGGGGTGTCGAAGAGCGCACCGCGGCTGCCGGTGTTCGTGATCGTGAAGGTGCCACCCGAGAGGTCGTCCGGGGTGATCTTCTTCGTCCGGGTGCGGTCGGCGACGTCCGCGATGGCCCGGGCGAGCCCGGCGACGTTGAGGTCACCGGCGTTCTTCACGACCGGGGTGATGAGGCCGCCCTCGGTGTCCACGGCGATGGAGAGGTTCTCCTCCGCGTGGTAGATGATCTCCTCGCCCTCGACGCTGGCGTTGACACCGGGGTGCTCCTTGAGCGCCTCGGCCGTGGCCAGGGCGATGAAGGGGAGGAAGGAGAGCTTCGTGCCCTCGCGCGCCTGGAAGTCCGCCTTGGCCGCGTCCCGCACCCGGGCGACCCGGGTCATGTCGACCTCGACGACCGTCGTCAGCTGCGCCGAGACCTTGAGCGACTCGACCATGCGCTCGGCGATGATCTTGCGCAGGCGCGACATCTTCTCGCGGGTCCCGCGCTTGGACTTCGGCACGCTCGACTCGAGGCCGGCGGGCACCCCGGAGGGAGCGGGCGCCGAGGCCGGCGCAGCCGCCGCCGGAGCGGAGGGAGCGGCCTGCTCCTGCGGCTGGTTCTTCGCCCGGGCCGCCTCGAGGACGTCCTGCTTGCGGATGCGTCCACCGATGCCGGTGCCCTCGATGCTCGAGAGGTCGATCCCGTTGTCCTGGGCGAGCTTGCGCACGAGCGGGGTGACGTAGCTCGCGGCCGAGCCGCCGGAGGAGGACGGGGGAGCAGGCGCGGTCTGCGTCTCTGCGGACGCAGCGGGAGCCTCCTGCTTCGGCTCCTCCTGCTCGGGGGCCTCTTCCTTCTCGGGCTCCTCGGCCTTCGGAGCCTCTTCCTTCGGCTCCTCCTGCTCGGGGGCCTCTTCCTTCTCGGGCTCCTCCTGCTTCGGCTCCTCCTCCTGGGGAGCCTCCTGCTTCGGCTCCTCGGCGGCCTGCGCGCCGCCGCCTCCGGAGCCGCCGACGATCGCCAGATCGGCGCCGACCTCGACCGTCTCGTCCTCCTGGACGAGGATCTTCGTCAGCGTGCCGGCGACGGGGGAGGGGATCTCGGTGTCGACCTTGTCGGTCGAGACCTCGAGCAGCGGCTCGTCGACCTCGACCTCGTCACCCTCGGACTTCAGCCACTGGGTGACGGTGCCCTCGGTGACCGACTCGCCCAGCGCGGGCATCGGCACGGTGGTGCCCTCGTCGGAGCCACCCCCGGACTCGCCGCCGGAGTCACCGGAGGAGGCGGGCGCCTCCTGCGCGGGGGCCTCCTCCTCGGCCGGTGCCTCCTCCTCCGCGGGCTCGGCCGGAGCCTCCTCCTCGGACTCCTCGGAGGCGGACGCGTCACCGTCGTCGGACGAGGCTGGAGCATCACCATCGCCGATGACAGCGAGGTCGGCGCCGACCTCGACGGTCTCGTCCTCCTCCACGAGGATCTCCTGGAGGGTCCCCGCGACGGGGGACGGGATCTCGGTGTCGACCTTGTCCGTCGAGACCTCCAGCAGAGGCTCGTCGACCTCGACCGTGTCACCGACGTTCTTGAGCCACTGTGTCACCGTGCCCTCGGTCACCGACTCACCCAGTGCCGGCATGGTCACCCGCTCAGACATGCGCCTCTGCTCCTTCTATCGAGATGCGATACGTCACAGACTCTCACGAGTCGTTGTCTTCGTGTCGATGGGCCCACCGGGGTTTCGCGGCCGGCGCCACCCATGGGCACGGAGCGTCCTCACGCGTGGGCGTGCAGCGGCCGACCGGCGGCCAGCATCGCCGCCTCGCCGAGCGCCTCGCCCTGGCTCGGGTGGGCGTGCACGAGCGGCGCGATGTCCTCCGGGTGGGCCTCCCAGCCGACGGCCACCTGCGCCTCGCTGATGAGCTCGCTGACCCCGAGGCCGATCATGTGCACGCCGAGGACCGGGCCGTCCTTCTCGCGCACGAGCGTGATCGACCCGCTCGTCCCGCGGATGAGGCTGCGGCCGTTGCCGCCCAAGGGGTAGCTGTGCGTCTCGACCTCGTGGCCGGCCCCCTTCGCCGCCTCCGCGGTCAGGCCCACCGAGGCGATCTCCGGGTCGCAGTAGGTGACCTTCGGGATGGTCACGTCTTCCACCGGCTGGGGGTCGAGCCCGGCGACGTCCTCGGCGACGAAGATCCCGTGCGCGAAACCGCGGTGGGCCAGCTGCAGCCCGGGCACGATGTCGCCGACGGCGCGCACGCCCTCGACGTTCGTGCGCAGCCGCTCGTCGGTCGGCACGAAGCCGCGGTCCATGGTGACGCCGGCCTCCTCGAAGCCGACGCCGTCGGTGCGCGGGCCGCGCCCGACGGCCACGAGCACGAGGTCGACCTCGATCTCCTCGCCGCCCTCGAGGTGCACGACGGCCCGGGCGTCGTCGGCCTCGACCGAGGCGACCCGGGCGGAGGTCTTCGCGGTGATGCCCCGCTTGCGGAAGGCCCGCTCGAGCTGCTTGGAGATCGTCGGGTCCTCCGCGGCGACGAGCCGGTCGAGCGCCTCGACGACGGTCACCTCGGAGCCGAGGCTGCGCAGCATCGAGGCGAACTCGACACCGATGACACCGCCGCCGAGCACGGCCACGCGGCCGGGGATCTCGGCCAGGCTCATCGCCTGGTCGCTCGTCATCACCCGCGGGCCGATCTCGACGCCGGGGAGGGTGCGCGCGTAGGAGCCCGTCGCGAGGACGACGTTCGTGCCGGAGACCCGCCGGGTGCCCCCGTCGCCCTCGACCTGCACCGTGTGGGCGTCGACGAGACGCCCCCGACCGGTGACGACCTCGATGCCGGCCTGGCCGACGAGCCCGGTGAGCCCCTTGTACAGCTGCCCGACGATCTTGTCCTTGCGGGCGTGCAGCGCGGGCACGTCGACCCCGTCGAAGCTCGAGAGGATCCCGTGCTCGGCGCCGTTGCGGGCGTGGTCTGCGACCTCGGCGGCGTGCAGCAGCGCCTTCGTCGGGATGCACCCGCGGTGCAGGCAGGTGCCCCCGATCTTGTCCTCCTCGACGAGCGCGACCCGCAGGTCGAGCTGGGCGGCCCGCAGCGCGCAGGCATAGCCGCCGCTGCCGGCTCCGAGGATGACGAGGTCGAAGGTGTCGGGGGTCGCGGGGTCGGCCACGAGATGCTCCTTTGCAGGCTGGATGTGTCCGGGGTCACGGACGGGCTCCAGGGTACGTGGTCGCTCGACGGGGGGACGCGTGTCCCGTACGCACCGGCCGGCGCAACCGTTGGTACGGACCAGGGGCGGGCCGGCCCGTGGACTCCGGCCGCGGGGCGGCCCGCGTCCTGAGCCGGGCCGCCGATCCTGCCCCTGGTCCGGCCGTGATCGGGGCTCAGGCCAGCGAGCTGAGGTGCTCCAGGAGCGTGCCGACGGCGACGCCGGTGCCGCCCTTCGGGAGGTGGCCGCGCGGGCCGCCCTCGTTGAAGGACGGGCCGGCGATGTCCAGGTGGGCCCAGGGGATCGGCGTGCCGTCGGCCCCCTTCGCGAACTCCTGGAGGAAGATCCCGGCCGTCAGGGCGCCGCCCCAGCGCTCGCCCTTGTGCGCGATGTCGGCGACGGGGGAGTCCAGCTGGGCGCGCAGGTCGGTCGGCAGTGGGAGCGGCCAGCTCGGCTCGTCGGCGCGCTCCGCGGCCTCGGTGACCAGGGTGCGCAGCTCCTCGTCGTTGCCCATGACCCCGAAGATGTGCGGCCCGAGCGCGACGACGCAGGCGCCGGTGAGGGTGGCGACGTCGAAGATCTGGTCCGGGCCGGACTCGGCGGCCAGGCTCAGCCCGTCGGCGAGGACCATGCGGCCCTCGGCGTCGGTGTCGAGGATCTCCACGGTGGTGCCGTTGCGCATCGTCACGACGTCGCCGGGACGCTGGGCGTTGCCGCCCGGCATGTTCTCGGCGAGGCACAGGTAGCCGGTCACCGCGACGGGCAGCCCGAGCTCGGCGGCCGCGACGACGGTGGCGGCGACGGCGGCCGCGCCGGCCATGTCGGACTTCATCGTGGCCATGCTCGCGGCGGGCTTGATGCACACGCCCCCGCTGTCGAAGGTGATGCCCTTGCCGACGAGGGCGACCTTCGGGGCCTTCTTCGAGCGCGGGGTGTAGGAGAGGGTCACGATCCGCGGCGGGCGGGTGCTGCCCTGGCCGACCCCGACGATGCCGCCGAAGCCCCCGTCGGCGAGGGCGACCTCGTCGAGCACGTCGACGGTCAGCTTGCCGGGGGAGGCCTTGGCGACCTGCTGGACCTGCTCGGCGAAGGTCTCCGGGTAGAGCAGGTTGGGCGCGGTGTTGACCAGGTCGCGGGCCCAGCGCACGCCGCGGGCGACGACCTCGGCGCGGGCGAGCACGTCCTTGGGGGAGACCTTGCGCCCGAGGGAGGAGAAGACGGTGATCTCCCGGTCTCCGTCGGTCTCGGGGGAGGACTTGTGGGTGGTGAAGGAGTAGTCGCCACCGAGCGCCCCCTCGGCGATCGCGGTCAGCCCCGCGGCGTCGGCGTGGGGGAGGGCGAGGGCGAGGGTGCCCTTGCCGGCGGCGCGCACGGCTGCGCCGGCAGCCCGGCGAAGGGAGTCGGTGCCCGGCTCCTCGGTGCCCAGCCCGACGAGGACGACCTTGTCGGCCTTGAGCCCGCTGACCGCGGCGAGGACGGTGGTCTCGGCGACCTTCGTGCTCGGCCCGACCGCGGTCACGACGGCGTCGAGCTGCTTGGCCAGGGCCTTGGGGAGGGCGTCGGAGGCCTGCACGGTCGGACTCTCGCCCTCGCCGATCACTCCGAGGACCAGGGTGTGTCCCGAGTAGGTCGACAGGGAGCGGGAGCCGAGAGTCAGTGTGGCCACGAGGGATGCCTTTCGGTTGTGACGATATCCGTTTCCACGCAGGAGGCTAGCCCGGATGGCGAGACGGTAGCGTCTGGGGGCATGACCGAGACCGACTCGCTGCGTACGTCACCGATCCACGACCGCCACGTCTCGCTGGGGGCGAAGATGGCCGACTTCGGCGGCTGGAGCATGCCGATCGAGTACCCCGGAGGCGGTGTCGTCGCCGAGCACACGGCGGTGCGCGAGCGGGTCGGCCTCTTCGACGTCTCCCACCTCGGCAAGGCGCTCGTGACCGGCACGGGGGCCAACGAGCTGGTCAACTCCACGCTGACCAACGACCTGGGGCGCATCGGCCCCGGCCAGGCCCAGTACACGATGTGCTGCGAGGAGGACGGTGGCGTCGTCGACGACCTCATCGTCTACCTGCGCGGCGTGGACGACGTCTTCCTCGTGCCGAACGCCGCGAACAACGCCAAGGTCGTCCAGATGCTGCGCGACGCCGCCCCGGAGGGCGTGCAGGTCGCCGACCAGCACGAGGACCACGTCGTCCTCGCGGTCCAGGGGCCGAAGTCCGACGAGGTCCTCACCACGCTCGGCCTGCCCGTCGGCCACGACTTCATGTCCTTCGAGGACACCCGCTGGCAGGAGCACGCGGTCACCGTGTGCCGGACCGGGTACACCGGCGAGCGCGGCTACGAGCTCGTCGCGCCGAGCGCCGCCGGGCCGGCGCTCTGGGACGCCCTCGTCGAGGCGATGGCCCCCTTCGACGGGCTCCCGTGCGGTCTCGGTGCCCGGGACACCCTGCGCACGGAGATGGGCTACCCGCTGCACGGACACGAGCTCGGCCCCGACATCACCCCGGTCATGGCCCGCTCGGCGTGGGCCGTCGGCTGGGAGAAGGACGCCTTCTGGGGCAAGGAGGCCCTCGTCGCCCAGCGGGTGGCCAAGTCCTCCCGCCTCATGCGCGGGGCTCTGGTCACCGGCCGCGGCATCCCGCGTGCGGGCTGCGCGGTCAAGGACGCCGACGGCGCCGAGGTCGGCGTCGTCACCTCCGGGACCTTCAGCCCCACCCTCAAGCAGGGCATCGCCCTCGTGCTCGTGGACCGCGCGGTGACCTGGGACGACGAGGTCGTCATCGACGTCCGCGGCCGGGAGCTGCCGGCGAAGGTGACCAAGCCCCCCTTCGTGGAGGTGCAGACCCGATGAGCGAGAGCTTCCACTGGAGCCTCGAGGACGCCTCCGGCGCGGCGCTGCCCGGCGACGCCGGCCGGTCGGCGGACTTCCCGACCCAGGCCGACGCGGAGGCGTGGTTCTCCGAGACCTGGGAGGAGCTCGCCGACGCCGGCGTCGCCCAGGCGACCCTTCTGCGGGAGGGCGCCGTGGTCTACGGCCCGATGCCGCTGTCGGCGGGCTGACCGGAGCGGCGCCGCCGGCTCAGCGCAGCCCCATGGCGGCCAGCGTCCTCGGCCCGGCGATCCCGTCGACGAGCAGACCCTCGGAGCGCTGGACCTCCCGGACCGCGCGCTCGGTGTCCGGCCCGTAGAAGCCGTCGACGTCGACGCCCAGCTCCCGCTGGAGGATCTTCACCTCGCCGTGGTGCGGGCTGCCCGGGGAGAGCGTGTGCGTGATCGTGCCCGTGCTCGACGCCTCGTCGGTGATCAGGTCGCTCGCGACACCCATGGCGATCCGGTCGCCGGAGCCGGTGTGACGCATCGTGTCGACGACCTCGCTCCTCGGCACGGACACGCAGCCCGCGGTCGCGCCGTCGCCGGAGGCGTGCAGGAAGATCGCCGAGCCCTTCCCGGCGACCTGCTCGGTGTTGTAGTCGATGACGATCGCCTGCGCGTACTCGCGGGAGACGTAGTCGGCCAGGCGCTCGCCGCGGCAGGTGCTCGTCTCCTGCCAGGTGTTGTACGTGCTGCCCGGCTCGTCCACCCAGCACGAGCGGTCGGTGATCTGCCGGTACCCGGTGGTGGACCCGGGGTCACCGGCGCCGAAGCCGGTCCCGAAGGAGTAGACACCCGACGGGGTGCGGCCGTCACCCTCGCGCTTGGCCCCCTCGGGGGCGAAGCCGCTCCGGCCGATGCGGGCGTCGACGGTGTCCGCGACGCGGTAGCCGTCGCCGGAGCGGACGCACTCGGTGAGCGTGGCGTAGGAGGTGCCGTAGTCGGAGGCGAGGACGACCGTCGCGCGATCGGGCGTACCCAGCCCGCGGACGCGGCCCTCGGCGACCGCGTCGCAGACCGCGGCGCCACCGGTGGGCGCGGCGGCGGGGGCCGAAGGGGAGGTCGGCGCGCTCGTCGTGGCCCCGGCCGGGGCGGCCAGGGCGGTGGTCGCGGCGACGGCGGCGGCAGCGACGGAAGCGGAGCGGGCGAAGGACATCATGGGGATGGACTCCTCACGGGATCGGGGACGACCCCGGATCATGCCTGCTGCCGGCCCGCTCCGCAGCGCGAGCCGCTCGGGTGCCCGGGAGGAGGGGGCGGAGTCAGCGGGGGGTGCCGCCGCGCTCGACCATCGGCTTGGGCATCCGGGTGCGCCGCATCTGGAAGGTGCGCATGCCCTGGTACATCCCGACGCCCTGGGTCTCGGCGTTCTTCCCGAAGCGCTCGTGGATCTGCTTCTTCGTGCGCCGCCACAGGAGCACGGCGTCGATGATCGAGACGATGATGAGGACGTAGACGCCGAGGAAGATGTAGGTCGCCCACGGGCCGGCGAAGAGGCTGAGCACGAGCACCGCGAGCATGAGCGGGAGCAGCAGCTCCCCGAGGCTCCAGCGCACGTCGACGGTGTCCCGGGCGAAGCGACGCACCGGGCCCTTGTCGCGCGGGGGCAGGTTCTTCTCGTCGCCGGTGACCATCGCCTCGCGCATCTTGCGGGACTGCTCGCGGCGGGCCTCGCGGTCGGCCTTGCGCGCCGACGCGCGGTCGTCCTGCACGAGCGGACGCCGACGAGCCGCCTCCTGGTCCTTCCGCTTCGGGGTCGGCCGGTTCTTGGCCCCCTCACGGTGGGCCTGGTTCCGGGCCGCCTCGTCGGGGGTGGTCTCGTCCTTCTTCTTCCGTCCGAACACGAGGAGAACTCTAGGCCCACCCCCTTCGTCGCCCGGCCGCGCCTCCCCGGGAGGCCGGGCCTCAGCCCCAGCGCAGCAGCGCGGCGGGCGCCCCGTGGGTCATCGACTCGGGGAGCAGGGTCGTCGCCGCCCCGGTGAGCGCGGCCGCGGCCACGAGTGCCCGGTCCGCCGGCAGCTCGATCTCCGAACGGGCGGCGGCCGGGAGCGGCACACCGGTCAGGGAGTCCGTGGCGACCTTCGCGCCGACGAGGGCGCCGGGATCGAGGAGCAACCGGTCCACCTGCGACTGGTCGAGCGCGGCCACGACCTCGTCCAGGCCGACGGCGGCGCCCTCCCTGCGGCCGACGGCCTCGTCGAGGCGGGCCGCGACCTCGGCGTCCTCGTCGCGCCACAGCCGGTTCACCTCCCCGGCGACCGCCTGCCACAGGGCGTCGTCGGACGCGCCGACGTCGCGCCCGCCGGCGTCGATCTCGACGACCGGCTCGAGCGAGGCGGCGTCGTGCTCCATCGCCCGCACCACCTCGGCGCGGGCCCGGGTCTCCCCGGCGACGAAGGTCGCGCGGGTGGCGCGCTCGCGAGCGAGCGTGCGGGCCTCGTCGGCCACCTGACGGGCGTTGCCGACCCACGCGTCCTCGGCGGTCTGCTGGAACTGCTTCTGCGACCAGTCGCCCTCGGGGACCTTCGTGATGTGGAAGTCGGCGCCCTCGACCGCGTCCTCGGTCTCCGCCGGGGCCGCCGCGGCGCGGTGCACCGACAGGTCGGCGCCCACGCGGTCGACGTTCACGAGCAGGAAGCTGCGGGACGAGTCGGCGGCCGCGAGCCACGGGGAGAGGTGCGGCAGCGGCCCGCGGTCGACGAACTCGCCCCACGGGTTGTGCCCGACCTGGAGGTCGTCGAAGACGACGGACTCGGTGTCCGCGACGATCGTGCGTCGCACGAGGCCGGGCAGGTGCGGGTTCTCGGCGACGCGGTCGCAGATGTCGTCGATCAGGGCGGCGGGGACGTCGGCGCCCTCGAGCCCGTGGCGCACGGTCGTCACGCGGGCACCGATCTGGCTCTCCGGGTCGGCGGTGGCACGGCCCACCTCGACGTGCACGGTGATGAACGGGCCGGCCTTCTCGAGGACGGGGTTGATGGGGTCAAGTCGCATCGGGCTCCTCTCGTCACCTCGGGCCCTACCCGCTGCCGGCTACGACAATCACCTCTCGCGGTACCGTCGGGCGCGTGACCGACACCACTCTCACCGCAGACCAGATCGAGACCGTGCGCGGACGCGTCCGCGAGCTCATGCCGCAGGTGCGCGCCGACCTCGAGGACCTCACCCGGATCCCGAGCGTCAGCCTCGACTCCTTCGACCAGGCCCACGTGCAGGCCTCCGCCGAGCGCACCGCGGAGCTGCTGCGCGCGGAGGGTCTGGACGTGGAGATCGTGAGCGAAGGGGGACGCCCCGCCGTCATCGGCCACGCCGACGGGCCGCAGGGCGCGCCGACCGTCCTCCTCTACGCCCACCACGACGTGCAGCCGCCCGGGGACCGGGCGGACTGGGACAGCGAGCCCTTCGAGCCCACCGAGCGCGACGGCCGCCTCTACGGCCGCGGCGCGGCCGACGACAAGGCCGGGGTCATGGCGCACGTCGCCGCCCTTCGCGCGCACTCCGGCGAGCTGCCCGTCGGGGTGACCGTCTTCGTCGAGGGGGAGGAGGAGATCGCCAGCGAGTCCCTGCCGCGGATCCTCGAGCGTCACGGGGACAAGCTGACCTCGGATGCGATCGTCCTCGCCGACTCGCTCAACTGGGCCATCGGGACGCCGGCCCTCACGACGACCCTGCGCGGCTCCCTGCGCGCCGTCGTCACCGTGCGCACCCTCGACCACGGCGTGCACTCGGGGATGTTCGGTGGCGCCTGCCCGGACGCGATCACCTCGCTGTGCCGCCTCATGGCGACGCTCCACGACGACCAGGGCGACGTCGCGATCGAGGGTCTCACGGCCACCGACGCCCCGGAGATCGACTACGACGAGGCGCGCCTGCGCGAGGAGTCCGGCCTGCTCGAGGGCACCGAGCTCATCGGCACCGGGTCCATCCCCTCACGCCTGTGGACCAAGCCCGCGGCGATCGTCATCGGCATCGACGCGCCCGCGGTCGACGAGGCCGGCAACGTGCTCGCCGCCAGCGCCCGGGCGAAGATCAACCTGCGGCTCACCCCGACCCAGGACCCGGCCGAGGCGTGGAAGGCCCTCCAGCGCCACCTGCGCGAGTACGCCCCGTGGGGCGCCACCGTCGAGGTCGAGCTCGACGAGCAGGGGTGGGGCTTCGCGGCCGACGCCGAGGGGCCGATCTACGACCAGGCCCGGGCCGCCTTCGCCGACGCGTGGGGCACCCAGCCGGTCGACGTCGGCATCGGCGGGTCGATCCCCTTCGTCCAGGCCTTCGCCGAGAAGTTCCCGGACGCGGCCATCCTCGTCACGGGCGTGGAGGACCCGGACACCCGCGCGCACGGCGCCAACGAGTCGCTGCACCTGGGGGAGTTCGAGAAGGTCTGCACCGCCGAGGCGCTGCTCCTCGCGCGCCTGGGCGCGATGCGCTCCTGACGCCGACCCCCGCCCCCGGACCCCGCTGCGCGCGCAGCGGGGTCCGTGCACCTCGGGCGGGGGTCGAGGAAGATGGACGCATGCCGCAGAGTGCCGAGGAGATCTACGAGCTGCACCGCAGCCGGAGCGACGAGCCGGACCTGTCCTTCGTGGGGTGGCCGGCCTTCCCGTGGGCGGCCGAAGGGGGACGGGTCGTCGCCAAGGAGCTGCTGCCCCCGGTCGCGGCCGATCGGGTCCGGCGCGGCGAAGGGGGTACCTCCTGCTGGCGCTGCGAGCACCCCGACGAGGGGGTGGTCTGGGCCAACGACCGGTGGGTCCTCTCGACGGCGCGCGAGGGCCGCGGTGGTCTGCTGAAGTTCTGGCTGCAGACCCGTGAGCACATGGACTTCGGCGACATGGACGAGGACCTCGCCGCGGAGCTCGGTCGGCTGACCCTGCGCCTGCACAACGCGATGCTCGCCCTCCCGAACGCCGGCCGGGTGCACCTCGGCAAGTGGGGCGACGGCAGTGCCCACCTGCACGTGCTCGCCATGGTCCGGCCCGCCCGTCTGCCCCAGGTCATCGGCTCCTTCGCCGTGGAGTGGGACGACATCCTGCCGCCGATCCCGGAGGAGGTGTGGCGGCGGGAGGTCGATGAGGTGGCCGCCGTCATGGCCACGCGCGAGGCGTGAGCCACCAGGCCGTCCACGCCGCCGACCTCACGACGGGTTGATCCGAAGAAGAAGCGCGACCCGGAGCTCGCGTTCCTTCTTCGACTCATCGGGCCTCGTCCGCTGTGCCCGACGATTGAGCGGGGGTCGGCGAAGGGGGAGACTGGCCGCATGCCGAAGCTCACCGCCGTCCAGGGAGACATCACGACCCAGCAGGTCGACGCGATCGTCAACGCGGCCAACTCGGCGATGCGCGGCGGCGGGGGAGTCGACGGGGCGATCCACCGCGCCGGGGGCCCGGCGGTGCTGGAGGACTGCATCGCCCGCTTCCCCGATGGGCTGCCGACGGGGGAGGCGGGGTGGACGATCGCGGGGGACCTCCCTTCGCGCTGGGTCATCCACACGGTCGGCCCGAACCACCGGGCCGGGCAGACCGACCGCTCCCTGCTCGTCTCCTGCTACCGGCGCAGCCTCGAGGTGGCCGACGAGCTGGGCGCGACGAGCATCGCCTTCCCGCTCATCAGCGCAGGGGTCTACGGCTGGCCGAAGGACGACGCGATCGCCGCTGCCGTCGAGACCATCCAGGCGGCCAGCACGGCGGTGACGGACGCGCGGATCGTGGCCTTCGACGCGGCCACGTACGAGGCGGTCAGGCAGTGGCTGGCCTGACGCGGCGCTCCTATGCTCATGGGTATGAGCGACGTTGCTGCGGATGAGGCGATGGGGCTGGCCACCGCGCTGGAGGGCTACTCCTTCGCGTACCTGATGACGGTGACCGGGGACGGCCAGGCCCATGCGGTGGCCACCCGGCCACGGCTGCACGACGGCACGCTCCACCTGCCCGGGATCGGGTCGCGCAGCCGGGCGAACATCGCGGACCGGCCGAAGGTCTCGCTCGTCTGGCCGCCGGCCTCCTTCGACGGCTACTCCCTCATCGTCAACGGCGAGGCCGGCGTCGACGACCAGGACGAGGTGCGCGTGGCCCCGACCCGAGCGGTCCTCCACCGGCCCCATGATCACGACGACCCGCGCGAAGCGGGGACCGGCTGCGGTTCGGACTGCGTCCGGGTCGGCCTGCCCGGCTGAGCACGACTGGCCCGGTGGATTGAAGTACAAGATTCAACTACTATTCGACCTATGGCACAGGGAACGTACGTGGAGAAGGAATTCACTCGCGACACGAGCTACATCGAGGACCGGATCACCTCCGACGGCACCGGTGAGTGGCCGGTCGAGCCGGGGCGGTACCGCCTCGTCGTCGCCCGGGCGTGCCCCTGGGCCAACCGCGCGATCATCGTGCGCCGCCTGCTCGGCCTCGAGGACGCGATCTCGATGGGGGTCACCGGCCCCACCCACGACGCGGACTCGTGGACCTTCGACCTCGACGAGGGCCATCTCGACCCGGTGCTCGGGATCCCGCGCATCAAGGACGCCTACCTCGAGCGCTTCCCGAACTACCCGAAGGGGATCACCGTCCCCGCGATCGTCGACGTCCCCTCCGGCCAGGTCGTGACGAACGACTTCCCGCAGATCACCTTCGACCTGGCCACGCAGTGGCGCGAGTACCACCGCGAGGGCGCCCCGGACCTGTGGCCGGAGCACCTGCGCGAGGAGATGGAGGCGGTCAACAAGCGCGTCTACACCGAGGTCAACAACGGGGTCTACCGCTGCGGCTTCTCCGGTGACCAGGCGGCGTACGAGGCCGCCTACGAGCGGCTGTGGACGGCGATGGACTGGCTGGAGGAGCGCCTCTCGACCCGTCGCTACCTCGTCGGCGAGCACATCACCGAGGCCGACGTGCGCCTCTTCACCACGCTCGCGCGCTTCGACCCGGTCTACCACGGGCACTTCAAGGCCAACCGCTCCAAGCTCTCCGAGATGCCGGTCCTGTGGGCCTACGCCCGCGACCTCTTCACGACGCCCGGCTTCGGGGACACCATCGACTTCACCCACATCAAGAGCCACTACTACGAGGTCCACCGGGACGTGAACCCGACGGGGATCGTGCCGGCCGGTCCGGACCTGTCGAACTGGCTCGAGCCGCACGGCCGCGAGTCCCTGGGGGGCTCGCCCTTCGCGCCCGGCGCCACCCCTCCCGGCCCGCCGAGCGACGGGGAGCGGGTCCCCGTCGCGCACAACCCGCTCCTCGACGAGACCGGGATGGTCCGCTTCGCCTGAGCGCGAGCCGGTGTCCGGACGGACTGCAGCTCGCCCGCCCGCGGCGCCACCAGGCCGCAGTCCGTGTGCGCACCGGCCCGACGTGGGTGGGCGAGGTCGTCGCCGCCTCTCCCCAGGCTCCCCCCGGCGACGACCTCGCCCAGCTCCCTCGTCACCGCTGCCGCGCGGTCTCCCTCGGAAGGGCTGTCGACACCCGGGACGGTGTCGATACGACGACGCTACGGGCCCTCGTCCGGGCCCGCCTCAGTGGTGGGCCACTGGTTCGTCGGGTCCTCGCCGGCGAGGGTGGCGTGCTCGAGCTTGACGTGGGCGACCTCGAGCAGCGTCGGGACCGACTCGACGGGCAGCCCCAGGGCCGTGGCGATGACATCGTCCCCGTGCCCGGCCGCGTGCAGCCGGAGCGCCACTGCGTGCCCCAACGGCAGCCGGGCGACCCGGTCCTGCCAGTCCGAGGCCTCCATGCGGGTGACGCTAGGCCCGCCGCGTCGCCCTCGCACCAGTGGTCGGCTACTGGTCCGTGCCCGAGCGGCCCCCGGGCAGGTACCGGTGCAGCTCGGTCCGCGACCGGGCGCCCAGCTTGGCGTAGACCTGGTAGAGGTGGGACTCGACCGTGCGCACCGACACGACGAGGTGCTCGGCGATCTCCGCGTTCGTCCGCCCCGCCGCCGCCATCCTGGCCACGTCCTGCTCGCGTCGGCTGAGCAGGGCCGGCTCCATGGGGTCCTCGAGGCTCGGGGTGGAGATCGCATCGATGCGCTCGATCAGTGTCGCGGCACGTGCGGACGCCCGGCGGGCACCGTCGGTGGAGCCCGCGGCGTGATGCGCCCGGGCCGCCTCGAGCGCGGCCTCGGCGGCCACCGGCAGCATCCCGCGGGCGCTGAACCGCTCGGCGACCGCCTCCAGGGCGCGGCCGTCGCCCTCGTGCAGGGCCTCGGCGTGGTCCGCCAGCAGCGCCGGCCCGTCGCACTCGACGGAGGCGGCGATCTCGCGCAGGGAGGCGGGGACCGCCGCGCGGCGGTCCCCGACGCGGCAGGCGAGGTGCAGCAGCCAGGCACGGGTGAGCGGCAGCCCAGGGTAGTGCTCGGCGCCGTCCAGGGCCAGGGCGAGCGCCCCGCTGCGATCGCCCTCGGCGACGGCCAGCCACACCCGGGCCCCGACGAGGTCGATCTCGAGCCGCGCGGTCCCCACGTGGTGCCGACCGGAGCCGGCCTCCGCGTACCGTCGCCGCGCGTCCTCGAGCCGGCCGGTGAGTGCGGCCGCCTGGCTCAGCAGCGCGAGCGCCCAGGCCAGCGAGCTGCTCAGGTCCACCTGGCGGAAGTCCGCGACGGCGTCCAGGAGGATCACCCGGGCCCGCTCGACCTGCCCGGCCAGGAGGAGGCAGCGCCCGAGCGCGAGGCATCCGAGCCCGCGGGTGACGACGTCGGCGCTGTCCTGCGCTCGGGCGTGCATGGCGGTCGCGGTCGGCAGCGCGTCGGTGACCCGACCGTCGAGCATGGCGAAGAAGAGGGACTGCAGGTCCGCCTCGACGCCCGCGGAGGCCGCCCGCCCCGTGCCCGCGGCAGAGAGCCGCCGCATCCGGTCCCAGACCCGGTCCGCGGCACCGGCCCTCCCCAGGGACGCGAGGGCCTCGCCCGCTGTCTCCAGGGTCAGCAGGCGCTGCATGTCCGAGACCTCCGGCGACTCGAGCAGCGGCTCGGCCTCGGCGAGCGCCGCCTCCGGCCGGCCTTCACCCAGGGCCAGGCACGCGCGGTAGGCAGCGCACCGGCCACGGTGACGAGCGCCGTCGGGGCCGTCCTCGAGCCGGTCGAAGAGCCGCAGGACCTCGTCCCTGCGCCCCAGGCCGAAGTAGGACACCCAGAAGCGCACGTCGACGTAGCCGTCCACGAGGCCCTCGTCCCGGGACCTCAGGACGGCGTCCTCGACCTCACCGAGCAGGGTGTCGGCCTGCTCGACGTCGTTGCACCCGACGAGCGCCCGGGCCAGCTCGAGGGTGACGACCGTCCGGGACGAGGAGTCGCCCGCCTCGAGGGCATCGAGGGCACGCCGACCCAGCCGGGCCGCCAGCCGGTGGTCGAAGGTCTGGTTGGCCCGTGCCGCCGCATGGTGCAGGGTGCGCCAGTCCGTCGGCAGGCCGGCCTCCAGACGCCACGTGGCGACGCGGACGACGTGGGCCTCGGCCCGGTCGGGGTCCGCCTCGAGGGCGTCGGCCAGGGCGGCCACCAGCTGCCGGTGGGCCAGGCGGCCGAGCTGGTCGAGGACGACCTCGCCGTAGAGCGGGTGTGCCAGGCGCAGCTCGCCGTCGGCCGGCGGCCCGGTCACCTCGAGCAGGCCCGCCTCCTCGAGAGAGGCGAAGGGGGAGGCCGCGGCGACCCGTTCCGCCACCGTCACGGGGAGGGGCTCACCGAGCGCCACGACGGCGAGGGCGCGCCGTTCCTCCTCGGTCAGCCTCGCGAGCCGGCCGCCGACGGCATCGAGCAACCTCGGGGCGAGCACGATCCTCTCGTCCCACGACCAGACCCCGTCGGTCAGGCGCAGCGCACCCCCGTCGACCGCCGCGGTCACCAGCTCGCGCGCGAAGAGCACGTTGCCGTCGCACACGGCGGCCAGGCGGGTCAGCGTGCGCTCGCTGACCCGAGCACCGAGGACCGTCCCGATGAGCCCGCTCAGCTCCTCGGCGGTCAGCGGCTGGAGGTCGACCCGCAGGCACAGCCCGTCCTTCCACAGCAGCGTCACCGGCTCGGGGGCCCGGGTCCCGGAGCGCACCGAGACCACGGGCGCCACCACGCCCTGGAGCGTCAGGTGCAGCAGCAGCGCTGCGCTCCCGTCATCCAGGTGCTGGGCGTCGTCGATGACGAGCACCGTGGGTCGACCGTCGTCGGTGCGCAGCGCGGCGGCGAAGGCGGCATGCCACCCTGCCCGGTCGCCCGCGTCGACCTGCTCACCCAGCAGCAGGTGCAGGACGGCCCCGTAGGGAGTCCGGGAGGCGGCATCGGTCGCGATCACGCTCGCCGTCGGCAGGCCGAGCTCGCCGGCCATCCGTCGGGTCTCGTGCAGCAGGCGGGTCTTGCCCACGCCCGGGGGCGCGACGACGACCGCGCCGCGCGCGCCGGCGGCGACCTCCGGGTCCAGAGACCGCAGCAGGACCTCGAGCTCGGCATCCCGCCCGAGGAAGGGCCACTCCTGCACGGTGCGGGTCTGTGCGCCGGTCGCTCGGTTGTGCTGCATCATCGGCACTCCACTTGGCCTGATGACTCCACGGTAGCGACCCCGCGTCGGCTGCGGGCAGGTTTCCGCCGTGCGGGAGCATGATCGCGAGGATTCCCGCCGACGGCGCCCGGGCGCGGACGAGCCGTCAGGGGAGGGCGAGCATCCGGTCCAGCGCGGTGCGCGCCTGCTCGGCGACCGTCTCGTCGACGACGATCTGGTTGACGACCCGCCCCTCGACGAGCGACTCGAGGGCCCAGACCAGGTGCGGCAGGTCGATCCGGTTCATCGTCGAGCAGTAGCAGACGTTCTTCTCGAGGAAGCTGATCTCCTGCTCCGGGTGCTCTGCCGCCAACCTCTGGACGAGGTTGAGCTCGGTGCCGATGACCCACTTCGTGCCGGCGGGGGCCGCCGCGACCGCGGCGATGATCTTCTCCGTCGAGCCGACCTCGTCGGCGAGCTCGACGACCTCGTTGCGGCACTCCGGGTGCACGATCACGCGCACGCCGGGGATCTCCCTTCGCGCCGTCTCCACGCCCTCGGGGGTGAAGCGGCCGTGCACCGAGCAGTGCCCGCGCCACAGGATCATCCGCGCGTCCCGGATCTGCTCGGGCGTCAGGCCGCCCATCGGGCGGTGCGGGTTCCAGACCACGCAGTCCTCGCGCTCGCGTCCGAGGTCGCGCACCCAGGTGTTGCGGCCCAGGTGCTGGTCGGGCAGGAAGAGGACCTTGCCCGTGCCGTCGACGCCGCCCACCTCGTCGAAGGCCCAGGTCAGCGCCCGCTCGGCGTTCGAGCTCGTGCACACCGTGCCGCCGTGGCGCCCGGTGAAGGCCTTGATGGCCGCGGAGGAGTTCATGTACGTCACGGGGATCGTCGACCCGGCGACGCCCGCCTCGACGAGCTCGTCCCAGCACTCCTCGACCTGGTGCAGCGCGGCCATGTCGGCCATCGAGCACCCGGCGGCCAGGTCCGGCAGGACGACGGTCTGCTCGTCGCTGGTGAGGATGTCGGCCGACTCGGCCATGAAGTGCACGCCGCAGAAGACGATGTAGGGGGCGTCCGGGCGCGCCGCCGCCTGCTTGGCCAGCTTGAAGGAGTCACCCGTCGTGTCGGCGAAGTCGATGACCTCGTCTCGCTGGTAGTGGTGGCCGAGGACGAAGACCGAGTCCCCGAGGGCCGCCTTGGCCGCGCGGGCGCGGGCCACGAGGTCGGGGTCCGAGGGGGGCGGCAGCTCACCCGGGCACTCCACGCCGCGCTCGGACTTCAGGTCCGTGCCGGCGCCGAGGGCGAGCAGCGGAAGGGGGGTCGGCTGGGAGGACGTGGTCGGTGCACTCACGCCGATGATGTTCCCACAACGCCGCCGCGGCCCTCGGTACAGTCGCGGAGTGCACGTGCTCATCGCGCCGGACTGCTTCACCGGCACGCTCACCGCGACCCAGGCCGCAGAGGCCATGGCCGCCGGGTGGCGCCGCAGCGCTCCGGAGGACCTGATCACCCTCGCCCCGCTCTCCGACGGAGGCCCGGGCTTCATCGACGTGCTGACGACGAGCACCACCGGCGAGTCGGCGATCGTCACCGTGAGCGGCCCCCGCGGTGGCTCCGTGCCCGCGGCCCTGCTCATCACGGAGGACGACGGTCGGCGCACGGCCTGGGTCGAGTCGGCGCAGGCGATCGGGCTGCACCTGCTCGACGCCGGCGAGCGGGACCCCGGGGTCACGTCGACGTGGGGCCTGGGTGAGCTGCTGGCCGCGGCGCTGGCCGACGGGGTGGACCGGATCGTCGTGGGCCTGGGTGGGTCGGGGACCAACGATGCCGGAGCGGGCATGCTCGGGGCGCTCGGCGCCGGCCCGCGCGAGGTCCTCGGCGGGGGAGGGGCGGGCCTCATCGCCACCCGGCAGGGCGACCTCGCCGGCCTCTCGCGGGTGCGCGAGCGCTTCGCCGGGGTCGAGCTCGTCGCCGCCACCGACGTCGCCTCGCCGTTGCTCGGACTCAAGGGGGCCAGCGCGGTCTTCTCCGAGCAGAAGGGGGCCACCCCCGAGCAGTCCCAGGTGCTCGAGGGGGCGCTCGGCCACTTCGTCGACGTGGTGCGTCGGGTGCTGCCCGCTCCGACCGACCTGCTCGCCGGCGAGCCGCGCCGCCTCGAGCGCGAGCCGGGGGCAGGGGCCGCCGGTGGCGTGGGGTACGGGCTGCTCCTCCTCGGCGCCCGGCAGCACAGCGGTGTCGAGATCGTCATGGAGGCCGTCGACCTGCCGGCGCTGACCGCCGCCGCGGACGTCGTCGTCACGGGGGAGGGGAGCCTGGACCACCAGAGCCTCCAGGGCAAGGTCGTCGCGGGGGTCGCGCAGGTCGCGGCCGAGCACGCCACGCCCACCGTGGCGATCGCCGGCCAGGTCGGCATCAGCCGCCGTGACGCGATGACGCTCGGCCTGAGCGGGACCTACGCCGTCGTCGAGCGCTACGCGGACCCGGCTCCCGCGATGGCCGACCCGGTCGAGACCCTGGCGGCGCGGGCGGCGCGTGTCGCCGCCACCTGGTCACCCCATCGATGACGGCAGGAGAGGGGCGTATGGTGGGCGCAGGGAACAACCCGGATCACCCCCGAGTTGGTCCTTGATGTGGCGGAATGCGCCACTGCCGCAGACCCCGAGCACGAGGACTATCGAATGAGCGTCCAGGACACCCAGGCCACCGCCGACGCCACCCAGGAGACCCACGGCGTCGTGCTGACCGACTTCGCCGCATCCAAGGTCAAGTCCCTCCTCGAGCAGGAGGGCCGCGACGACCTGCGGCTGCGCATCGGCGTGCAGCCCGGCGGCTGCTCCGGCCTGATCTACCAGCTGTACTTCGACGAGCGGTCGCTCGACGGAGACCTCGTGGCCGACTTCAACGGCGTCGAGGTCGTCGTCGACCGGATGAGCGCCCCGTACCTCTCGGGCGCCACGATCGACTTCGCCGACACCATCGAGAAGCAGGGCTTCACCATCGACAACCCCAACGCGGGCAGCTCCTGCGCCTGCGGCGACAGCTTCGGCTGAGCCGACCGGCTCCAGACGAAGGGGGCCGGCTCACCCTGTGGTGGGCCGGCCCCCTTCGTCGTGTCATGCCCGGTGAGGGGAGGACGTCTGCCGCCGGCTCGGCGGCGCAGCAGGCGCCAGGGCTGTGCCACGGCGAGGAAGGCGAGCAGCGGGTCGGGGCCGCGCCGGCGACGTCGTGGGCGAGCTGCCGGGGGACCCGAGGCGGGTCGGCCCGGGGTAGAGGGTGCCCTCGGCTCACGATGTGCCGCCGTGCGCCGGGGGCGAAGGGGGAGGACTCTCCTTCTATAGGGTGGCCGGGTGCCCATCGCCATCGCCGGATCCATCGCCACCGACCACCTGATGACCTTCTCGGGTCGCTTCGCCGACTCCCTCGTCGTCGAGCAGCTCGACAAGATCTCGCTGAGCTTCCTGGCCCACAAGCTGGAGATCCGCCGCGGGGGGGTCGCGGCGAACATCGCCTTCGGCATGGCCAACCTCGGGCAGCGGCCCATCCTCGTCGGCGCCGTCGGTGAGGACTTCGCGGACTACCGCAGCTGGCTGGAGCGCCACGGCGTCGACTGCGACTCGGTCAAGGTCTCCGAGACCCAGCACACCGCGCGCTTCGTGTGCACCACCGACGACGACATGGCCCAGATCGCGACCTTCTACGCCGGGGCGATGTCCGAGGCCCGCGACATCGAGATCGGCCCGATCGCCGATCGTGTGGGCGGCCTGGACCTCGTGCTCGTCGGTCCCGACGACCCCGAGGCGATGCTGCGCCACACCCACGAGTGCCGCACCCGGGGCATCCCCTTCGTCTCCGACCCGAGCCAGCAGCTGGCCTTCAGCGACGGCGAGCTCATCCGCGACCTCATCGACGGCGCGCAGTACCTCATCACGAACGAGTACGAGTCCCACCTGACGGCCCAGAAGACGGGCTGGAGCCAGGAGGAGATCAACTCCCGCGTGGGCTACCGGGTGACCACCCTCGGCAAGGACGGGGTGCGGGTCAGCGGCCGTGACCTCGACGAGCCGATCGTCGTCCCGGCCGCGCGCGAGGTCACCAAGGCCGACCCGACCGGCGTGGGCGATGCCTTCCGGGCCGGCTTCCTCACGGGGATCATCGAGGGCCTCCCCCTGCGGGAGTCGGCAGAGCTCGGGTCGATGCTGGCGACCTACGTCATCGAGACCGTGGGCACCCAGGAGTACCAGCTGGGCACCGCCCGCTTCCTGGAGCGCTTCGCCGAGGCCTACGGCCGGGAGAGCGCCGAGCTGGTCTCCGGCCACATCTCCTGCGCCCGCCCCTGATCCGGCCCTCGATGGCGGCGCCCTTCCCCCCGATCGAGCCCGAGGGCTCCTCACGCCTGTGGGCCGACTACCTCGTCGGTGGCCTCCGGGCCGCCGCAGACAGCCGGGACGCGGAGGTCGTCGGTGTGGGTGGGCGTCTCGACCCGGCGTCCCTGCTCACCGCCTACCGGCTGGGCGTCTTCCCCATGGGCCTCGGGGAGCGCGGGGGAGAGCCGATGGGCTGGTGGTCACCGACGTGGCGAGGGGTCCTGCGGCCCGGCCACGCGCACGTGAGCCGGTCGATGCGTCGCTCCCTGCGCCGGTTCACCGTCACCGTCGACGAGGCCTTCGACGCGGTCGTCGCGGCCTGCGCCGACCCCGACCGCGACGGCGCCTGGATCACCCCGGACGTGCAGGAGGCCTACGGCTACCTGCACCGTCTCGGCTGGGCCCACAGCGTCGAGATCCGCGAGGACGGGGACCTCGTGGGCGGGCTCTACGGGGTCGCGATCGGTGGCCTCTTCGCCGGCGAGTCGATGTTCCACCACGCGCGCGACGCCTCCAAGGCCGCGGTCATCCACCTGGACCGGATCGTCTCCGCGGACGGGGACCCGCGTCGGATCATCGACGTCCAGTGGCGCACCCCGCACCTCGGCACGCTGGGGGTCGAGGACATGCACCGCACGGAGTACCTCACGCGGCTGCGCGCGGCCCTCCAGGCCCCGCACCTCGACCTGCGCTCCACCCTCGACCTCGACTAGAGGGTCAGAGTCCGAGGCGGCTGCGGCACGTGGCCACGACCTCGGGCAGCTCCTCGCACAGCCGGGCCACGGTCTCCTCGCGCCGCGGGGCGACGGCGGCCAGCGGCAGGGTCACCCGTACGTTGCCCTGCGTGAGAGCGCCCATCGCGGCCAGGACGTGGCTCGGCTCGAGGGTGTCCGAGGTGCACGCCGACCCGGAGGCGACGTCGACCCCCCTTCGCCCGAGCTCGTCGACGATCGTCTCCCCGTCGACGTAGAGGACGGAGAAGGTGCACAGGTGCGGGAGCCGCTCCACGGGATCCCCCACGACGTCGACCTCCGGCAGGGCCGCCGCGGTGTCCCGGACCCGGTCGACGAGCCGGCGCGCCGCATCCTCCTCCTGCGCCCGCGTGGCGGCCACCTGCTGCCAGGCCTCGGCCGCCGCCAGCGCGGTGGGCACGTCGACGGGGTCGAGGGCGAAGCCCCCTTCGTGCGGCGAGGGCGGGTGGTGCGGCGTGACGCGGGTGCCCGTGCGCACGACGAGGACGCCCATCCGCGGTCCGCCCCAGCTGGTGGCGTCGCCGACGAGCACGTCGAAGTCCGTGGGCGGGTCCTCGCGGCCGAGCCCGGCCCGCGCGTCCACGAGGAGCGGCACGCCGACGTCCGCGGCCGCCTGCCGCGCGACACGCAGGGGCTGGCGGGTCCCGACCTCGTGGTTGGCCGCCTGCAGGACGGCGAAGGGGGTCTGCTCACCGAGCGCGCCCGCCCACGCCTCGAGGTCCACGGCGCCACTCGGGTCCACGGGGACCTCCGTGGGCGGCGTGGCACCGGCGCGCAGCCAGCGCAGCAGGGCCGAGTGCTCGACGGACGAGGCCACGGGGGCACCCGGGTGGCGGCGCCGCCCCCGCGCCAGCCCCTCGAGGGCAGCCCGGGCCGCCTGGTCGCCGCTCGCGTGGAGGGTGATCTCGTCGGGACGCACGCCGAGGCCCTCGGCGAGGACCGCCCTCGCGCGCTCGAGCAGAGCCCGTGCGCGACGGCCGCCGGCGTGCCGGGACATGGGGTCGGCCCAGGCGAGGGAGTGGGCGGCACGAAGCGTCTCGAGCGCCTGCGGGTGCACCGGTCCGGGAGTCGCGTCGAGCAGCCGCTCGGAGCCGCCGGCCGGGGCCGGGGCAGGGTCGTCCGCAGATGCCGAATCCGTCTGTCGCGCCACGCATCGAGGCTAGTGCCACCCTTCCTCCGAACCGCTCGCACCCTGCGGTACCGTGACCTTGTCTTCTGAAAACTTCGGATCCGTAGTAGGTGCCCCTTGCCTGTGTCCCAGCGCTCCACCTCCCGGCGCAGCCGCCGCCGTGGACTAGGTGCAGTCGGTCTCGCCTTCGCCGTGGTCGCCCTGTCGGCGTGCAGCGCTGTCGGAGTCCACACCGACCCGCTCAACGGCTACCTGCCGGAGCCGGCCACCCGTGAGGCCGGCCACGTCGCCGACTTCTGGATCTGGAGCTGGGTCGCTGCCTGGCTCGTCGGCATCCTCGTCTGGGGCCTGACCCTGTGGTGCATCGTCGTGTACCGCCGTCGCAAGGACGACGACGGCTCGCTGCCGGTGCAGCTGCAGTACAACGTGCCGCTGGAGATCCTCTACACCGTCGTGCCGATGATGATGGTCGGCGTCATCTTCTTCTACAACCAGCAGACCCAGGCGGAGCTGACGAAGAAGACCGAGCCGGACGTGACGATCAACGTCGTCGCCAAGCAGTGGAGCTGGGACTTCAACTACGTCAACGAGAACGTCCACACCTCGGGGCAGATGGCCCAGCTGGACGGGACGAAGGGCGCGGAGGAGAAGCTGCCGACCCTGTACCTGCCCAAGGGGGAGCGGGTCGAGTTCGTCCTCACCTCGCGCGACGTCATCCACTCCTTCTGGGTCCCCGCCTTCCTGGAGAAGATGGACCTCAACCCCGGCATCGTGAACACCTTCCAGGTCACTCCCACCCAGGAGGGGACGTTCCAGGGCAAGTGCGCCGAGCTCTGCGGTGCCTACCACTCGCAGATGCTCTTCAACGTCAAGATCGTCAGCCCGGCCGAGTACGAGAAGCACATCGACGAGCTCAAGGCCAAGGGGCAGACGGGCCTCATCGGCAACGAATACAATCGCGATGAGATCAACGAGCGGGACCACGACCTGCTGCCTGAAGGGACGAACTGAGCATGTCGACCATTTCTGGAGCACTCAGCAGAAGCACGAACGAGGGTGAGGTCTCGGAGCGGACCATCGCCCGCCGCGAGCGCGCCGGCACCCAGTTCTTCCGCTACGTCACGACGACCGATCACAAGGTCATCGGCAACCTGTACCTGATCACCAGCTTCCTCTGGTTCCTCCTCGGTGGCCTCATGGCCCTGGTGATCCGTCTCGAGCTGTGGGCCCCGGGCCTGCAGGTGGTGGACAACCCCGAGCAGTTCAACGAGATGTTCACCATGCACGGCACGATCATGCTGCTGCTCTTCGCGACGCCGGCCTTCGCCGGGTTCGCGAACGCGATCATGCCGCTGCAGATCGGCGCCCCCGATGTCGCCTTCCCGCGGCTGAACATGTTCGCCTACTGGGTCTACCTCTTCGGTGGGCTCATCGCGGCCGCGGGCCTCTTCACCCCCGGCGGCGCCGCCTCCTTCGGGTGGACCGCCTACGCCCCGCTCTCCGACACGGCCTACAGCCCGGGCGTCGGCGGCGACCTGTGGGTCTGGGGTCTGGCCTTCGCCGGATTCGGCACCATCCTCGGTGCGGTCAACTTCATCACCACGATCATCTGCATGCGCGCACCGGGCATGACGATGTTCCGGATGCCGATCTTCACCTGGGGCATCCTGATCACCTCGATCCTCGTGCTCATGGCCTTCCCGGTGCTGGCCTCGGCCCTGATCGCCCTCGGTGTCGACCGCCGCTTCGGCGGGATGATCTTCGACCCGGCCAGCGGCGGTGCGCTGCTCTACCAGCACCTGTTCTGGTTCTTCGGCCACCCCGAGGTCTACATCCTCGCGCTGCCCTTCTTCGGCATCATCTCCGAGATGGTCCCGGTCTTCTCCCGCAAGCCGATCTTCGGGTACAAGACCCTCGTCTTCGCGACCATCGCCATCGCGACCCTCTCCGTCTCGGTCTGGGCGCACCACATGTACGGCACGGGCCAGGTGTTCCTGCCCTTCTTCGCGATCATGACGATGGCGATCTCGGTCCCGACCGGCGTGAAGTTCTTCAACTGGATCGGCACCATGTGGGGCGGCAAGCTCGTCTTCCAGACCCCGATGGTGTGGGCGCTCGGCTTCATCACCACCTTCCTCTTCGGTGGTCTGACCGGCGTCATCCTGGCCAGCCCGGCCCTGGACTTCCACGTCACGGACACCTACTTCGTCGTGGCCCACTTCCACTACGTCCTCTTCGGCACCATCGTCTTCTCCTTCTTCGGAGGCGTGTACTTCTGGTGGCCGAAGTGGACGGGCAAGATGCTCGACGAGCGACTGGGCAAGATCCACTTCTGGCTGCTGTTCATCGGCTTCCACATGACCTTCCTCATCCAGCACTGGCTGGGCGTGGAGGGGATGCCGCGGCGCTACGCGGACTACATGCCGGAGGACAACTTCCAGCTGGCCAACCAGATCTCCACGGTCGGCTCGCTCATCCTGGCGGTCAGCTTCCTGCCGTTCTTCTACAACGTGTGGAAGACCCAGGCCAGCGCCCCGCTCGTGACGGTCGACGACCCGTGGGAGTACGGCGGCAGCCTCGAGTGGGCGACCTCCTGCCCCCCGCCCCGGCACAACTTCCACTCCATCCCCCGGATCCGCTCCGAGCGGCCCGCCTTCGACCTGCACCACCCCGAGTACGCCCCCGAGGCGATCCGGTCGCGGCTGAAGGAAGAGCCGGTCGCCGCCGGCACGAGCACCCACGGTGAGGTCACCCGATGAAGCAAGAAGTCAACCTGTTCATCTTCGTCACGGTCTTCTTCGCCGTCGTCGGGCTCGCCTACGGCATCGTCACGGACTGGACGGAGCCGGTCGGCGCGGTCGCACTGCTCCTGTGCGGTGGCCTGGGCGTCATGGTCGCCTTCTACCTGTGGAAGACGGCGCGCACCCTGCCCACCCGTCCGGACGACGACCCCGAGGGTGAGATCGAGCAGATCGCGGGGGCCTACGGCACCTTCTCGCCGTACTCCTGGTGGCCGCTGTGGCTGGCCCTGGCCGGCGCTCTCGTCTTCCTCGGCGTGGGCATCCAGATGTGGATCGCCGTCGCCGGAGGGATCATGGGCATCTGGGCCGTGATCGGCTGGACCATGGAGTACTTCATCGGGGAGCACGCGCACTGAGCCGCACGCACAACCGTCGACTGGGGCCACGGACTCGCTCTGTGGCCCCAGTGGCATGCTCTGGACGGTCATGACCGGCGCCGACGCGCCGAGCTGACGAAGGGGGACGATGATGAGGACGTCGAGGGGGCGGCACACGCCTGCCGTGCTGGCCGTCGTGCTGGCCGGCGGGCTGGCGCTGACCGGCTGCACCGCCACGTCGAACGCGAAGACCACCGACGCCGACGCGGACGGCGCGGGGCAGGACGTCCGGCTGCAGATCAGCCCGGCCGCCGAGAGCACCGGCGTGCGCCCGGACGCCCCCGTCCGGGTGGCGGCGAAGGGCGGTGAGCTCACGTCCGTCCGGGTCACCACCGCCGACGGGGAGAGCGTCGAGGGCAGCCGGGAGCAGGGCGGGTGGACCTCCGAGGAGCGGCTGGCACCCGACACCGACTACGTCGTGCGGGCGGTCGCCACCGGGCCCGGGGGGAAACGCACGACCAGGAAGAGCACCTTCAGCACCCTCGAGCCGAAGGAGCGGGCTCGCTACGACATCGTCTACAACGGCTGGACGGTGGGCGTGGCCATGCCCGTGAGCATCCAGTTCGAGGAGCCGGTCGCGAAGGAGTACCGCAAGGAGATCGAGCAGGCGGTCTCGGTCACGAGCAGCACCGAGGCGAAGGGGAGCTGGGGCTGGCTCGACGACCGCCAGCTGATGTGGCGCCCCAAGGAGTACTGGGAGCCGGGGACGAAGGTGCAGATCAACGCGCCGCTCCAGGGGTTCCAGACCGCACCGGGCACGTGGGTCGAGGAGAGCAGCACCGGGTCGATGACCATCGGGCGGCAGCAGTTCTCCGAGGTGGACATCCCCGCGCACGAGATGCACGTCACGCGTGGTGGCCAGACGATCAAGACCTTCCCGGTCAGCAGCGGCCGCCCCGGGAAGGAGACCGAGACCCGGTCGGGTCTGAAGGTCGTCATCGGCAAGCAGCGCGAGATGACGATGGACTCCGAGACGGTCGGGATCGAGAAGGGCGAGCCCGGCTACTACAAGGTCGAGACCGACTACAACGTTCGGGTGACCTGGACCGGTGAGTTCGTCCACTCTGCCCCCTGGTCGGTGGGCGCCCAGGGCAGCGAGAACGTCTCCCACGGGTGCGTGAACATGGCGCCGCAGAACGCCGAGTGGTTCTACGAGAACTCCATCCCCGGGGACCCGGTGAACTTCACCGGGTCCGACCGGGAGTTCCAGCCGACAGAAGGGATCGGCGTGTGGCAGTACGACTGGCAGGAGTGGCAGGGGCAGAGCGCTCTGCGCTGAGGCTCACCCCCAGCCGAGCTCGTGCAGCCGGTCCTCGTCGATCCCGACGTGGTGGCCCGCCTCGTGGACGATCGTCACGGCGATCTCCTCACGCAGCTGTGCGAGGTCGTCGCACATCCTGCTCAAGGGGCCCCGGAAGAGGATGATCCGGTCGGGCAGCGCGCCCATCTCCCAGCCGCCGTCCCGCTCGGTGAGCGGGGTGCCGAGGTAGATGCCGAGCAGTTCGGCGTTCTCCGCCTCGCTCAGGCCCGGGTCCGCGTGCTCGGCCGAGGGTTCCTCCTCGACGAAGAAGGCCACGTTGTCGAGCATGTCCATCAGCTCGGTGGGCACCTCGTCGAGGGCATCGCGCACGGCGTCGTCGAAGTCCTCTGGACTGATCTGGATCATCAGCTCACCTCCGGAGCGGGAGTGCCGGCGGGGAGCGGGTCCAGATGGTCCGCGCCGGCTCGGTGGACGTGGAAGAGCACGATGCCCAGGACGAGCAGCGCGAGGCTCGTGGCGGCCAGGCCGGCCAGACTCGTGGCCGCGACGGGGACGACGACGGTGGCCATGAGCGCGTTGAGGACGAGCATCGCGAAGGTCGAGACCGAGGCCGCCGTCCCGCGGGCGTGCGGCACCGCGTCGAGCACGGTCAGCTGGTAGACGGGGAGGGAGATGCCGGTGCCGAAGGCGATGGCGGTGGGGCCGACGACGGCCCAGGGCAGGGACCCGCCCGCCGGGGAGACGGCCAGCACGAGGCCCAGCACGGCGCCGCAGATCGCCACGACCTGCCCTCCGGACACCAGCACATGACCGCGGACCCGCCCGGCGAGCCGGGCGTTGGTGAAGGAGCCGAGGATCATCGCCGCCACCATCGGCACGAAGAAGACCCAGAAGTCCTGCGGGCCCTTGCCGAGCAGGGAGACGACGAAGATCGGTGCGGCCGCGATGTAGAGGAACTGGCCGGCGAAGGAGAAGGCCTGGGCGCCGCAGAGGATCTGGAAGCTGCGTCGTCGGCTCACCTGCCCCACGCTGGCGAGGATGGTCCGCACGTCGAAGGGGGTGCGACTCGCCGGCGGGTGGCTCTCGGGCAGCAGCGCGAGCACCGTGACGGCGATCGCCGCACCGAAGAGGCAGAGGAACCAGAAGATCAGCGGCCACGGGCCGAGGAGGAGCAACCAGCCGCCGACGATCGGGGCGATCGCCGGCCCGAGGGCGAAGATCATCGCCACCACGCTCATCAGCTGCTGGGCGCGGGCCCCGTCGAAGAGGTCGCGGACGACCGTCCGGGAGACGATGGTCCCGGCGCCGGCGGAGACCCCCTGGAGGACCCGGAAGGCGAGGAGCACGGGCAGCGAAGGGGAGAGGGCGCACCCGATCGAGGCCAGCGCGTAGACCGCCGCCCCGGTGACCATGACCGGCTTGCGGCCCACCGCGTCACTGATCGGCCCGTGGAAGAGGCTCATCGCCGCGAAGGCGGCGAGGTAGGCGGAGATGACCAGCTGCATCGCCGCATCCGAGGCCCCGAACTGATCGCCCATGGCGGCGAAGGCGGGGAAGGTCGTGTCGATGGAGAAGGGACCGAACATCCCCAGGCACGCCAGCAGGACCACCGTCAGGGCGAGAGGGGCCGGCCGCGCCGGGGGAGCGGGCCCGGTCCCGACGGCCATGTTCACGGGAGCAGGCCCCGGAGGAAGTCCTCCGGGGCCTGCTGCTCGTCGATCACGTGGGCGGTCAGTGCGTGGACACCTTCTCGCCCGACTCGATCTCGTCGTGCTCGTGGTGCGCCGCCTCGAGCTCCGCGGGGGTGACCGGCTCGATCACCCCGGCGAAGTAGAAGCGGTGCAGCGCCGCGCGGATCTTGCGGGCGCGGCGACCCTTGGACGGGATGCCGTTCTCGTCCGTGGCCGGCTCCAGCTCCAGCGGCGGGGTGCCCTCGTGCTGGACCAGCGTCCACCGGGTGTACGCGTCGAGCGGCTCGTGGATCTCCTCGAAGGAACCCCCCGCGCCCCGCTCGATCCGACCGCTCTCGCGGCCGTGGAGGACCCGGTCACGGTCGTGACGCTGCAGGCTCAGGCAGATCCGTCGGGTGGCCCAGAAGGCGATCAGCGGGCCGGCGAAGGTGAGGATCCGCAGCGCGATCGTGATGTCGTTGATCGACATCCCGAACTTGATCGCCATGATGTCGTTGCTCGCGGCGAACATGAAGACCCCGTACAGGGTCAGGGCCGCCATGCCCAGGCCGGTGCGCGTCGGGTTGTTCCGGGGACGGTCGAGCAGGTGGTGCTCACGCTTGTCACCGGTGACCCACGCTTCGATGAAGGGATAGGCGATCATGCCGCCGTAGAAGGCGGGGATGACCATGAGGGCACCGATGATGACCGGCCACGCCCAGGTGAAGCCGAAGGTCTCGAACTCCAGGAAGCCGGGCAGCAGACGCAGCGCACCGTCGGGGAAGCCCATGTACCAGTCCGGCTGGGCGCCGGCGGTCGTGGCGTTCGGCATGTAGGGGCCGTGGACCCAGACCGCGTTGATCTGGACCAGGGCCGACATCAGCGCGATCCCACCGAAGACGATGAAGAAGAATCCTCCGGCCTTGGCGGCGTACACCGGCATGACGGGGAAGCCGACGACGTTGTCGTTGGTCTTGCCGGGCCCGGGGTACTGGGTGTGCTTCTGCACGGCCACGAGCACGATGTGCAGCGTGAAGAGCCCGATGAGCAGAGCCGGCAGCAGCAGGATGTGCACCGAGTACAGGCGCGGGATGATCTCCTCGCTCGGGAAACCACCGCCGAAGAGCGCGTAGCTGAGGTAGCTGCCGATGACCGGGGCGGCCACCATGAAGCCCTGCGCGGCCCGCAGGCCCGTGCCCGAGAGCAGGTCGTCCGGGAGGGAGTACCCGGCGAAGCCCTCGATGAGGGCGAGCAGGGAGAGGACGCAGCCGATGACCCAGTTCAGCTCACGCGGCTTGCGGAACGCGCCGGTGAAGAACACGCGCAGCATGTGCACCGACAGGGCCACGATGAACAGCAGCGCCGACCAGTGGTGGATCTGCCGGATGAGCAGGCCGCCCTTGATCTCGAACGAGATGTCGAGGGTGGAGGCGTAGGCGCGGGACATCTCCACACCGTTGAGCGGTGCGTAGCTGCCCTCGTAGACCGTGTGGGCCATCGAGGGGTCGAACCAGAAGGTCAGGAAGACCCCGGTGAGCATGCACACGATCATCGAGTACATGGCGATCTCACCGAGCATGAAGGACCAGTGGTCCGGGAAGACCTTCTTCATGAGGTACCCGACGCCCTTCGCGGCGCCGGTCCGGTCGTCGATCCAGCCGGCGACGCCGCCGACCCTCTTCACGCCGGGGGAGAAGGGTGCCTGACGGGGGGCGTCGTCCGCGCGCAGTGCGTCGGCGGGGCGGGCATTGGCGGTCATTATTCTCCACGCTCCCAGAAGCTCGGGCCAACCGGTTCCTGGAAGGGCTGGTCGGCGATGAGGTAGCCCTCGCTGTCGACGGTGATCTTCAGCTGCGGCAGGGGGTGGCCAGCCGGGCCGAAGACGACCTCGCAGTCGTTCGTCACGTCGAACGTGGACTGGTGGCACGGGCAGAGCAGGTGGTGGGTGGTCTGCTCGTAGAGGCCGACCGGGCACCCGACGTGTGTGCACACCTTGGAGTAGGCCACGATGCCCTCGTACCCCCAGCTGCGGGCCTTGCGTCCCTTGTCCGTGTCCTGGAAGTCCTCCGGGTCCAGACGCATGAGCAGCACGGAGGCCTTGGCCATCTCGTTCTGCATCTCGTGCTCCATCTCGAGGAGGCCCTCGGGCTGGATGTGGAAGACCGAGCCGATGGTGACGTCGGCCGGACGGATCGGGGTGTCCTCCGGGTCCTTGTGCAGCCGCCACTTGTGCGGCTTGTAGCTGCCGTCGGGCTGCTTCTCGCCGTTCCAGTACGTCACGGAGAGGTCGTTCTTCGGCAGGGGGCCGAGCGACCCGGCGAGCTGGACGACCAGCGGCAGGGCGAAGAGACCCATGGCGCCGCCGAAGGTCGCCTTCAGCAGCGGACGACGGTTGATCTGAGAACCCTTGGCGCCGGTCTCGACCATCGTGTCGACGAAGTCGTCACGGTCCTCCTGTGCCGAGCGGAGGGGGTGACGCATCTCGACGACCTCGGTGTCGGGCATCAGCGTCTTGGCCCAGTGGACCGCGCCGAGGCCGATGCCGAGCAGGCTCAGCGCCAGGCCGATCCCGAGGAGCAGGTTGGCCGCGCTCATCTCGTTGGTGAAGGGCACCCACACCGCGTCGTCGACGTCGACGATGAAGTAGGCGACGACGAAGAGGAGCGTACCCAGGATGGAGAGCAGGAAGAGCCCTGCCACCTGGATCTCGGCACGCTTGGCGGCCTTCTCGTCGCGGTCGGCGTTGCGCAGCACGTGGGGCGGGAGCCCCGGGTTCTCGAAGCGCTCCGGGATGCCCCCGGAACCCTGCACGTGACCCTGGTCGAGGCGCGCCGGGGAGGAACCCGTGGGTTCCTCCGGCTGGGCCCCTGTCGGGGTGTGCTCACTCATGTGTCGCGGTCCTGTCTGTGTGGCGAGTGGACGTGGTCAGGAGGACTTGGCACCAAGCCAGATGGCGGCGCCGACGAGCATGCCCAGACCGGCGGTCCAGACGAAGAGGCCCTCGGGCACCGGGCCGTAGCCGCCGAGCGGGTTACCGCCCGGGTTGCCGGCCTTCTCCTGCCCCTTGATGTAGGCGATGACGTCGCGCTTGTCCTCGGCGCTGAGGTTCGCGTCGTTGAAGACCGGCATCGACTGCGGGCCGGTCTCCATGGCCTCGTAGATGTGCTTGCCGGAGACGCCCTGCAGCGGCGGGGCGTCCTTGCCGCGGGTGAGGGCGCCGCCCGCGCCCGCGCTGTTGTGGCACATCGCGCAGTTGACGCGGAAGATCTCCCCGCCCTTGCCCGGGTCGCCCTTGGCGGCGTCGGTGTACTTCTCCTCGGGGATGGCCGGGCCCGGGCCGAGCGTCGCGACGTAGGCGGCGATGTCGGAGATCTCCTCGTCGCTGAACTTGCGCGGCAGGTCGTCGGCGGCCTGCACGCCGGGCTCGGTCATCGGCATGCGGCCGGTGCCCATCTGGAAGTCGACGGAGGCCGCGCCGACGCCGGCCAGGCTCGGGCCGAGCTCGTCGATGCCCAGGCCGTTGGCCCCGTGGCAGTTCGCGCAGTTGGCGACGAACAGCTTGCGGCCGTTCTCGGCGTCACCGGAGGCGGAGGTGGAGGCCTTGGCCTCCTGCGGCGCGACCGCCGCGTACGCGGCACCGGTGAAGAGGAGGCCCAGCATGAGCAGCAGGGCGATCGCCGCGGGATGGCGGCGGGAGATCTTGGGCATGGCGAGTCCTGTGGTCTTGCGGCGAGAGGGGTCCTTGTGCTGGCTCATGACATCACCCGAGGAGGTAGATCGCCGCGAACAGGGCGATCCAGACGACGTCGACGAAGTGCCAGTAGTACGAGGTCACGACCGCCCCGGTCTGCTGCGCGTGGCTGTAGTCGCGGGTCGTGTAGGTGCGGGCGATGATCAGCAGGAAGGCGATGAGGCCGCCGGTGACGTGGATGCCGTGCAGCCCGGTGGTCAGGTAGAAGACGGAGGACCAGGAGTCGGCCGCGATGTTCACGCCCTCGGTGACGAGCGTGGCGTACTCCATGACCTGACCGGCGACGAAGACCGCACCGAAGATGTAGGTGAGGACGTACCACTCCCGCATCCCCCAGCCACCGATGTTGAGCAGTGAGCCCGTGCGGGACTTCTGGCCGTGCTCGGCCTTGAGGACGCCGAGCTGGCACCACACCGACGAGACCACGAGGATCAAGGTGTTGGCCGCGGCGTACGGCACGTTGAGCTGGGCGCCGTGCTCCGCCCACTGCTCCGGTCGCATCGACCGGATCGTGAAGAAGATGGCGAAGAGCCCCGCGAAGAACATCAGCTCGCTGGAGAGCCAGACGATGGTTCCGACAGACGCCATGTTGGGCCGGCTCACCGGCCCGAGGGCGGGGTCCGTCGGGATGGACGCGGGTCCGTTGGAAGACAAGGAAGGTGCAGAGGCCACGCGCCCATTATGGACTCAACCGGAAGTGGTTGTGCGCCACCCCCCTCCACGAGTGTCGCGGGCCCCTGGAACGCTACGATCGGGCACATGACCGGTACCCCTCAGAGCAGCCCGGCCCGGCCCGCGAACGGTGCGGGCGACGGCGCCCCGATCAGCCTCCGGGTGCTGCTGCACAGCGACGACATCACCACGCGCGACACGGTGCGTGCGGCCGTAGGCCGGCATCCGGCCAAGGACGTGGAGGTGAGCAGCTGGCACGAGTGCGCCACCGGCCCGGGGGTCGTCGAGGCGGTCGAGGGGGGCGGGCTGGACCTGCTCATCCTCGACGGGGAGGCGGCGAAGCTCGGCGGCATGGGTCTGTGCCGACAGCTCAAGGGCGAGATCTTCGAATGCCCCCCGGTCATCGTCCTCACCGGCCGGCCCCAGGACGGGTGGCTGGCCACCTGGTCCATGGCCGACGCCGTGGTGCCGCACCCGCTGGACCCGATCGCGCTCTCCGACACCGTGGCCAGGGTCGCGCGGGAGCAGGCCGCGCGATGAGGGACGCCGGCCGGGCCGATCTCACCTGGCCGGACGTGCTCACGACGCTGATCGCCGGGCGCGACCTCGATGGTGAGGAGACGTCGTGGGCGATGCGCGAGATCATGTCCGGGGACGCGGCCCCGACCCAGATCGCCGGCTTCCTCGTGGCCCTGCGGGCGAAGGGGGAGACCGTCACCGAGCTACGGGCGCTGGCGGACGTCATGCTCGAGCACGCCCTGCCGATCGCCGTCGACGGCCCGACCCTGGACATCGTCGGGACCGGTGGCGATCGTGCCGGGACGGTGAACATCTCGACGATGTCGGCGGTCTGCATCGCCGCGACCGGGACGACGGTCGTCAAGCACGGCAACCGTGCCGCCTCCTCGAAGTCCGGCTCCGCGGACGTCCTCGAGGCGCTGGGGGTCGACCTGTCCCTGGAGCCGGCGCGGCTGGCCGACGTGGCGCACGAGGCCGGGATCACGTTCTGCTTCGCGCAGACCTTCCACCCCTCCTTCCGGCACACCGCCGCACCGCGCCGTGATCTCGGTGTCGGCACGGCGCTCAACGTCCTCGGGCCGATGACGAACCCGGCGCGCCCGCAGATGTCGGTCGTCGGCGTCGCCGACGCCCGTATCGCGCCGCTCATGGCGGGAGTCTTCGCCCAGCGGGGCACCTCCGCGCTCGTCTTCCGCGGGGACGACGGCCTGGACGAGCTGTCCGTGGGCGACTCCTCGCACGTGTGGTGGGTCGCCGGCGGCGAGATCGCGGAGACGAGCCTCACCCCCGAGGCGGTCGGGCTCACCCGCAGTCCGCTGGAGGCCCTTCGTGGCGGGGACGCACGGGAGAACGCCGCCGTAACCACCCGGCTCCTCGCCGGTGAACGAGGGGCGGTCCGTGATGCCGTCGTCCTCAACGCCGGCGCGGCCGTGGCCCTCGCGCAGTCCGGTGGTCGGCTCCCCGCCGACCCGACCGCGGCCGTGCGCGCGGGGATGGACACGATCGAGGACGTGCTCGACTCCGGCCGGGCCGCTGACCAGCTCGCCCGCTGGGTCCGGGCGACCACCGCTCACGCCTCCTCCTGACCGTCGGCCACCGACCTGCCCGATCTGCCCGCACCGAAACCCTCGACCTCACCCCGAGGGTGAGACCTGGGGTGCGCATGTCCTGAGGGAAGGCCAGCCGGGGTGGGACCTTCCCTCAGGAGATGTGCCGGTAGGTGCGCATCTCCCTCGGGAGGTGACAGCCGGCGCGACGTGGCCTGAGCGATGCCCACCGGAGGCGAAGGGGGAGGAGCGACGCCTACTCGAGGCCGATGGAGAAGGCCTCGTCGAGGTCGTGACGGCTGTAGGCGCGGAAGGCGATGTGGGTCGCGGTGCGCACGACGCCCTCGACGCGGTTGAGCCGACCGGCGATGACGTCGTTGAGATCCTCGTGCTCGCGCACGCGCACCATGACGATGAGGTCCGCGTCCCCGGCGACCGAGTACACCTCGGTGACGCCCTCGAGGTCGGCGATGGTCTCGGCGACCTCGGGGATCCGGTCGACCTCTGCATGGACGAGCACGATGGCGGTGATCACGAGGCCCACCCTAGAGCAGGAGCGAGCTCGTCGTGCGCGCCGGTGGCGCCGCCGACGGGGCAGGTCCACTCACCGTCGATGTCGACCAGCCGGGTGCCCTCGGCGTCCAGCCAGCGCAGGACGAGCTCGGTCTCCTCGGGCAGCGCGCTCGTGCCCGGCCCGCTCGGCGGGGCGACGACCTCCGCGCTGGCCCGCAGCGCCTCGACGTACGGCATCGGGTCGGCCCCGGAGGGGGCGTGGCTGCTGCCGGCGAGCTTCCCGTGGCGCACGCAGACCAGGTCCCAGCCACCCCGGGGGGTGCGGCGGGCGGCGATGATCTCGGCGGCCGCGGTCACCGGCGCCGCGCGCTGGCTGCGCGAGGCCGCGCGCACGAGCGTGCCCAGCCGGTCGCGCAGCTGCGCAGCCTCCTCGAAGCGCTCGTCCGCGGAGAGCCGGCGCATCCGCTCCCGCAGGGCGGCCACCGCCGAGCGGGAGTCGCCGACGAGCACCGCCACGGCCTCCGCGACGGTGGTCGCGTACTCGGCCGGGGCCACCTCACCGGTGCAGGGGGCGCAGCAGCGACCCATGTCCTTCAGGGCGCACGGGGACGTCGGGCGGCGCGGCGAGATCCGGGTCAGGCACTGGCGGAGCGGGACGACGTCGTGGATCGCGGCCATCGCCTCCTCCGCGGCTCCTCGGGCGCCGAAGGGCCCCGCGAAGGCGAGGTCGTCCGGTCCGACCTTGCGCACGATCGAGAGCCGCGGGAAGGCCTCGTCGGTGAGCTTGAGCCACCAGACCCGCTCGGGGTTGCGCGAGCGCCGGTTGTACCGCGGCTTGTGCTGGGCGATGAGACGCAGCTCGCGCACCTGCGCCTCGAGCGTCGTCGCGCACACGATCGGGGTCACCCCCGTGGCCAGGCGGACCATCTCGCCCATCCGGCGGCGCTGCTCGGAGGCGGTGAAGTAGCTGCGCACCCGGGTGCGGATGTCCACGGAGGTGCCGACGTAGAGCGGCTCGCCACCGTCACCGGTGAAGACGTACACCCCCGGCGCGTGCGGCAGGTCGTCGGCGAGGTGGCGCTTGCGGCGCTGGGCGTCGGTGACCCGGCTCGTGTACGACGTCAGCTCCTCGAGGGTGTCCACTCCCACCCCGCCGAGGCGCCCGATGAGACCGTGGAGCACGTCGACCGTGGCCCGGGCGTCGTGCAGCGCCCGGTGGTCCGGGGTGGTCCTCGCCCCGAAGACCCGCGCCAGGGAGGAGAGCTTGTGGTTGGGCGTCTCGTCCCGCGTGACCACCTGACGCGCGAGCCGCACCGTGTCGAGCACGGCGGGCGCCGGCCAGCGCAGGTCGTGCGCTGCGCAGGCCGCCTTGAGGAAGCCGATGTCGAAGCCGGCGTTGTGCGCGACGAGCACCGCTCCCTGCGCGAACTCGAGGAAGGTGGCGACCGCCTCGCCCGTGCGGGGCGCGTCGGCGACCATCGCGTCGGTGATCCCGGTGAGGGACTGGATGAAGGCCGGGATCGGCTCACCCGGGTCGACGAAGGTCTGCAGCTCCCCGAGGACCTCCCCGCCCCGCACCTTCACGGCACCGATCTCCGTGATGCCGCAGTCGCGGACCGACCCACCGGTGGTCTCCAGGTCGACGACGACGAAGGTGACCTCCGAGAGGGGGGTGCCGATCTCACCCAGCCTGTCCTGCACGACCAACATGGCTCCGACCGTAGGCAGGAGCACCGACAACGCGGGGGAGGCCGCGCGGGGTGCCGGTCCGCCGGCCGGGTGTGGAAGGCTCACGGCATGCAGAGCACGGACTCCTTGGACGACATCGTCGCCTTCTACCGGCACTTCGCGCGGACCGAGGCGAAGGGGGAGTCCGCGACCTTCGCCGCGTGGGCGGACGAGCTCGCCGAGGACGACGAGGTGCTGCGGCTGCTCCAGGAGCTGCCCGTCCCGAAGCGCCAGCCGAACCTCGTCTTCGCGGCCGGGCGTTGGCACGGTGCCGCGGCCCCCGGCCCCTATTCCGGCCTGCGGACGGTGCTCGTGGAGCAGTGGGGGGCGGTGCGCGCGACGATCCTCGAGCGGGCGACCCAGACCAACGAGGTCGGCCGGTGCGCCGCGCTGCTCCCGGTGCTCGCGGGGCTCCCGGGCCCGCTGGCGCTCCTCGAGGTCGGCGCCAGCGGGGGGCTGTGCCTGCACCCGGACCGCTACTCCTACCGCTACACCGATGCGCACGGGATCGCCCTGCGCGGCCTCGACCCCGTCGACGGGCCGAGCCCCGTCGTGCTCGGCTGCCGGGTCCACGGGGAGGCGCCGCTGCCGTCACGCCTGCCAGACGTGGCCTGGCGGGGCGGGATCGACCTGCACCCGGTCGACCTCACGGACGAGGGCGAGGCGAGGTGGCTCGAGACGCTCGTGTGGCCCGAGCACGAGGACCGTCGCCGGCGGCTGGCCGCCGCGGTCGAGGCGGTCGCCGAGGTCCCGGTCGACGTCGTGGAGGGGGACCTGCTCCGCGACCTGCCGCCACTCGTCGCCCGGGCCCGTGAGGCCGCTCCGGAGGCGACCCTGGTCATCCTGCACACGGCCGTCCTCGCCTACCTCGACGCGGAGGGCCGTCGGCGCTGGCCGGACCTCGTGACGGGGGTCGTCGAGGAGGTGCGCGCCGGTGGTGGGCGGGCGCACTGGGTCAGCAACGAAGGGGGAGAGGTCCTCCCCGGGGTCACCGCCACCGCGACGTGCGTGGGCTCCGAGTCCGACTTCTGCCTGGCCCTGGACGGCCAGGCGCTGGGCTGGGCCCACGGCCACGGCCGCCGGGTGACCTGGTGCTGAGGTCCTCACGAGGGCCCGGCGGCCGTCGCCGACGGGTGTCCGGCCGGGCCGTCGACGCTCGCCGGGCGTGGGCTGTCGGTGGCTGCTCCTAGCGTGGTGATCGACCGGGAAGGCCCCGGATCGAGGAGGAGGTGACGGACATGGACCGTCGACCCGGAGCCCCGCTGCTGATCGACTGCTCCACCTGCCCCGTGCAGCACGTCGGGTGCGCGGACTGCATGGTCACCGCGCTGGATGCTCCCGAGCGGCTCGAGGAGCCGGACGGCCTTCCCCTGGACCGTCGGGAGCGGGAGGTCGTCTCCCGGCTCGTCGCGAGCGGGCTGGTGGGTGCCGAGACGGCGACCAGGGCCCGCGCGGTGCGCGAGCCCTGGTCGGAGTACCGGGAGCTGACCCGGGACGTGGGGTGATGACTCAGCTGCCGTAGAGGGCCTCGACCTCGTCCTCGTAGTCGGCCATGATCACGTTGCGCTTGAGCTTCAGGGACGGGGTCAGCGTGCCGTTCTCCTCGGTGAAGTCCTCGCCGAGGATGGAGAACTTGCGGATCGACTCCGCCTTGGAGACCGCCTTGTTCGCCTCGTCGACGGCCGACTGCACCTCGGCGATGACCTGCTCGTTGGTCCGCGCCTCCTCGACCGTCAGCGAGCCCAGGCCGTTGTTGGCCGCCCAGCCCGGGAGCATCTCCTCGTCGAGGGTGATGATCGCCGCGATGAAGGGCTTGGCGTCACCGACGACGAGGCACTGGCTGACGAGCGGGTGGGCGCGCAGCCGGTCCTCGAGGACGGCCGGGGCGACGTTCTTGCCGCCCGCCGTCACGAGGATCTCCTTCTTGCGGCCGGTGATCTTCAGGTAGCCGTCCTCGTCCAGGCTGCCCAGGTCCCCGGTGTGGAACCAGCCGTCCTGGATCGACTCGCTGGTCGCCTTCTCGTTGCCGTGGTAGCCCTTGAGGATGTTCACGCCCTTGATGAGCACCTCGCCGTCGTCGGCGATGCGGATCGAGACGCCTGGCAGCGGGAGCCCGACGGTGCCGATCTTCGTCCGCGACGGCAGGTTGACCGTGGCCGGGGCCGTGGTCTCGGTGAGGCCGTAGCCCTCGAGGATCGTCACGCCGATGCCGCGGAAGAAGTGGCCCAGGCGGGTCCCGAGCGCGGCGCCGCCGGAGACGGCGTACTCGACCCGGCCGCCCATCTTCGAGCGCAGCGTGGAGTAGACGAGCTTGTCGAAGACCGCGTGCTGGAGCTTGAGCTTCAGCGGCACCGAGCCGGTGTCCTGCGCCTCGGACCAGGCGATGGCGGTCTCGGCGGCCTTGGTGAAGATCTTGCCCTTCCCGCCGGCGGTGGCCTGCTCGTTGGCCTTGTTGTAGATCTTCTCGAAGACCCGCGGCACGGCGAGGATGAAGGTCGGCTTGAAGGCCTGGAAGTCATCGAGGATGTTCGCGATGTCCGCGCTGTGGCCCATCCGGACCTGGCCCGTGACGGCGAGGATCTCGATGAAGCGCGCGAAGACGTGCGCGAGGGGGAGGAAGAGCAGCGTGGCCGAGCCCTCCTTGTCGATGATCTCGCTCATCTTCGCGTGGGTGTTCTCGGCGAGCCCGAGGAAGTTGTCGTGGGTCAGCTCGCAGCCCTTGGGGCGCCCGGTCGTGCCCGAGGTGTAGATGATCGTCGCGACCGAGTCGCGGGTCCGACCGGCGATGCGGGCGTCGAGGTCCTCCTCGCTGACGTCGGTGCCGCCGGCCACGATGGTGTCCAGGTCGCCGTTGTCGATGACCCAGAGGTTGCGGACGTCGGGCTGGTCGGTGACGGCCTCGGTGGCGGTGGCCTGGTGCTTGGCCGTCTCGACGATCATCAGCGTCGTCCCGGAGTCCTTGACGATCCACTCGACCTGCTCGGCCGAGCTGGTCTCGTAGACCGGGACCACGACACCGCCGGCGGACCAGGTCGCGAAGTCGATGACCGTCCACTCGTACCGGGTGCGGGCGATGAGGGCGAGCCGGTCGCCGGGCTCCAGACCCGCGGCGATGAGGCCCTTGGCCAGGTCGCGCACGTCCTTGTTGAACTGCGCGGCGGTGACATCGCGCCAGGAGTCGGCCTCCTTGACCGAGAAGGCAGCCCGCTGCGGGTTCTTCGCCGCGTTGCGACCGGGGAGGTCGGCGAGGGAGTCCTGCGGGTCGCCCTCGACGATCCGGGGCATCGAGCTGTCGTTCACGGGTCTCTCCTTCGTCACCGGTTCACCGCTTGTCGTGGCGCCACGAGGGCGCACTCGTGCGTGACCCTACCGGGGCCCGGTGCGGGCGTGGCGTGCAGCGTCACGTGACGGGAGCCATAGTCTGTGCGGATGCTTGCCCGAGACCGCGTCGTCGACGTCGTCGACGAGACCTTCGTGCGTGCGGCGCCCTCCCGGGTGCGCGCCGAGCTGGACCGCCCCGGGCTGCTCGACACGCTGTGGCCGGGTCTGGAGCGCGAGGTCCTCCAGGACCGCGGGGCGAAGGGGGTGCGCTGGCACGCGTCCGGCGACGTCGAGGGCCGTCTCGAGATCTGGCTGGAGGAGACGGGCGGCGGCACGATCGTGCACCACTTCCTCCACGGGACCCGGCGACGCGGCGGTCGAGGCTGGGTCGGCCGGCACCGCCGACGCTGGAAGGGGGCCCTCTTTGTGATCAAGGACCGCCTGGAGGGTCGGTCGCCCGGACGGCCTGCACGGTAGTCTGCGCGCCATGGCGGACACCACGCGCTCCAGCATCGTCGTCGAGGCCCCCGCGGGGGAGGTCCTCGACATCATCGCCGACCTCGAGGCCTACCCCGACTGGGCCAAGGAGATCACGCAGGTCGAGATCCTCTCCGAGGACGGCGACGGATGGCCCGACCGGGCCCGCTTCTCCCTCGATGCCGGAGCCATCAAGGACACCTACACCCTCGACTACACGTGGGACGTCGAGGAGAGCGGCAGCGGGGTGGCCTCCTGGACCCTCGTCGAGGCGAGCGTGCTCAAGGCCATGGACGGCTCCTACACCCTCACCGAGACCGACGGCGGGACCGAGGTGACCTACGAGCTCACCGTCGACGTCAAGGTCCCCATGCTCGGCATGCTCAAGCGCAAGGCCGAGAAGGTCATCGTCGACACCGCGCTGCGTGACCTCAAGAAGCGCGCCGAAGCCTGAGGAGCTCGTGGGAGTCCATCTCGTCATCGGGGGCGGTGAGCACGGCGAAGCGGTGACCGCTCGCCTGCGCACCGCCCTTCGCCCCGACCACCGCGTGGTCCGACCCTCCGCCGCGGAGCCCCCCACGGACCCGGTGGTCGGCGCGATCGAGATGCACCTGGACCGGCTGCTCGCGGCACTGGATCTGCCCGCCCCGGTCGTCGCCGACGTCATCCACCGGGCCCTGCCGTCCGAGCTGCCGGCGCTGCTGCGCCTGGCCCGCGACCTCCAGCAGGCCCGGGTGTCGCGGCACGACCTCGTCGCCGAGGTGCCGCTCGAGGTCGCCCGCCTGCTCGACCTGCCCCAGCGCGTCGGCCGGGCCCTGGCCGCGTTCGTCCCCGTCATCGCCCGGTGGGAGGTGCTCGTCGCCCCTCCGGGCATCGGTTCGCTCCCGGCCCCGACGAGTGCCCTGCTCAGCGCCCTTCGCGAGGGCGAGGAGCTGCTCACCCTCCTCGACGAGGCGCTGAGCGACCCCGAGCAGACCGCCCTGCACCTGGCCCCGCCGCCGGGCGCGGCCGGCGCGGTCCGCCGAGCGGACGCGGAGGTGCTGCTCGCGCTGCGTGGCCGCACGCTCACCGCCGTCCACCCACCGGGAGGGACCGGCGTCGAGTACCTGCCCGAGCCCGTCGGGTCACCGGCACCGGAGGTCGAGCGCGTCGACGGCACGTGGGTCTTCCGGGTCGCGCTCCCCGGGATGCAGGCCGGTGACCTGCAGCTCGTGCGGCACGAGGACGAGCTGCTCCTCGAGTGCGCCGGCCGCTCACGCCGGGTGCTGCTGCCCTCCGTGCTGCGCCGCTGCGACGTGCAGCGGGCGGGTGTCAGCGGCGGCGTCCTCACCGTGACGATGACCCCGGACGAGGCGGTGTGGCCGCGTGCGTGAGGACGAGACGACCGACCCCGCGGGGGAGCAGGACGTCGGCGACGTCGTCGTCCAGCTGCTGCGCATCCTCTCCGAGGTGGACCTCGAGGAGCTCGGCGAGGACCTGCGCGCCCTGGACCGGGTGACCACCCAGCAGGCGATGACCGGCGCGAGCCTCCTCGCGGAGGCGATCACCCGGGCGATGCTCGGGACCGAGGGTGTCGCCGGGGTGCTCGGCGTCGACCTGCACGAGGCACCCGAGTACGTCCCGCTCACGCGCCGGGGCGTGCCGATCGAGGTGCACGACGACGATTCGGTCACCGGGACCGGGACGGGGAGTGGGGCATGAGCGACGAGGGACGTGGCCGCTCGGCGGTCGGGATCGACATCGGAGGGACGAAGCTGGCCGGTGCCCTCGTGGACGAGGACGGTCGCATCAGCCACCGTGACCAGGCACCGACCCCGGACGACACCGAGGGCATCCTCGAGGCCATCGCCGCACTGGCCACCACCCTGCTCGAGGCCGCCGACGGTCCCGTGGCAGGCATCGGCCTGGCCTGCGCGGGACTCGTCGACGGACGCACGGGGCACCTGTGGTTCGCGCCGAACCTCCCGTGGCGGGAGGTCGCCGTGGCCGAACGGGTTGGCGAGCTCGTCGGCCGCGAGGTCGTCGTCGAGAACGACGCGAGCGCCGCGGCCTGGGGGGAGTACCGGCACGGCACCGGGCACGACCACGACGACATGGTGCTCATCACCGTCGGCACCGGCGTCGGCGGGGGCTGCATCGCCGACGACCGGCTGCTGCGCGGCGCCTTCGGTATCGGCGGGGAGATCGGGCACGTCGTCCTCGACCCGAACGGCCCACGCTGCGGGTGCGGCAACCACGGCTGCCTGGAGGCCTTCGCCTCGGGCACGGCGCTGATGCGCAACGCCCGCGAGCTGGTCGCCTCACCCTCCCCTCACGCCCAGGGGTTGCTCGAGCGCTGCGGTGGGGACCCCGAGCGGCTCACCGGGACCGACATCACCGACGCCGCCCGGGAGGGGGACCAGGCCGCGGTCGAGCTCCTCGCCGAGCTCGGCGGCCACCTGGGCGAGGGCATCGCCTCGGTCTGCGCCGTGCTCGACCCCGGCCTCGTCGTCATCGGCGGGGGCGTCGCCGACGCGGGTGACCTCCTCCTCGAGCCGGCCCTGGCCGCCCTCGGCCGGCGCCTCGTGGGGCGGGGTCACCGCCCCTCACCCGAGCTGGCCCTGGCCACCCTCGGCAACGACGCCGGCATCGTGGGCGCCGCGACCCTGGCTCGCGAGCGCGCCCAGTGAGGACGGCGATCGGCCTGGACATCGGCGGTACGAAGGTCTCGGGCGGGGTCCTGGCCGAGGACGGGCGCATCCTCGTGCGGACCCGCCGCGACACCCCGGACCGTTCGAGCGCCCCACGGGTCGTGGAGGACACCCTCGTCGAGGTCGTCGACGAGCTGCTCGTGCGGGCCGAGGGCGAGGGTCTCGAGCGGCCCCGCACCGTCGGGATCGGTGCGGCGGGCTTCGTCGCGGCGGACCGCTCGACGGTCGTCTTCGCGCCGCACCTGTCCTGGCGCAACGAGCCGCTGCGCGAGTCGCTGGGGCACCGGATCGACCTGCCGATCACCATCGAGAACGACGCCAACGCCGCGCTGTGGGCCGAGCACCGCTTCGGTGCCGCCGTCGGCGCGAGCCACGCGGTGATGATCACGCTCGGCACCGGCATCGGCGGGGCCATCCTCGTCGACGGGGCGCTCGTGCGTGGTCGCTACGGCATCGCGGGGGAGTTCGGCCACATGCAGGTCGTCCCCGGCGGCCAGCGCTGCGAGTGCGGTAACCGGGGCTGCTGGGAGCAGTACTCCTCCGGCAACGCGCTCGTGCGTGAGGCCAAGGGCCTGGCCATGACGAACTCGCCGATGGCCGCCGACCTCCTCGCCCACGTCGAGGGCGACCCCTCCCGGCTCACCGGCCCGGTCATCACCGACATCGCCCGGTGCGGAGAGGCGACCGCGACCGAGCTGCTCGCGGAGATCGGGCACTGGCTCGGGGTGGGTCTGGCCAACCTCGCGGCCGCGCTCGACCCGGAGGTCTTCGTCATCGGTGGCGGCGTGAGCGCCGCCGGCGACCTGCTGCTCGGGCCGGCGCGGGAGACCTTCGCCCGTCAACTGACCGGGCGCGGATACCGGCCGGCCGCACGGATCACCGCAGCCCGCTTCGGGCCGGACGCCGGGCTCATCGGCGCCGCGTCGCTCGGCGTCCGCGGGGCGCGCGAGCGCGGCCTCGTCCTGCCCGCCGTGGACCAGACCGACGTGGACCAGACCGACGTGGACCAGACCGGCACCGGCTGAGGCCCGCCGGAGGACCTCAGACGCGGGCCCCGTCGTCGGGGTCGTCGCCACGGTCGGTCGGCTGGCGCAGGACGAGGCAGGCAAAGCCTCCGATGGTCAGGCCGAAGACGACGGTCTTGGTGAGGAAGCCCGCCCCGGGATGGAGGAGGAGCATCCAGACCAGGCCGAGCGGGCCGAGGACCAGCCCGACGAGGGCGCCCCAGAAGAGCCGGTCCGAGAAGGGCGGCAGCGGCCGGGTCGGCGGCGGGGTGAAGCCCTCGTCGTCGTCGGCGTCGCCGGGGTGGTCTTGCTGACCCAGGAGGTCGGCCACCGAGTGCGTCGGGTCCACCCGCCACGGCACCGAGTCCGCGTGGGCGAAGGGGGAGGGCGTCGCGCCGGTCTCCGCGTCGGTGTCCGTCGAGGGCACCCGCCACGGCGGGTTGGTGGCGCTGCGTCGCGCAGGTGGGGGGCCCCCTTCGTCGTCGTCCTCCGGAGGTGGCTCGGCCGCCTCCTGCTGCCCGGGGTCCTCGTCCGGCTCGCCCATGTCCCGCTGCCCGGGATCCTCGTCCGGCTCGGCCGCGTCACCGGCCCGGGACCCGCCCTGCGGGTCGGGCGCCTCGTCCTCCCACCGGGCGACGATCGACTCGAAGATGGCGTCGACGTCGCGCTCGTCGGGGTGCTGCCGCTCCGCCATCTCCTGCTCCGTCGTCGAGGCCGGGGACCATCGGCTCCCATCCTCGCACGAGAGGGGCATCGGGCGCCGCCCCGTGCACTAGAGTTCGGACCGATCAGGAGGTGGCGCGTCGGTGTTGTACTGGGTCCTCAAGAGGATTTTCGTCGGTCCCCTGCTACGGGTGCTCTTCCGCCCGTGGGTCGAGGGGTTGGAGCACGTACCGGAGGACGGTGCGGCGATCTTCGCGAGCAACCACCTCTCCTTCTCCGACTCGATCTTCCTGCCGCTCGTGCTCGAGCGTCGCGTCACCTTCCTCGCGAAGTCGGACTACTTCACCGGCACCGGCATCAAGGGCCGGCTGACGGCCGCCTTCTTCCGCGGGGTGGGGCAGGTCCCCATCGACCGCAGCGGGGGCAAGGCGAGCGAGGCCGCCCTGCGCTCGGGGCTGAAGATCCTCGAGGCCGGTGAGCTGCTCGGGCTCTACCCCGAGGGCACCCGCTCGCCCGACGGGCGCCTCTACCGTGGACGCACCGGCGTGGCCCGGATGGCCCTGACCGCCGGGGTCCCGGTCCTCCCGGTCGCCATGATCGACACCGACAAGGCGCAGCCGACGGGGCAGATCATCCCGAACATCCGCCGGATCGGGGTGCGCATCGGTGCGCCGCTGGACTTCTCCCGGTACGAGGGGATGGAGGGCGACCGCTTCGTCCTGCGCTCGATCACCGACGAGATCATGTACGAGCTCATGCAGCTCTCCGGCCAGGAGTACGTCGACATGTACGCCACGGTGGAGAAGGAGCGCCTGCTCGTACGTGCCCGCCGCCGCGCCCGCGAGCTGCAGGAGGCCGCCCGCCCGGGCCGCGCCGTCCCGGAGCTCGAGGCGGCCCTGGACGCCGGGTCCAACCCGTGGTCCGAGGAGTCCCGGGACATCTGAGATGCACGTCGAGGCCGGGCAGCGGGACATCCGGGAGTACCACCCCTCCCCGTTGATGAGCAGTGCCGCGGGCCGTGGCCTGGCGCTGTACCGCTTCGTCGCGATCATCTACGCGGGCGGGCTCATCGCCTTCGTCCACCGTGAGCACGTCATCCTGTGGTGGCCCATCCTCGTGTACGGCTTCGTCGTCATCGCGTGGTCGGTCATCGCCCCCTTGCGGCCGCGACCCACGCGACTGGCGATCGTCCTCGAGCTGGCCATCGCGGTCGTCGGCGTCTTCCTGACGAACATCGTCTACGAGCCGGAGCAGGTGACGGCCGGGATCTCGACGGTGCCCGGCGTCTGGGCCGGCGCGCCGGTGATGGCGGGCGCGTTGTACGGCGGGGTGCGCACCGGCCTGCTCGCGGCCACCGTCATCGCGATCACGAACATCGTCCAGACCCAGCACGAGAGCCAGCTGACCTGGCACAACATCATCCTGCTCTACCTCCTCGGGGGACTCGTCGGGCTCGCGGTCAACCTCGCGACCGAGAGCCAGCGCCGTCTCGAGCACGCGGTCGCGGTGAGCGAGCGCAGCGCCGAGCGTGAACGCATCGGGCGCGAGGTGCACGACGGCGTCCTCCAGGCGCTGGCCCTGATCAACCGGCGCGGCCGGCAGATGGGCGGCGAAGGGGTGGCCCTGGCGGACCTGGCCGCCGACCAGGAGCGGTCCCTGCGTACTCTCATCGCCCGCCTCGAGCCGATCACCGCGCTGCCGGGGGAGCCCTCGTCCGCGAAGGGGGAGCCCGAGCCCGGTGGACGGGTGGACCTGGCACGCCTGCTCACCTCGCTGCGCGGTGGCCGGGTGGAGGTGGTGCTGCCGGCCGGGCGCGTGGAGCTGCCCCGGGACGTGGCGCGGGAGATCCACTCGGCCGTGCTCGCGGCGCTGGACAACGTCACCCAGCACGCAGGGGACGGGGCCAGGGCATGGGTGCTCCTGGACCAGGACGGTGACCAGGTGCAGGTGGTCGTGCGCGACGACGGGTGCGGCATGGCCGCCGACCGGCTCGTGCGGGCCGCGGACGAGGGTCGGCTCGGGGCCAGCTCGTCGATCCGCGGGAGGATGCTCGACCTCGGGGGCGACGCGACCTGGCGCAGCCCGGCCGGAGGTGGGACGACCGTGACCCTCACCGCGCCGCTGCGAAACGTGGCAGGGTCTCGGTCATGACCACCGCCCCCGCGCTCACCGTGCTCGTCGCCGATGACCACCCGCTGTGGCGGGAGGCGCTCGTGCGCGACCTGGAGGCCAACGGCATCGAGGTCGTCGGCACCGCATCCGACGGGCCGTCGGCCGTGCACCGGACCCGGGCGACCACCCCCGACGTCCTCGTCCTGGACCTCAACCTGCCGCGGATGAACGGCGACGAGGTCTGCGCCGCCATCAACGACCTGTCGACGAACGTGCTCATCCTCTCCGCCAGCGGCGAGGAGCGCGACGTGCTCGCCGCGGTCAAGGCGGGGGCGAGCGGGTACCTCGTCAAGTCCGCCTCCCCGGAGGAGATCCGTGACGCGGTACGGGCCACCGGGGCGGGTGAGGGCGTCTTCACCCCCGGCCTGGCGGGCCTGGTGCTCGGGGAGTTCCGGGAGATGAGCAGCCGGTCCCGGGCGGCGGGTCCGGAGGCGGCCACGGCGGTCGCGCCGGTCCCCGAGCTCACCGAGCGCGAGACCGAGGTGCTGCGGCACGTCGCGATGGGGATGACCGCGAAGGAGATCGCCGCCGACCTCGTGCTCTCCCACCGCACGGTGCAGAACCACGTGCAGAACATCCTCGGCAAGCTGCACCTGCACAACCGGGTGGAGCTGACCCGTTTCGCCATCAGCCGGGGGCTGGACCAGCCGGAGTGAGGCGCCGCCCGACGCGTCTGCAGCGTGGACGCGGTGTGGAGGGAGATCGACGGCGGCTTATCCTGGCTGGGTGACCACAGCACTGCCCATGTCCGCCGCGCCCAGCCACGAGCTCACGACCGACCTGCCGGCCGCTCAGCAGCCGACCTGGCCGGACCGTGCTGCTCTCGACGAGGTCGTGTCGACGCTCGGGGCCTATCCTCCGCTGGTCTTCGCGGGGGAGTGCGACGAGCTGCGCGACCGGATGGCGCGTGCCTCCATCGGGGAGGCCTTCGTGCTCCAGGGCGGCGACTGCGCCGAGACCTTCCAGCACGCCACGGCCGACAACATCCGCGACCGGATCAAGACGGTGCTCCAGATGGCGGCCGTGCTCACCTACGGCGCCGGGATGCCGGTGGTGAAGATGGGTCGGATGGCCGGCCAGTTCGCCAAGCCGCGCAGCAAGGACACCGAGACCCGCGACGGGGTGACCCTGCCCGCCTACCGCGGTGACATGGTCAACGACTTCGAGTTCACGCCCGAGGCCCGTGAGCCGGACCCGCAGCGGCTGCTGCGGGCCTACCACACGAGTGCCTCGACGCTGAACCTCGTGCGGGCCTTCACCCAGGGCGGCTTCGCCGACCTGCGGATGGTCCACGACTGGAACATCGGCTTCGTCACGAACGCCGCGAACCGGCGCTACGAGGGCCTGGCCAAGGAGATCACCAAGGCGCTGCGCTTCATGGACGCCTGCGGGGTGGACTTCGAGGCGATGAAGGCCACGGAGTTCTGGTCCGCGCACGAGGCGCTGCTGCTCGACTACGAGCGGCCGCTGACCCGCGTCGACTCCCGCACCGGTCAGCTCTACGACACCTCCGGGCACTTCCTGTGGGTCGGCGAGCGCACCCGCCAGCTGGACCACGCGCACCTGGAGTTCGTCAGCCGCATCCGCAACCCCATCGGGATGAAGGTCTCCGACAAGGCCGACCCGGACGAGCTGCTGCGGATCATCGACCTGCTCGACCCGCACCGCGAGCCGGGCCGGCTCACGCTCATCACCCGGATGGGCGCCGGCCGCATCCGCGAGGCGCTGCCGCCGATCATCGAGAAGGTCCGAGACGCCGGGGCCGGTGTCACGTGGATCTGCGACCCGATGCACGGCAACACCTTCGAGTCGGCCTCGGGCTTCAAGACCCGCGACTTCGAGGACGTCGTCGACGAGGTGCGCGGCTTCTTCGAGGTGCACCGCTCGCTCGGCACCGTCCCGGGCGGACTGCACGTCGAGCTCACCGGCAACGACGTCACCGAGTGCCTCGGGGGCGCCGAGCGGATCCTCGACGAGGACCTCAACAAGCGCTACGAGAGCCTCTGCGACCCCCGGCTCAACCACCGGCAGAGCCTCGAGCTGGCCTTCCTCACCGCGGAGATGCTCGCGGAGGGCTGAGCCGCCCTGTCATTTCCCTAGGGGGATGCGGCCTGGAGGGCGCATCCCCCTAGGGGGAGTTCTCTGGGAGGGCGCATCCCCTGAGGGGAAGTTCCCTTGG
>CAYSGN010000002.1:0-54220 GCA_964430615.1 uncultured Janibacter sp. | reverse complement strand
GGAGGGCGCATCCCCTGAGGGGAAGTTCCCTTGGGCGCCGGTCCCTCAGACCACGAGGATCGTCACGGTCGAGCCCTTGGGGGCGCTCGTCCCCGCGCCCGGTCGCACCGCCCGGACCTCGTCGAGCGGTGCGCCGAGGAACTCCTGGACCGACACCGTGAAGCCGGCCTTCTCGAGGGCGCTGGTCGCCTCCGAGCGGGTCATCCCCTCGACCTTCGGCACGGTGACCATCTCCGGGCCCTTCGAGACGGTCACCGTCACCGTCTCGCCGCGGGTGAGCGTCCCGTCGGCGGGGGACTGGCGCACCACCGAGCCCTTGGGCACCTCGGAGGAGTAGGCGTCCTCGGCGCGCTCCACCTCCAGGCCCGCGTCCTCGAGCGTGCTCGTCGCCTTCTCCAGCGTCTCGCCGGTCACCGACGGGACGTCGATCGGCTCGGGACCCTTGGAGACGACGAGGTCGACCTGCGCGTCCCGCTTGAGCTCGGTGCCGGCCTTCGGGTCGGAGGAGAGCACCTCCCCCTTCGCGACCGACTCGTCGTAGGCGCCGGTCGTCTCACCGACCGACAGGTGCCGGTCCTCGAGCAGCTGCTCGGCGCGCTCGGCCTCCCGCCCCCGCAGGTCCGGCACCGCGTACCGCTCCGGACCGCGGGAGAAGACGACCGTCAGGTCGCTGCCGCGACGCACCTCGGTCGTCGGCGGCGGGTTGGAGGTGATCGCCTGCCCCTTGGGCACGGACTCGTCGAAGGCGCGCTCCTCCGCGAGGTCGAGATGGTGCTCCTCGAGCGTCGCCTCGACCTCCGCGCGGGTCTGGCCGGAGACATCGGGGACGTCCACCTGCCCGCCGGGGCCGTACGTCGCGTACCAGTACCCGCCGCCGGCGAGCAGGAGCATCGCCACGAGCAGGGCCACCACCCAGCCGCTCCCGCGCCGACGGGGCGAAGGGGGAGGAGCCTCGCCTCCCGGAGGCGGCGGGGTCATCGCCCGGGTGGGTGTGGGCGGTGCGGTGGCCACGGTGGGGGCCCCGCCCTTCGTCGTCGCTCCCCCCGCCGGTGCCGGCCGGCGGTCCAGCTGCTCGGCGGTGAGCTGCTCGCGCACGGCCCGTAGCCGCTCGAGGTACTCCCCGGCCTCGCGGGGGCGTCGGTCCGGGTCGCGGGAGGTGGCCAGCGCCACGAGCTCGTCCAGCTCGGGCGCGAGTCCGGGGGCCCGCTCCGAGGGCGCCGGGATCCCGGTGTGGACGTGCTGGAAGGCGATGTGGATCGGGGTGTCGCCCTCGACCGCCCGGGTGCCGGTGAGCATCTCGAAGAGGATCAGGCCGGCGGCGTAGACGTCGCTGCGGGCATCGGCGATACCCCGCTCGACCTGCTCGGGGGAGAGGTAGGCGACGGTGCCGAAGAGCACCCCGTCGTCGGTGGCGGTCTGCGAGGTGACCGCCCGGGCCAGCCCGAAGTCGGCGACCTTGACCTCGCCCCGCTCGGGGATGAGCACGTTCTCCGGCTTGACGTCCCGGTGGATGTACCCGGCCTCGTGGGCGATGGCGAGGCCGGCGAGGACCGACTCGAGCAGGCCGAGCGCCGCCCTCGGGGTCAGGGCGCCCTCGGTGTCGAGGAGCTCGCGCAGGGTCCGCCCCTCGACGTACTCCATCGCGAGGAAGACCCGCCCGTCGTCCTCGCCCTGGTCCTGGACCTGGACGACGTTCGGGTGGCTCAGTCGGGCGGCCGAGCGGGCCTCCCGCCGGAAGCGCGCGACGAAGGTCTCGTCGGCCGCCAGGTCCTGGCGCATGACCTTCAGCGCCACCTCCCGGTCCAGCCGCGTGTCGGTGGCCAGGAAGACCGAGGCCATGCCGCCGTCGGCGAGGTGACGCAGCACGCGGTACCGACCATCGACCAGATGGCCGACGAGCGGGTGGGATGAGGTGGTCACTGCCACAGTCTGACTGGCCCCCGTTCGTGGGTCACATGCGCTGCTGCAAGGTCTTGACGTCGCTGACGTACTGCTTGGTGTCCTCGTACATGCCGTTCTCCCGGACCGAGGCCAGCCCCTGGTAGTAGCCGGCGACGGCCTCGGCGGTGTTCGGCGCCTGCTCGGTGAGTGACTTCAGCAGGAGGACACCGGCGGTGATGTTGTCGTCGGTGTCGAGCAGGTCGAGGTCGCGCCCGGCCGCCGCGGAGGCCCACTCGCCGCTGCTCGGGATCATCTGCATCGTGCCGACCGCGTTGGCCACGGAGACCTGACGGTGGTCCCAGCCGGACTCCTTGTAGGAGACCGCCAGGGCGAGGGAGGGGTCGACGCCGTGCCGCTTGGCGGTGCGCACGACCTTGTCGTGCACCTCCTGGCGGGTCGGGACGTCCCGACCCGCGAGGGTGCGCCGGGTCTCGGCGGCCGCCTCGACGACCTCCTCGGGGTAGGTCCTGCCCTCGAAGGTGTTGTGGTCGAACTCCGCGCCGCGGGCCCGCACGCCGTCCGAGGAGCCCCGCGAGGCATCGCGCGAGGAGCGCTCGCTGTCGGCGACCCTGAGCCTCTGCCCCGGGGTGAGCAGGTCGCCGGGCGCGAGCGAGTTGAGCTTCGCCAGGCGCGTCGGGCTCATCCGGTACCGGGAGGCGATGCCGGTGAGGTTTTCGCCCCGGCGCACGGTGTGGGTCGTGGTCGCGGCCGGCCGACGCGGGGTGCGCTTGTCCTGCCGTGGCACCGTGCCGGTGACCCGGACCTTCTCGCCGGCGCGCAGGAAGCTCTGCTCGTCCAGGTCGTTGAGGGTCCGGAGCCGCTCGATGCTCATGTGGTGCCGGGCCGCGATCCCGCTGAGGGTGTCGCCGGTGCGGACCATGTAGCTGCGGGTAGACCCCGACCGGGACGGGCGCTCGGAGCGCTCCTCGGTCAGCTCGCTCGGGCGCGGCGGGATCCGCAGCTGCTGCCCGGGGTGGAGGTGCTCACCGGCGGAGATGTGGTTGTGCTCGAGCAGGGCGCTCGGCTCGACGCGGTAGCGCTGAGCGATGTCGTAGGCGCTCTCCCCGCTGCGCACGGTGTGCTCGTCGGCGCCGCGGGCTGCGGTGGCCGGCGCCGTGACCGTCGTCTCGACGGTCGGCATGTCGGCCGGTGTGGCCGGGGTGGCGATGAAGGGCAGGACCAAGGGGTGCCTCCAGGGGCGTGAGCGAAGGGCATCCGCCCGGCTCGACGCCGTGTCTCGGTGGTGTTGGTGTTGCCTGTGTGACGGATATGCATGTGTGTGGTGACTGGCTTCGACGGTAGCGAAGAAGCGGCCCGATCCGTCGGACCTTCGGGCCGAAACGGGTGGAGGGGTCGCGCGGGCGGGCCCCGGCCGCCGTGCCCCGCCCCGCAGCGTCTCCTGCACCGGCGGACCTGCGAGACTGGTCCGCGTGGAGCAGACCGACATGCCGAACCCGACCGACTGGCTGACCGTGCCCGACCTCGCCGAGCGGCTCGGGGTGCGGGTCAGCGACGTGCGCCGCATGCTCGAGGAGCGTCAGCTCGTCGCGGTCCGCCGCGGTGAGCGCTCGGTGCTCTCGGTGCCGGTCGCCTTCCTCGACGAGGAGGGGCCGCTGCCCGCGCTCGCCGGGACCTTCACCGTGCTCTCCGACGGCGGCTTCACCGACGAGGAGATCGTCGCGTGGATGTTCGAGTCCGACGAGCGCCTTCCCGGAGGCAGCCCGATCGGGGCGATCCGGACCGGGGCGAAGACCGAGGTGCGCCGCCGTGCGATGGAGGAGGCGCTGTAGTCCTCAGGTGCTGCGCGCGGTGGTGACGTCGATGAGCTCGGCGAGGGTCTCGCGTGCCTCGGCGGCGATGCCGGTGGCCTCGGCCAACGCCCTTCGCGCTGTCTCGGCGCCCGTCGCGATGTCGGCCTCGACCTGCTCCAGCGCACCCGTGTCCACGAGCAGGCGACGCAGGTCGAGCACCTCGTCCTCGGCCAGGTCCGGGGCACCGAGCCGCTCCTCGAGCTGGTCGGCCTGGGCGGTCGTGGCGCCGGCGAGGGCGCGGGCGACGAGCACCGTGCGCTTGCCCTCGCGCAGGTCGTCGCCGGCGGGCTTGCCGGTCACCTCGGGGTCCCCGAAGACACCGAGGACGTCGTCGCGCAGCTGGAAGGCCTCCCCGAGCGCGACCCCGTAGGAGGAGAGCGCCTCGAGGTCCGCCCCGCCCGCCCCGCCGGCGGTCGCGCCGATGAGCAGGGGGTGCTCGATGGAGTACTTGGCGCTCTTGTAGCGGATGACGTGGAAGGCCCGGGCGGTCCGCTCGTCGTCCTCGAGACGGCGCCACGGGCGCACCGAGGTGACGATGTCGAGGTACTGCCCCGCCATGAGCTGCCCCCGCATCCGCTCGAAGACCGGGCGGGCGGCGGTGAGGGCCTCCGGGGGCAGGCCGGAGTCGGAGAAGAGGTCCTCGCACCAGCCCAGGCACAGGTTGCCGGCGAGGATGGCCCCGGCGGCGCCGAAGCGCTCCGGGTCCCCGTGCCACCCGCGCTCGGTGTGGGAGTCGGCGAGGGCGCGGTGCATGGCCGGGCGGCCGCGGCGGGTCTCGCTGTCGTCCATGACGTCGTCGTGTATGAGGGCGGCGGCCTGGAAGAGCTCCATCGAGGTCGCCAGCGCGATCGCGCCGTCGTCGTCCTCCTGCCCCGCGGCGCGCCAGCCCCAGTAGGCGAAGCCGGCTCGCAGCCGCTTGCCGCCCTGGAGCAGCAGACGCACCGGTGTGACGAGATCCGCGACGTCGGGGCCGACCTCGGCGAGCTCGGCCTCCCAGCCGACCATCTCGGCGTCGATGCGGGCTTGGACCCGGGAGCGCAGATCGGCTCGGTCCAGCGGGTGCGACACGTGTGCTCCAGTGACGAAGGGGGTGGCGTGGGCCGGTGAGCGGCCCTGCTCGCCCGGCCACGACCACCTTACGTCGGGAGGGCTTGACGCGGTGTCGGCCCCCCGGTCTACTGTTGTTCGAACAGATGTTCGAGAAATGCGTTCGAAGGGAGTGGCCGTGGTCCGGCTCGTCGAGGAGGCCATCGAGGTGCGGGTGGCGCAGGCAGGAGAGCAGCGTACGCCCGAAGGGGGACAGCGCGACGGCGTGCCCGACCAGTTCCTCTGGCGGGGCCGGCTCTACCGGGTGACCGAGGTCGTCGACCACTGGCAGGAGCGGCACGACTGGTGGCGTGAGGCCGTCTCGCGTCCGTTGGACGAGGTGCCGCTGGCCCGACGGGTGTGGCGGGTGAGCGCGAGCCCGGGGCGCTCCGGGAGGCCCGGGGTCTACGACCTCGGGGTGGACGGGCCGGGGGAGCCGGGGGGAGGGCGCCGACCCGCCCGCTGGCTGATGCTGCGGACCCAGGACTGATGACGATGGCTGCCACCCCGATGCTGCACACCGACCGGGTCGAGGGCGCGCTGGAGCTGCTCCACGCCGCCGGCGAGAGCCTGACCGGCGCCCACCTGGCCGGCACCGTCCCCGGTCGGGCCAGCGGGACCCGGCTCGCGGTCCTGCGAGCCGCCGCGGCGGTCATCGCCGTGCGCGGCCGCCGGGCCGGCCGGGGGACGGGGCCGCTCGACGTGTGGTCCCTCCTGCCCCGGGTCGCGCCCGAGCTCACCGAGTGGGCGCAGTTCTTCGAGGTCGCCCTGCCCGAGGAGGGGGAGCGGGGCTGGGCGCCGAGCGTGCGGGAGGCCGACGACCTGCTGCGCCAGGGGGAGGACTTCGTCCAGGCGGTGGCGGGGATGCTCGGCCTGCCCCCGGTGCCGGTCACCGGCGCGCTGACCTCGCTGGGCCCGGCCACCGGCGCCCGGGCGAGGGGGGTGGGTGGATGAGCTTCGCGCACCTGCACGTGGCCTCGGGCTTCTCCCTCCGCCACGGCACCAGCACACCGGAGGACCTCGTCGCCCGGGCCGCCGAGCTCGGCCAGCCGGCGCTGGCGCTGACCGACCGGGACGGGCTCTACGGGGCGGTGCGGTTCGTGCGGGCCGCGACGGCGGCCGGTGTCGCGCCCGTCCTCGGGGTCGACCTGGCCGTCGGCCCGGGGGCGGGCGCCCCCGTCCGGGCGCCGCGCCGGACCCCCGTGCGCGGTGGGGCCGAGGTCGACCCCCGGCACCCACGGGTCACGGTGCTCGCCCGGGGCGCCGGCGCAGGGGTGCCGCACGGGCTCGGGTGGGCCCGGCTGTGCCGGCTCGTCAGCGAGGTGCACCTGAGCGGTGAGCGGGGCGAGCCGGTCGCCGACGCGGCGATGATCGCCCGGCACGCGGCCCCGGCGGTGCCGGGCGAGGTGGCCTCCCTGCGCGTGCTGCTCGGGCCGACCTCCGACGTCGGCGCCGCGCTCCTCGCCCGCCGGCCCGACCTGGCCCGGGATCGGCTGGCCGCCTGGTACCGGTTGCTGCCGTCCGACGCGGTGACCATCGAGGTCGTCGACCACGGCGGTCCGCCCGGCACGCCGGCCTCGACCGGGCACGCCGCGCACCTGCTGGGGCTCGCCGACGCGACCGGTGCACCGGCGGTGCTCACCGCGGCGACCCGCCACCTGCACCCGCGGGATGCGGTGGTCGCCGACGTCCTCGACGCGACCCGGCGGCTCGTCGTCCTCGACGCCCGCCACCTCGACCGGGTGACCGAGGCGGGGCACCTCGCCGACGACGCGACGATGGCGGCGACCGCCCACCGGGTGGCCACCGTCCTCGGTGGCGGCGTGGGTGGGCACGCCGCGGCAGGGCCGCGGGAGCGGGCCGGCGCGCTGCTGGAGGCGACCACCCGGGTGGCGCTGGAGTGCGCCCAGGACGAGCGCCGGGACCTGGGCATCGGGCGGGTCCACCTGCCCGAGGCCGAGATCCTCGGCCTCACCGCCGACGACGACCCGCAGGCGGTGCTCGCCGAGCGCTGCCGCGCGGCGATCGGGCGGCGCTACCCGGACGCCTCCCCGTCACTGCTGCGGCGGGTGGAGTCCCGGCTCGAGGACGAGCTCGACGTCGTCGCCGCCCTCGGGTACCCGACGTACTTCCTCACCGTCGCCGAGGTCGTCGACCTCGTCGTCGACGCGGGGGTACGGGTGGCCGCCCGCGGCTCGGGGGCGGGCAGCCTCGTCAACCACCTGCTCGGGATCAGCGCCATCGACCCGATCCGCCACGACCTGCTCATGGAGCGCTTCTGCTCGCCGCTGCGCGCGGAGCTGCCGGACATCGACATCGACGTCGAGTCCGCCCGTCGCACCGAGATGTACGAGCGCATCCTCGAGCGCTTCGGCCGGGACCGGGTCACCTGCGTCTCCATGATGGACACCTACAAGGCGCGGCACGCGATCCGCGACGTCGGCGCCGCGCTCGGCTTCCCACCCGCGGAGGTCGACCAGATCGCCAAGGCCTTCCCGCACATCCGGGCCAAGGACGTGCGCAGCGCGCTCGCCGAGCTGCCGGAGCTGCGCACCCGGGGGCTGGGCGGCGATCCCGACGGGCCCGGTGGGCGTCGCCTGGCGACCCTCCTCGACCTCGTCGAACGGCTCGACGGGCTGCCGCGGCACATCGCGCTGCACCCGTGCGGGGTGGTGATCTCCGACGGCGGGCTGCTCGACCGGACCGCGGTGGAGTCGAGCTGGCTGGGCTTCCCGATGAGCCAGTTCGACAAGGACGACGTCGAGGCGCTCGGGCTGCTCAAGCTCGACGTGCTCGGCATCCGGATGCAGTCGGCGATGGCCCACGCGGTCGACGAGGTCGAGCGCGTGGACGGGCGGCGGATCGACCTCGACGACCGGGGGCAGGTGCCGCTCGACGACGCGGCGACCTTCGCGATGATCCGGACCACGCACACCCTGGGCTGCTTCCAGATCGAGAGTCCCGGCCAGCGCGAGCTCGTCGGCAAGCTCGGCCCCGCCGCCTTCGAGGACCTGATCATCGACATCTCGCTCTTCCGGCCGGGGCCGGTGAAGTCGGACATGATCCGGCCCTTCCTCGAGGCGCGGCACGGCTGGTCCCGGCCGCAGTTCCTCCACGAGAGCCTCGTCCCGGCGCTCGCCGAGACCGAGGGCGTGGTCGTCTTCCACGAGCAGATGCTGCGGATCATCGCCGAGACGACCGGGGTGACCCTGGCCCAGGCCGACGAGGTCCGCCGGACGATGGGCACCCCCGACGGGCAGGCCCGGATCGAGACGTGGTGGCGCCCGGCGGCGGCCGCCCGCGGGTACCCGCCGGAGGACGTCGAGAGGATCTGGGAGGTGCTGGCCGCCTTCGCCTCGTTCGGCTTCTGCAAGGCGCACGCCGCCGCCTTCGCCATGCCGACCTACCAGTCCGCGTGGCTGAAGACCCACCACCCGGCGGCCTTCCTCGCCGGCGTGCTCACCCACGACCCGGGCATGTACCCCAAGCGGCTGCTCCTCGAGGAGGCCCGCTCGCTCGGCATCGGCGTGCTCGGCGTCGACGTCAACGCGAGCACGGGGGAGTACCGCGTCGAGCGGGTGGCCGTGCCCGGCCCGCCGCCGAGCGACCCGGACCTGCCGGACGGGTCCGAGTACGGGATCCGGCTCTCCCTCGCCGACGTCAAGGGGATGAGCGAGGGGGAGATCGCCCGCGTCGTCGCCGGGGCGCCGTACGAGTCGCTCACCGACTTCTGGCAGCGCGCCCGGGTGAGCCGTCCCGTCGTCGAGCGGCTGGTGCTCGTCGGGGCCTTCGACTCGATCCACGGCACCGGGGCGGGCAGCACCGTGCCCGGGGTGGGGCACCGTGGCCGACTCACCCGCCGGGACCTGCTCCTGCACGTGGCCGAGCTGGACCGCTGGAGCCGGGCGAGCACGCCCGGCCGGGGGCGTGCCCGCCGCCGGGCCGCTCCGCCGGCGTGGGCGGAGGGCGGCCCGGGCGCCCACCAGGTGCGCACCTCGGTCGTCGCCCCGGTGGCCAGCCAGCTCACCCTCGACCTCGGGGACGGCCCGCAGCTGGGGGAGGCGGTGGGGCTGCCCGAGATGAGCGTCCCGGACCAGGTGAGTGCGGAGCTGGAGATCCTCGGCCTGGACGCCTCCCGGCACGTCATGGAGTTCTACGCGCCGATGCTGCGGGCGCTCGGGGCGACCCGCAGCGCCGACCTGCTCTCGGTGCGCAGCGGGGCGCAGGTGCTCACCGCCGGGGTCAAGGTGGCGACCCAGACGCCACCGGTGCGCTCCGGTCGGCGGGTCGTCTTCCTCACCGTCGACGACTCCTCCGGGCCGGTGGACGCGACCTTCTTCGAGGACGCGCAGGGGCCGTACGCGGCGACGATCTTCCACTCGTGGCTGCTGCTCGTGCGCGGCACGGTACGCCGGACCGGCGACCGGGGCCTCTCGCTGCTCGGCTCCGGTGCGTGGGAGCTCTCCGGCCTGTGGGACGCCTGGCAGACCGGCGGGATCGAGGCCGTGCACGCCGCACTCGCCGAGGCCGACGGGCTCGCCCACGCCCGGGACGTCGCCCACCAGCAGCCCGCCGGGCACCGGGTGCTCGTCCACGCCTCCGGGTTCCGGCAGTCCCCCTTCGCCGACACCCGCCCCGCCGGCACCGGCGTGCAGCCCCCGCGCAAGCTGTGGCACTCCTCGCCCGGCAGCTCCGGCCACTGAGCCGGCCCGTCACAGAAAGCCCGGGAGTCACATGCCCCACACCGCGGCGACCTCCACCGCCGAGACCGCCCGGCCCGAGGCGGGACAACCGCCAGGGAGGGCGACGTCAGGGGCGGCCACTAGGCTGGACGGGTCCACCGCGGCGGGACCGCCGAGGAGGCGGACACCCGGCCAGTGCAGCACCACAGACCAGGAGCAGGCGTGAACGACGAGTACGGATGGCGACGTGGTGACGGGGTGGAGGACAACGTCCGCACCGCGGCGGTCTGGTCCCAGGTCCGTGAGCTCAGCGAGTCCCGCCGACGCGAGCTGGGGCGTCCCCTGCGGGTGCTCGACCTCGGCGGAGGGACCGGCGGACTGGCCGTCGCGCTCGCCGAGCAGGGCCACACCGTGACCGTCGTCGACCCCAACCCCGACGCGCTGGCCTCGCTGAGCCGCCGGGCCGAGGAGGCCGGCGTCGTCGAGCAGATCAGCGCGGTGCAGGGTGACGAGGCGAGCCTCGCCGACACCGGCACACCCGGGTCCGTCGACCTGCTCTGCTGCCACGGCACCCTCGAGTACGTCGACGACCCCGCCGCTACCCTCGTGCGCATCGCGGAGGTGCTCGCCCCGGGGGGCCACCTCTCCCTGCTCACCGCCCAGCGCGTCGCCGCCGTCCTCTCCCGCGCGGTCGCCGGCCGCTTCGACCAGGCCCGTGAGGCGCTCACGAGCCCGACCGGACGCTGGGGCGAGGATGACCCGGTGCCGCGCCGCTTCGACCGCAGCGAGCTGGGGGAGATGCTCTCCCGGGCCAGCTTCACGACCCTGGACGCGCGGGGGGTGCGGATCTTCAGCGACCTCGTCCCCGGGACCTACGTCGACACCGAGTCCGAGCGTGCCGCGCTGCTCGAGCTCGAGGAGCTCGCCTCGACCGACACCGGCAGCACCGGCCTGGCCCGGCTCGGCGCGGCCGTGCACGTCGTCGCGCGCCGGGACTGACCGGGGCCCACGATGAGCCGGCGACAGTTCCGGCCCCCACCACGGGTCGGCGAGGGCCCTCCGGACGACACCGGGTGCACGGTCCTGCACGTCGACATGGATGCCTTCTTCGCCTCCGCGTCCCTGCTCTCCCGCCCGGAGCTCGTCGGGACGCCGGTGATCGTCGGCGGTGGCAACCGCGGCGTCGTCCTCTCCGCGACCTACGAGGCCCGCGCCTTCGGCGTCACCTCGGCGATGCCCATGGGCCGGGCCCGTCGCCTCTGCCCGCAGGCGACGATCCTCGCCCCCGACCACGACCTCTACTCGCGGATCTCGAAGGCGGTCATGGCCACCTTCGCCGACATCACCCCCTTCGTCGAGCCCCTCAGCCTCGACGAGGCCTTCCTCGACGTCGCGGGGGCGGTGCGGCTCATGGGCAGCCCGGCCGCCATCGCCGGCCGGATCCGCGACACCGTCGCCGACGAGCAGGGCATCACCTGCTCGGTGGGCGTGGCCGGCAGCAAGTTCGTGGCCAAGCTCGCGTCGGGCCTGGCCAAGCCGGACGGTCTGCTCGTCGTCCCCGAGGCGGAGGTCGTCCCCTTCGTCCAGCAGCTGCCCGTCGCCGCCCTCTGGGGGGTCGGCGACCGGACCGAGGAGCAGCTGGCCCGTCTCGGGCTGCGGACGGTCGCCGACATCGCCCACACCCCCCGGCAGACGCTCGTGCGCGCTCTCGGCGAGGCGACCGGCGCGCACCTGCACGACCTGGCCTGGGGCCGGGACCCGCGCACCATCGAGCCGATCCGGCGCGAGCGCAGCATCGGCAACGAGCGCACCTTCGGCCACGACGTCGACGACCCGGAGGTCGTCCACCGGGCCATCCTCGGGCTGGCCGGCCGGGCCTCTGCCCGGCTGCGGGCCGCCGGCGTCGTCGGTCGCACCGTGAGCATCAAGGTCCGCTTCGCGGACTTCACGACGATCACCCGCTCGAAGACACTGCGCGACCCCACGGACGTCACCCGCGAGGTCGCTGCCGTCGCCCGCGAGCTGTACGACGCCCTCGGCCTCCAGCGAGCGCGCGTGCGGCTGGTCGGGGTGCGCGTCGAGCAGCTGAGCGAGGCGGCCTCGACCCCGCTCCAGACCACGCTGGACGAGCCCGAGCACGGCTGGCGGGAGGCCGACCGTGCCGTGGATCGCCTTCGCGCGCGATTCGGTGCGGACAGTGTGGGTATGGCCAGTCTGCTCGCTGATCGTGAGCGTCGGACCGGGCCACCTACCGAAGGTGGAGGTGGCGACATAGAATGAAAGTACCGAGGTCGGTGTCGACCGTGGGTGGTTCGGCGGACGAAGGAATCCGCCCGTCAGGCAGGTAGGGAGGTCACCGTGGCTCTGTCAGAGCGCGAGCGGCAGATGCTCGAGGAGATGGAAGAGGCCATCCGGGCTGAAGACCCTCACTTTGCCTCGCAGATGAACGGCAAGCGGCACGCGTTGAGCCCCGATCGACGCAGGATCGCCGTGGGTGTCGTCGGTGCGCTGGCGGGTCTGGGGCTGGTCCTGCTCGGGGTCAACACGACGATCTGGGTGGGGGTGGCCGGCTTCGTCCTCATCGTCGCCGCGATCGCCTACGCCGTGACCCCCGGCGGCGGGGGCCACGGTCTGCGGGTCGTGGGGGAGGACGGCAGCACCGGGCCGGCGCACCACCGCACGAAGGGGGGCGGGCGTCGCCCCTCGAAGAAGAGCAGGGAGCCCCACCAGGGGAGCTTCATGCAGCGCATGGAGCAGCGCTGGGAGGAGCGCCGCCGACAGGGCTACTGAGGCCGCAGCCGAGAGGCGTGGGGACCCGGCTCAGTGCAGCAGGATCCCGACGCCCCACACGATCGCGATGAGGAAGGCCGTCGCCAGCTCGATCCCCATGCTGTGCAGGACACCGCGCAGCGCCGACTTCGTGGCCGACCACGCCCGTGCCCGGTCCTGGTAGCGCACCATCTCCACGCCGAGGATCCCGAGGACGAAGCCGACCGGCGCCCCGACGACCGGGATGACGAAGAAGCCGACGATGCCCGCGAGCACGCCGAGGAAGAGCGTCGAGGTCCGCACACCCGCGCGCTTCATGTTGCGGCCCGGGATGAGCAGCTGGAGGACCACGCCGCAGGCGTAGAGCGCCAGCACGACACCGAAGGTGCCCCAGGCCAGCCCGCCCGTGGTGAAGACGGCCCACAGCAGCACCGCCGCCACGCAGGTCAGCAGTCCCGGCAGCACCGGCAGGATGATCCCCGTCACGCCGACGAGGAAGACGAGGACGGCGACGACGAGGACGGCCGAGGTCGGATCGGGTCCGACCTCGGCCGTCAGAGTCAGCACGGGTGCCGCTCTCAGCGGGTGCTCAGCGCTCGTCGATCGGCGCCGACGCGGGGGTGGTCTCGTCGAGTCGGGAGCTCTGGTCCTCGATCTCGGCCAGACCCTTGAGCGCCGGGATGTGCTCTCGGCCGTGGTGGGCGCAGAAGAGCAGCTCCCCACCCGCGTGGAGACGGGCGCGCACGTAGGCCTTGGCTCCGCAGCGGTCGCAGCGGTCGGCTGCGGTCAGGGGGGTGGCCAAAGTCGCGTTCACGGTTGCCTCTTTTCCTGCGTGTTCGTGGACGTCTGGGTCAACAGTCAAACATGCCTCCGTCTTCCCGATGCACATTGGTTCGGCGTGGCGTGACGGGTGGCACACCCGCCGACCTCCCGGGCCCTGTCGGGATGCCGGACTACCCTGCGAGACGAGCCACACACCCGACGCCCACGAGAAGGAACCGGTCACCGACGTGTCCCCGGCAGCAGCCACCGCCAAGAAGGCCGCCAGCAGCAAGTCCGCGAAGGACTACACCGCCCACCACCTCCAGGTCCTCGAGGGCCTGGAGGCCGTGCGCAAGCGACCGGGCATGTACATCGGGTCCACCGACCGCCGCGGCCTCATGCACTGCATGTGGGAGATCATCGACAACTCGGTCGACGAGGCGCTCGGTGGCCACGCCACCCGCATCGAGGTGCTGCTGCGCGCCGACGGCTCGGTCGAGGTGAGCGACGACGGGCGCGGCATCCCCGTCGACATCGAGCCGCGCACCGGGCTGACCGGTGTCGAGGTGGTCTACACCAAGCTGCACGCGGGCGGGAAGTTCGGCGGCGGTTCCTACACCGCATCCGGCGGCCTGCACGGCGTCGGCGCCTCCGTGGTCAACGCGCTCGCCGCCCGCTTGGACGTCGAGATCGACCGGGGCGGCAAGACCTACGCCATGAGCTTCCGCCGTGGTGAGCCCGGCAGCTTCTCCGACATCGCCGGGTCGAAGGGGAGCAAGTCCCCGGACAACGACTTCACCCCCTACGACCGCGGCAGCCAGCTGGAGGTCGTGGGGAAGGCCAAGCGCGGCGTGACCGGCACCCGGGTGCGCTACTGGGCCGACCCGCACATCTTCCTCAAGAGCGCGACGCTGGACCTGACGGCGCTGCTGGACCGGGCCCGCCAGACCTCCTTCCTCGTCCCCGGGCTGACCCTCGTCGTGCGCGACGAGCGCGGCGAGGAGCCGGTCGAGGAGGTCTTCCACCACGAAGGGGGGATCAGCGAGTTCGTCGACTACCTCACCCCGGACCAGCCGGTCACCGATGTCTGGCGCCTCCAGGGCACCGGGTCCTTCACCGAGACCGTCCCGGTCCTCGACGCCAAGGGTCACATGACCCCGACCGAGGTCGAGCGCGAGTGCGACGTGGACATCGCCCTGCGGTGGGGCACCGGCTACGACACGACGGCCTCCTCCTTCGTCAACATCATCGCCACGCCGAAGGGCGGGACCCACGTCACCGGCTTCGAGCAGGCGCTGCTGAAGGTCTTCCGCAAGCAGCTGGAGGCCAACAGCCGCAAGCTCAAGGTCGGCAACGACAAGGTCGAGAAGGACGACGTCCTCGCCGGGCTGACCGCGGTCGTGACCGTCCGGCTGGCCGAGCCGCAGTTCGAGGGGCAGACCAAGGAGGTGCTCGGCACGAACGCGGTGCGCAGCATCGTCGCCAAGGTCGTCGAGAAGGAGCTGACCAGCCGGCTCACCGCGCCCAAGCGCGGCGAGAAGCAGATGGCGACCCAGCTGCTGGAGAAGGTCGTCGCCGAGATGAAGTCGCGCATCTCCGCGCGGCTGCACAAGGAGACCCAGCGCCGCAAGAACGCCCTGGAGACCTCCACCCTCCCGCCGAAGCTGCGCGACTGCCGCAGCAACGACGTCGAGGCCACCGAGCTCTTCATCGTCGAGGGGGACTCGGCCATGGGCACCGCGAAGGAGGCCCGGGACAGCGAGTTCCAGGCGCTGCTGCCGATCCGCGGCAAGATCCTCAACGTGCAGAAGGCCGCCGTGGGCGACATGCTCAAGAACGCCGAGTGCGCCTCGATCATCCAGGTCATCGGGGCCGGGTCGGGACGGTCCTTCGACGTCGACGCCGCCCGCTACGGCAAGGTCATCATCATGACCGACGCCGACGTCGACGGCGCCCACATCCGCACCCTGCTGCTCACCCTCTTCTTCCGCTACATGCGTCCCCTCGTCGAGGCCGGCAAGGTCTTCGCCGCGGTGCCGCCGCTGCACCGGATCGAGGTGGTCAACCCCGGCTCGAAGAAGAACGAGCTGATCTACACCTACTCCGAGGCGGAGATGCGCAAGGTCCTCGCCAAGCTCTCGGCGAAGGGGAAGAAGGTCAAGGAGCCCATCCAGCGCTACAAGGGCCTGGGCGAGATGGACGCCGACCAGCTCGCGGAGACGACGATGGACCCGCGGCACCGGATGCTGCGCCGCGTGACCACGGCCGACCTCGAGGCGGCCGAGCAGGTCTTCGAGCTGCTCATGGGCAAAGACGTCGACCCCCGGCGGGAGTTCATCGTCTCCTCCGCGGACCAGCTGGACCGCGAGCGGATCGACGCCTGAGACGAGCGCCGTCCGAGGCATTCCCCCCGGCGCTCTCGGCGCGTCGCGGCCAAGGTGGTTGCGCGCGGGCGTGACCTGGGTCACGGTTAGGGGGTTCCGTGCGCGCAGCGCGCACCCAGATCCAGGGAGGTCTCATGTCCGACGCCACCTCGGACCGCGTCGCCGCAGGAGAGCAACCCACCGAGCTCAAGCGAGTGATGGGCCCGAAGCTCCTGCTTCTCTTCATCGTCGGTGACATCCTCGGCACCGGTGTCTACGCGCTGACCGGCGAGGTCGCCGGCGAGGTCGGGGGTGCGGCCTGGGCCGCGTTCCTCGCCGCCTTCCTCGTCGCGACGATCACGGCCTTCTCCTACCTCGAGCTCGTGACGAAGTACCCGCAGGCCGGTGGCGCGGCGACCTTCGTGCACAAGGCCTTCGGTCTGCACTTCCTCACCTTCTTCGTCGCCTTCGCCGTGATGTGCTCGGGCATCACCTCGGCCTCGACCGCGGCCAACGCCTTCGCGGGCTTCCTGCGTGACGGCCTCCACATGGACTGGGACAACGGCTCCGCGCCGCTGCTGATCATCGCCCTGGCCTTCATGGCCGTCATCGCGCTCATCAACTTCCGCGGCGTCGGCGAGAGCGTCAAGGCCAACGTCGTGCTCACCCTCGTCGAGCTCTCCGGTCTGCTGATGATCATCTTCATCGGCCTCTACGCGGTGACCCAGGGCAAGGCGGACTTCGCCCGGGTCATGGTCTTCGAGAGCCCGGGCGACAAGGGCGCCTTCCTCTCGGTGACGATGGCGACCTCGCTGGCCTTCTTCGCCATGGTCGGCTTCGAGGACTCGGTGAACATGGCCGAGGAGACCCACGAGCCGGCCCGCAACTTCCCGAAGATGATGCTCACCGGTCTCGGCATCACCGGCGTCATCTACGTCCTCGTCTCGATCACCGCCGTGGCGCTGGTCCCCGTGGGTGACCTCACCGACCCGAACAAGGACTCGGCCCTGACCCAGGTGGTCCAGGCGGGCGCGCCGAACCTGCCCTTCGACCAGATCTTCCCCTTCATCGGGATGTTCGCCGTCGCCAACTCGGCCCTGATCAACATGCTCATGGCCAGCCGCCTCCTCTACGGCATGGCCAAGCAGGAGGTCCTCCCGGCACCGCTCGGCCTCGTGCACCGCGGCCGGCAGACCCCCTGGGCATCGATCCTCTTCACCACCTTGATCTCCTTCGGCCTGATCACCTACGTCGTCCTCGACAGCGAGAGCAACGTCGTCTCGCTGCTCGGTGGCACGACCTCGCTGCTCCTGCTGTGCGTCTTCGCGATCGTCAACGTCGCGGTGCTCGTGCTGCGCAAGGACCGGGTGCAGACGGAGTACTTCCGGGCGCCCACGTGGCTGCCGTACCTCGGCGTCATCACCTGCCTCTTCCTCGTCGGCCCGTGGGCCCGCAGCGAGGAGCAGCAGGGCCAGTACCCGATCGCCGGGGCGCTGCTGCTGCTCGGCATCGTCCTCTGGGTGATCACCTGGTTCATCAACCGCGCGGTCTACGCCAAGAAGACCTACTACCGCGACCCGGAGCACATCGACCACGAGTGACCGTGCACGAGGGACCGGCGGCCCAGGTGGCCGCCGGTCCCTCACGCGTGGGCCCTGGCGGCGCCGGGTGGGCGGTCGCTACGTGCGCCGCACCGGGCTCGGTGCCGGGCCGGCCGACCACCCGTGGCGGATGGTCAGAGCGACCCGATCCCTCCGAGCACGGCCTTGGCCGGCACCCCGGACCCGTCCCGGCGTCCCTCCGGCTCCGGGAGGGTCACGGCGACCCCGTTCGGCTGGGCGGCGCGGGCACCGGCCCGCCCGGCCCAGGCGAAGAGCAGCGCGTCCTCGCCCTTGAGGAAGCGGTGGGCACGCACGCCTCCGGTGCCGCGCCCCTTCGCGGGGTACTCGGCGAAGGGGGTGACCTTCCACGCCCCCGCGTCGGTGCCCGGGAGGGAGCCGGCGGAGCCGGAGACGGTGACGACGACGTTGTCCTCGTCGGGGTCGACCGCCCCGAAGAAGATCACCTGCGCGTCATCCGGGAGGCGCACGCCGCTCACGCCGCCGGCGGTGCGGCCCTGGGGGCGCACGCCGTCGGCGGGGAAGTGGAGCAGCTGGGCGTGACTGGTGACGAAGACCAGCTCCTCCCGGCCGGTGCGCAGCTCGACCGCGCCGACGACCGTGTCGCCACCCTTGAGGGCGATCGCCTCCCAGTCGTGGCCGCGCGGGTAGTCGGTGTTCACCCGCTTGACGACGCCCGCGGCCGTCCCGAGCGCGAGGCCGGGGGAGTCCGGGGAGAGCGAGGTCAGGGTAAGCGGGGTCTCGTCCGACCCGAGGTCGACGTAGGCGGCCAGCGGCGCCCCGCCGGAGAGGGTGGGGGCACTGGACGACGGGGGCAGGGCCGGCAGCTCGACCGCGCTGAGCCGGACCATCCGGCCCTTCGAGGTGACGACGGCCAGCTCGCCGCGGGCGCTGGTGCGCACGGCGGCGACGACCGCGTCGTGCTTGGCCCGGCCACCCTCGCGTGGGAGCGGCTCGGCGTCGGCCGTGCGGGCGAGCAGCCCGGTGCTCGAGAGCAGCACCCAGCACGGGTCGTCGGCCACCTCGAGGGGCGCGCCGCCCGCCGCCGGCTGGCCCGCGGACTCCAGCAGGACGGTGCGCCGCGGGTCTCCGTGCTTCTTCGCGACCTCCGCGAGCTCGCCCGAGATGAGCTTGGTCATCACCTTCTCGTCCCCGAGGATCTCCTCGAGCTCGGCGATGGCCGCCTGCAGCTCCTGCTGCTCGGTCTCCAGCTCGATCCGGGAGAACTTCGTCAGCCGGCGCAGCTGGAGGTCGAGGATGTAGCTCGCCTGGGCCTCGGAGAGGTCGAAGACCTCCTGGAGCCGGGTCCGGGCGATCGCCGCGTCGTCGCTGGAGCGGATGAGCTGGATGACCTCGTCGATGTCGAGGATCGCGACGAGCAGGCCCTCGACGAGGTGCAGCCGCTCGCGGCGCTTGGCGAGCCGGTGCTCGCTGCGGCGGCGCACGACGTCCCGACGGAAGTCGACGTAGACGGTCAGCAGCTCCTTGAGGCCCATCGTCCGGGGCCGCCCCTCGACGAGCGCGACGTTGTTGATGGAGAAGGAGTCCTCCATCGGGGTGAGCTTGTAGAGCTTCTCGAGGACCGCTTCCGGGTTGAAGCCGTTCTTGATCTCGATGACCAGCTGGAGGCCGGACTGCCGGTCGGTGAGGTCCTTGACGTCGGCGATGCCCTGGAGCCTCTTGGACTGGACGGCGTCCTTGATCTTCTCGATGACCTTCTCGGGGCCGACGAGGTAGGGCAGCTCGGTGACGATGATGCCCTGCCGCCGGGGGGAGACCTTCTCGATCCGGGTGGTCGCCCGCGTGCGGAAGCTGCCGCGACCGGTGAGGTAGGCGTCGCGGATACCGTCGAGACCGACGATCCGCCCCCCGCCGGGCAGGTCCGGCCCGGGGACGAACTTCATGAGGTCGTCGAGACTGGCGTCGGGGTGCCTGAGCAGGTGCCGGACCGCGCCGATGACCTCGACGAGGTTGTGGGGCGGCATGTTCGTCGACATGCCGACGGCGATCCCCGTCGTGCCGTTGACGAGCAGGTTGGGGTAGGCCGCGGGCAGCACGTCCGGCTGGGTCAGCTGGTCGTCGTAGTTCGGGACGAAGGGGACGGTGTCCTCGTCCAGCGAGGTCACCATGAGCAGGGCCGCCGGCGCCATCCGCGCCTCCGTGTACCGGCTCGCGGCCGGTCCGTCGTCGAGCGAGCCGAAGTTCCCGTGCCCGTCGACGAGCGGCAGGCGCATCGAGAAGGGCTGGGCCATGCGCACGAGCGCGTCGTAGATGGCACTGTCGCCGTGCGGGTGGTACTTGCCCATGACCTCGCCGACGACGCGGGAGGACTTCACGTGCCCCCGCTCGGGCCGCAGCCCCATCTCGCTCATCGAGTACAGGATCCGTCGGTGGACCGGCTTCAGGCCGTCCCGGGCGTCCGGCAGCGCCCGGGCGTGGATGACCGAGTAGCTGTACTCGAGGTAGGCATTGCGCATCTCGTCCGCGACGTCGATGTCGACGATCGTCTCGGGGACCTCGGGGCGGGGAGTGGATGCGGTGCGGCGGGCCATGCGGGCAGACGACTCCTGGTCGGCGGACGGGCGGGACCTGCCCATCCTCACCCCTGCGCCCCTCCCGGAGCGACATCGACACACAGATCGTGCTCCGGCACGCCGGTGGTACCAATGAGAGAATCGGTAAGAGGGGTGACCCAACCAGGACCGGTCGCGCGGCGTCACAAGGGTGTGACGACGATCGTGCTGGCGCCCCTGCGAGGGAGGGGACAGGTGTCTCGAGCGGGGGCAGCGAGCGACGCCGACGACGCGGCGGTGCGGGAGATCTACCGCGCCCACTACGGCCGTCTCGCGGGGTGGGCGACCCGTCTGGTCGGCGATCCCGACACCGCGCACGACCTGGCCACCGAGGCCTTCGTCCGGCTCCTGCGTGAGTTCTCCACCGTCGACGAGCCACGCGCGTGGCTGTACACCGTCACCGGCAACCTCGTGCGCGACCACTGGCGCAAGCGGGGGCGCGAGGCCGAGGCGTACGCCCGGTACGAAGGGGGCGACCGGAGCGACGTCGTCCCCGCGACCGACGTCGCCACCCGCACGACCGTGCGCCACGCCGTGCGCTCCCTCCCGGACCGGCTGCGCCTGCCCGTCATGCTCTACTACTTCGCCGACCTGCCGATCGGCACGATCGCCGCACAGACCCGCAAGGCGCCGGGCACGGTCAAGCGCGACCTGTTCGAGGCGAGGCGTCTGCTCGCCCGGCTGCTGGAGGAGGAACGATGACCGGCGGCACGGACCGGGACGAGGAGCACCTGCCCGAGCACGGCGTGGTCGAGGACTTCTTCGCCCGTGAGCGGGCCCGGGTCGAGGAGCTGCCCGGACACGACCTGCACTGGCGCTCGATCACCCGGGCGGCCCACCGCCGCCCACGACGCCGCACCGGTCGTGCTCTCGCGGCCGTCGCCGCCCTGGCCGTCCTGGCGGGAGGTGGTGCGGTGGCGTGGCAGGCCACCGGGGGCGGCGAGGACCGGGTCCGGCCGCCCGCGGCGAGCGCGACGACGACCCCTCCGCAGGTCGAGGTGTCCGGCCGGCAGGAGGCGCTCGCCTTCTCCGCGCAGGGCGACGACTCGCGGGCGGTCCTGACCTCGGCCGCGTGCGGCCGCGCCCGGCCCTGCCCGGTGCTGTGGCAGACCGACGACGACGGCGGCTCCTGGCACGCGCAGCCGCTGGCCGACCTGACCGCTGCCCCTCTCGGTGGCACGGCGACCGGCTCGGACCAGGTGGGTCTGGTCCGCTTCGGAGGTGATGGTCGCGGCTGGCTCGCCGGCTCGACGGTGCAGCGGACCGAGGACGGCGGGCGCACGTGGTCGGACTACCCCTACCCGGGCGGGACCGTCGTGGCGATGGAGGCCGACCGGGACCGGGTGCGCTTCGTCGCGTCCGACGAGTGCGGGTCGACGGGGTGCACGGGTCGGCTGCGCGTCTACGAGGCGGCCTCCGGTGCCACCTACGCCCAGGACGTGGAGCTCGACGTGGACCTCGGCAGCTTCTCCGACGTGGACCTGACGACGGCCCGAGAGATCGCCTATCTGTCGGTGCAGACCGAGAGCGGCCCCAGGGTGTGGCGTCTCGACGGCGGCCGGCCGGAGGAGCTGGAGGTGTGCCCGGACGCGGAGACCGTGGACCTGGCCGTGCCGGCCGACGGGAGCGAGACCGTCACCGCCGTGTGCGAGACGCCGGTGGCCGGCGGCACCCGGGTCGGCGTGGCCACCACCCGTGACGACGGGGAGACCTGGAGCGAGCCGCGGAACGCTCGCACCGTGCCCGGCGGCCGGGTCGTCGACGCCACGGCGCCCAACGGTGACGCGCTCGTCGTCGTCACGGACGCCAGGGGGCCCTCCGGAGGGTCGGGGATCCACCGCAGCACCGACGACGGGGAGAGCTGGAGCGAGGTCGACGGGCCGTCCGGGCCGTGGCACTGGATCGCCGCCGGCGGGGCCGGTCGGGTGTACGCGATCGCCCGCGACGGGGACCTCTACGAGAGCCGGGACAGCGGCGAGAGCTGGCACGAGGTGTCCCTGGGCTGACCCGGGCCGAGAGCTCCTGCATGGCAGGATGAGGACATGACCGAGGGACTCCCACCGGGATACCCGGAGCGGGCCGAGGCGGACGTCGTCCTCAAGGACGGGTCCGTCTGTCGTCTGCGCCCCATCAAGCCGTCGGACGCCGACGGCATCCAGCTCTTCCACGCCCGCCAGTCGGACGAGTCGATCTACCTGCGCTTCTTCGCGCCGATGCGCCAGCTCAGCGAGCGCGACCTGACGAGGTTCACCCACGTCGACTACCAGGACCGGATGGCGCTCGTCGCGACGATCCACGACGACATCGTCGGCATCGGCCGGTACGACCGGATCGACGAACGCGTCGCCGAGGTCGCCTTCAACATCTCCGACCACCTCCACGGCAAGGGCATCGCCTCGGTGCTGCTGGAGCACCTGGCCGCCCTCGCCGCGGCCGCGGGCATCCGGGAGTTCGAGGCGGAGGTCCTGCCGCAGAACCGGAAGATGCTCGCCGTCTTCTCCGAGGCCGGGTACAAGGTCGCCCGGCGCTTCGAGGACGGCGTCGTCATGCTCAGCTTCGCGATCGAGCCGACCGCCGAGTCCCTCTCGGTCCGCTTCGCCCGCGAGCACCGCGCCGAGGCGCAGAGCATGCGCACGATGCTGCACCCGGCGTCGATCGCGGTCATCGGGGCCAGCCGGCGGGAGCGGGCCGTCGGCCACCAGATCCTCAAGCACATCGTCGACGGCGGCTTCTCCGGACCGGTGCACGCGGTCAACGACAAGACGAGCGAGGTCTACGGGGTCCCCGCCGTCGGCTCCGTGCGCGACATCGAGGGCGGCGTCGAGCTGGCCGTCGTCGCCGTCCCCGCACCCGAGGTGCCCGCGGTCGTCGAGGACTGCGCCGCGTCCGGGGTCAAGACCCTGCTCATCGTCTCCTCGGGCTTCGCCGAGACGGACGAGTCGGGGACCGCGCTGCAGGCACGGGTGCTGCGCCTGGCCAGGGACCACGGGATGCGGGTGGTCGGGCCCAACTCCTTCGGGCTGATCAACACCGACCCGGCGGTCGGGCTCAACGCGACCCTCACCTCCATCATCCCCGAGCCGGGCCACCTCGGACTCTTCTCCCAGAGCGGTGCCCTGGCGATCGCGAACCTCGACTCCGCGGCGCGCCGCAACCTGGGCATCTCCGTCTTCGCCTCCGCGGGCAACCGCGCGGACGTCTCGGGCAACGACCTCATGCAGTACTGGGTCGACGACCCGAACACCCACGCGGTCGGCCTGTACCTGGAGTCCATGGGCAACCCGCGCAAGTTCAGCAGGATCGCCCGCCACCTGGCCTCGAACAAGCCGGTCATCGTCGTCAAGGCGGACTCGGGACGGTACGGCGCCCCGCCCGGGCACCGGGTGCGCCGCCCCAAGGTCAAGCCGCACGCCTTCACCTCGATGCTCGGCCAGGCCGGGGTCATCCGGTGCGAGAACGTCCACGAGCTCTTCGACGTGGCCCAGCTGCTCGTGCACCAGCCGCTGCCGGCGGGCCCGAGGGTGGCCGTCGTGGGCAACTCCAGCCAGCTCGCCGCGCTCTCCGCCGACAACGCCGTCGCCCGCGGTCTCGAGGTCACCCACGGTCCGGTCGCCCTCCCCACCGAGGCCACCGCGGAGCAGTTCCGGGAGGCCGTGGACGCCGCCTTCGCCGACCCGGAGGTCGACTCCGTCGTCATCTGCTTCATCCCGCCCGTCGGGGCCCTCGACCAGGACGTCGTCGAGGCGCTGCGGCACGCCGCCTCCCGCTCGGAGAAGCCGTGCGTGGCGACCCTGCTCGGCATGCGCGGCGTGGACCCCGGCGGACGGCAGGCCAACCCCGGTGGCAGCTACGTCGAGGAGTCGGGGGAGGTGCCCGAGGGACACGCGCGCCAGGCGGTCCCGCTCTACCCGATGCCGGAGGAGGCGGTCCAGGCGCTCGCGGCGGCCACCGACTACGCGCGGTGGCGGGAGAAGGACAAGGGCGAGTCGGTCATCCGCGACGGCATCGACCGGTGGGCGGCCCGCGCGCTGCTGGACCGGGTGCTCGAGGAGGACCCCGAGGGCCGGGCGCTCACCGTCGACGAGACCCAGGAGCTGCTCGCCGCCTACGGGATCCACCTGTGGCCCCGCAAGGAGGCCGCCACCGCCGACGAGGCCGTCGCCGCGGCCGAGGAGGTCGGCTACCCCGTCGTCCTCAAGTCGCTCTCGCCGGTCGTGCGGGGCCAGTCGGTGCTCGAGGGGATCCGGGTGGACCTGCACTCCGAGGTCGCCGTGCGGGAGGCCTTCGAGACCATGGACCGGCGCTTGGCACCGCTGGATGCCAACTACTTCGTCGTCCAGCGGATGGCCGACCACGGGATCTCGTGCGTCCTCTCGACGCTCGAGGACCCCCTCTTCGGGCCCGTCGTCTCCTTCAGCCTCGCCGGTGCGCCGCGTGACCTGCTCGACGACATCAGCTACCGGATCCCGCCGCTGACCGACGTCGACGTGCGCGAGATGGTCGACGAGGTCAAGGTCCGCCCGCTGCTCGACGGACGCGGCGGCGCCCCCGCGGTCGACCGGGACGCGATCGAGGACGTCCTGGGTCGGCTCTCGCTGATGTCCGACGACTTCCTCGAGCTCTCGTCGGTGGAGCTTAACCCGGTGATGGTCCACACCGACGGCCTGACCGTCCTCGGGGCGGACATCGTCATCTCCCCGGCGGGGCGGCGCACGGACACGGCGGCACGGAGCCTCACGGGCGGCTGAGGCACAATGTCGGGCATGCCCGTTCCTGTCGACCTCGATGCGATCCAGCTGCCCGCCGACCTCACGGCCGACATCGAGCGAGCCGGCTACTACCCGGCTCTCGTCGCGGACGTCATCAAGGCCGCGGTCGGGTCCGAGCAGGTGCACAGCCACCTCGTGCACCAGGAGACGACCTTCGACCAGGACCGGGTACGCCGGCACATCACCGCCTTCGTGCGCACGGGCACGCGGCTCGTCGTCGCGCACGCCGACGACTTCGTCGAGCACTCCGCGGAGACGCGGGAGGTGGCGGCCGCCACGACCGAGTGCATCCCGCTGAGCGCGGTCCGCGGCGTGATGCTCAGCCACGTCGCCGCCGACCCGGCGAGCTACGTGCCCGGCTCGCTCGGTCGCGAGCTGACCCTGACGATCGGGTGGGGCGCGGTCAGCCGCGTCGACCTGCTGCCCGGGCAGTGCTCCGACCCCGAGTGCGAGGGCGGCGACCACGGCTACGAGGGCACGATCACCTCCGACGACATCGCACTACGGATCAGCGCCGAGGCCGAGGGGCGCGGCGCGCTGGACCGGGCCATCGAGTTCGCCCGGGACCTCTCCTCGAGCATCGGGCGGTGACGCCGGAGTGACCGGTCACCACTCCAGCCTGCTCGCCGGCCCCTGCCTGGACCGCCTGCTGCCGGCCGTGGCCACGAGCCTGGGCGTCCCCGGGCTGGCGAAGGGAGGGGACCGCCGCCTGCCCCCGGCCCGCCGCAGCGTCGTCGTGCTCGTCGACGGCCTGGGTGCCAACCTGCTCGCGAGGCGAGGGGGCCACGCCCCCTTCATGCGAGGGCTGCTGCGGGACCCGCAGGCCGCGGTGACCATCGGCTGCGGCTTCCCGTCCACGACCGCGACCTCGATGGGCACCTTCGGCACCGGCTCCCTCTCCGGCAGCCACGGCCTCGTCGGTTACGAGGCCTACGACCCGCAGGCGGGAGCGGTCTTCAACGAGCTCTCCTGGGAGGACGGGCCCGACCCCCACCTCTGGCAGCCGGCCCCGACCGTCTTCGAGGCGGCCGAGGCGGCGGGCGTGCGGGTGACCCGCGTCGGTCCCGGCTTCTTCGACGGGTCCGGTCTGACCGAGGCGGCGCTGCGCGGAGGTCGCTTCGTCGCCGCCGACTCCCTCGCGCAGCGGGTCGACGCGACCGTCCGCGCGCTGCACGCCGACGAGCGATCCCTCGTCTACCTCTACTGGGGTGATGTCGACAAGGTCGGTCACGTCCACGGCTGCGACTCGTGGCAGTGGGGTGAGGAGCTCGAGTCCGTCGACGCCCAGCTGGCCCGCCTCGCGGAGCGGCTGCCGGCGGGCACGACGATGCACATCACCGCCGACCACGGCATGGTCGACGTGCCCCTGGAGGCCCGTCCGGACCTGGCCGAGGACCGTGAGCTCGACGCCGGTGTCCGCCACGTCTCCGGCGAGCCACGCTGCCTCCAGCTGCACGTCACGGACGGCGCCCTGGACGACGTCCTGGCCACCTGGCGGGCCCGGCTGGGGGAGGAGGCGATCGTGCTCACCCGTGAGGACGCGATCGCCCGGGGCTGGTTCGGGCGGGTGGACGAGCGGGTCCGGCCCCGCATCGGTGACGTCATCGCCGCGATGACCGGGACGATCGCCGTCGTCGACAGCCGTCGGCACCGCCCGCTGCTGCGCTCCCTGCTCGGCGTGCACGGCTCGGTGACCGACGACGAGGTCGCCGTGCCCTGGCTGACCCTGCCCGCGGGGGAGTGACGTGGCCGAGCTGCTCTTCTTCGCCGGGACCATGGACTGCGGCAAGTCCACCCTGGCGCTCCAGATGGCCCACAACCACCGCGCCCGCGGCCTCGAGGGGCTGACCTTCGCCCGGCTCGACCGGGCGGGGGAGGCACGCCTCTCCTCGCGCTTGGGGCTCTCCGAGTCGGCGATCGAGGTGACCGACGACCTGGACCTCTGGGAGCACGTCGTGGCGCAGCTGACCGCGGGCGCCCGGGTCGACTTCCTCATCGCCGACGAGGCGCAGTTCTACTCGGCCGAGCAGGTCGAGCAGCTGGCGCGGATCGTCGACGAGCTGGACATCGAGGTCTTCGCCTTCGGGATCACGAGCGACTTCCGCACCGAGCTCTTCGAGGGCAGCCGCCGGCTCATCGAGCTCGCCGACCGGACCCAGACCCTCCAGGTCGCCGCCCTGTGCTGGTGCGGCCGCCGGGCCACGCACAACGCGCGGGTCGTCGACGGGGTCATGGTGCTCGAGGGGGACCAGGTCGTCGTCGGCGACGTCGTGCCGGGGGACACCGAGCCCGGCGACGAGAGCGCGCCACAGGGCGGGGCCGGTGCCGGCGAGGTCGAGTACGAGGTGCTCTGCCGCCGTCACCACATGCGCCGGATGAGCTCTCGGGCCGCCCAGGCCGCCGCGCTCTCGGCGGACGTGCTGCCCTTCGAGCTGGACGCCTGCCCGATCCCCAGCCGCCGGGCGTAGGAGCCCCTCCCGGACGGCTCACCGGGAGAGGAGGGCGGTCAGTCGCGCTTGGAGCCGAACATCACGTCGTCCCAGCTGGGGACGCTGGCCCGCCCGCGCTTGCCGCGGCCGCCCTTGCTCTTGCCGCCCTTGCCCTTGCCCGGGCCCTGGTCGCCGACGTCCTGACCGTCCGTGCCGTCCGGGCCCTGGTCGGTGTCAGCGCCCGAGCCCTGGTCCTGGGCGGCAGCCCCGGAGGCGTCCTGCTCCGACGTCGTGGCCGGCGCGGTGTCTCCACCGGATGCCTCCTCGGGCGCGTCGGTGGAGGCGCTCGTGAGCCGCTCCTGCGAGGCCGGCGGCTCCTCCTCGCGGGTCTGCGGGGTGACGTGCCCGGTGCGGTAGTCGCTGCCCTCCTCGTCGGAGGTCCTGGTCACCGGGACCTCCGCGGTGGGTGCCTCGTCATCGGGCACCGGAGCGGCGCCCTTCGCCTCCTCGACGTCGCGGGGGTGGGTCCCCCGGGCCGCCGGAGGGACCTCTCCGGTGTCGAAGGGGAGGGCCTCCTCCACCGGCGCGGCGGTGGCGCGGGCCCTGCGGCGCCCGCTGCGGCGCTGCTTGGCCCCGGAGTGCTCACGCATGGAGTTGATGAGCTCGTCCGGCTGCGGGCGGTCGGCCCGCTGGGCCCGCTCCTCCTCGACCTCCACGTCGAAGACGGCGGTCGGTCGGTGCACGCTGGAGGGCACCGGTCCGCTGGGCGCGTCGGCCTCGGAGAGCCACTTGGCCTCGTCGTTCTTGGCGACCACGCTCATGCCGGCCTGGTCGAACCACCACGTCGCCGAGCGCTCCCGGCCACCGGCGACGAAGATCGCGCTGACGGTCCACTGGCCCTCCGCGTCGCGGCAGGCGTCCCAGCTCACGGCATCCGGCTCGACCCCGCGGGTGGCGAACCGCGCCGCGGCGCGCTGGGCGAGGGTCTCGGGGGCCCCGGAGGTGTCCGTGCCGCGCATCCGCACCGACTGGGCGCGGGCGGCCACGTGCTCGCGCTCGGCGAGGACCGGGCCCTCGAAGCGGGCGATCTTGGCCAGGTCCCACCCCGTGCGGGTGGCGACCTCGTCGGCGGTCGCGCCGGCCCGGATCATCGCCTGGACGTCCCTCGGGGTCACCTGCTCCGGCGGGATCTGCGGCTCCTCCGCAGGGCGGTCCCGGCGCGCGGCGGCACGCAGCTTGTCGTCGATGCGCAGGCGGTACTCCGCGCCGGCATCATCGGTCACCACGAGGTGCTGCCCGTCGTCGTGCACCCCGATGAGTCGAAGCTCGCGCATCCCGTTACCCTCTCGTTCTCCGATGACCACGACTGTGCCACCCTCGGGCCCACTTCCGATGGTGCACACGCCGCAGGGATACCTTGTCTGCATGCCGATCCAGCCCTCTGGCCCAGCCGCCTCGGCCGAGCCCCGCGAGGACCATCCCCTGCGACCCTACGATGCCGTGCTCCTCCAGTCATTCGGCGGCCCCGAGGGGCCGGAGGAGGTGCTGCCCTTCCTGCGGCGGGTGACCGCCGGCCGCGGTGTGCCCGACGAACGGCTCGCCGAGGTGGGGGAGCACTACCACCGGGTCGGCGGGGTCAGCCCGCTGCCGGCGCTGAACCGGGCGCTCGTCGCCGCGCTCGAGGCCGAGCTGCGCGAGCAGGACTGCGCGCTGCCGGTGCTCCTCGGCAACCGCAACTCCGCCCCCTTCGTCCACGAGACGCTCGCCGAGCTCGACGACATGGGCGCCCACCGGATCCTCGTCATCCCCACGAGCGCCTGGCGCAGCTACTCCTCCTGCCGGCAGTACCGCGAGGACCTCGCCCGGGCCGTCGAGGGGCGGGCGGGCCTCGTCGTGGACAAGGTCCGTCCCTTCGGCGAGCACCCCGGCTTCGTCGCGACGGCGGCCCGCGAGACGGTCGCGGCCGCCCGGGCCGCCGTGGCCGAGGTCGGGGCGGACGGCGTGGCCGTCCTCTTCGTCACCCACTCGATCCCCGACGCCATGGACGAGACCTCCGGCCCCGGGGACGGCGACGGCCGGGCCTACAGCGCGGACCAGGCCGAGGCCGGCGCCGCGATCCTCGCCGAGGTCGACACGGTCCTGGGCACGGACCTGCCCGGGGGCCTGGCCTTCTGCTCCCGCTCCGGGTCCCCGCACACCCCGTGGCTCGAGCCGGACGTCAACGACCGCATCCGCGAGCTCGCCGACGAGGGCGTCCGGCACGTCGTCCTCGTCCCGCTGGGCTTCGTGTCCGACCACATGGAGGTCGTCCACGACCTCGACGTCGAAGCCGCCGAGACGGCGGCGGAGGTGGGCCTGGGCATGACCCGCGTGCCCACGCCCGGGCAGGACCCCGCCTTCGTCTCCGCCCTCGTCGACCTGCTCCTCGAGCGGGCCGCCGAGGCACGCGGCGAGGGCCCGGTCCGCGCCACCTGGCGGGACCTGGACTCCCACCCGTCGGTCTGCCCCGCCGGGTGCTGCCCGAACCTGCGCACCGCCGAGCCCGCCCTGTGCGGAGAGGACTGAGCCGATGAGCGACCTGCCGGCCGCCGACCTGCCCGAGGAGGTCATCGCCGAGCTGCGCGAGACCTCCCTGACCGTCGCCCTCGAGGCCGCCGCCCTCATCGTCGACGAGCGTCCCCCCGAGCTCGGGGTCAGCCGCACGAAGAGCTCCGAGACCGACGTCGTCACCGTCATGGACCAGCGCAGCCAGGACCTGCTGCGGGAACGCCTGGCCCGGCTGCGCCCGGACGACGGCTTCCACGGCGAGGAGGAGGGCCAGCGGGCGGGGACCTCCGGGGTGACCTGGGTCGTCGACCCGATCGACGGGACGGTCAACTACCTCTACGGGATCCCCGCCTACGCGGTGTCCGTGGCGGCGGTCGTCGGGGACCCGACGAGCGAAGGGGGCTGGCGCCCGGTCGCGGGTGCCGTGGTCAACCCGGTGACCCAGGAGCGTTTCAGCGCCGGGCTGGGCCTGGGCAGCACGCGCGCGGTCGGTGCCGGAGCCGCCCGGCCGCTGCGCGTGGGCGACCCCGCCCTGGACGTGTCCCTGTGCGGGACCGGCTTCGGCTACGACGCGACCCGTCGCTCCTGGCAGGGCGAGGTGGTCGCCCGGGTGCTCCCGGCGGTGCGGGACATCCGCCGTCTCGGGAGCGCCGCTCTGGACCTGTGCCGGGTCGCCGAGGGCAGCCTGGACGTCTACTACGAGCGGGGCCTGAACCCGTGGGACATGGCCGCCGGATGGCTCGTCGTCACCGAGGCGGGGGGAGTGGTCAGCGACCTCTCCGGCGGGGCCCCGGGCCCCACCTGGGTCGTGACCGGCGGGCCGAGCGGCCAGGGCGAGCTGCGGGACGTCCTCGCGCGGGCGGTCGCCGCCGTCGGGGAGGAAGGGGACCGCTGAGCGGTTACCGGGTGGCGCGAATCGGGTAGATGGGGCACAATCCGGGCGCCGGGCACAAATTCAGCACCTGCTGCGTTGACGACGGCGCACCAGAAAATCCAGCCCGACCAACCAAGGACAGGGAGAGATGGCGACTGATTACGACGCCCCTCGCAAGACTGACGACGACCTGTCGGAAGACTCCATCGAGGAGCTGAAGTCCCGCCGCGGAGACGCTGCATCATCGAATGTCGATGTCGACGAGACGGAGATGGCCGAGGGCTTCGAGTTGCCCGGTGCCGATCTGTCCGGCGAAGAGATGTCGGTGCGTGTCGTGCCCCGCCAGGCGGACGAGTTCACGTGCACCAGCTGTTTCCTCGTGCACCACCGCAGCCAGCTGGACCACGAGGGCAAGAACGGCCCGATCTGCACCGAGTGCGCTGCGTGACGCGTGGGTGAGGGCCCGGGCACCTGCCGGGTCCCGGTGCAGCTGCTGCACCGGGACGCGAGGCTGCCTGCCTACGCCAAGCCCGGCGACGCGGGCGCCGACCTGACCTCGGTGGCCGAGGTGAGCCTCGCCCCGGGCGAGCGGGCCCTCGTGCCCACGGGGGTCGCCCTGGCGCTGCCGCACGGGTGGGTCGGGCTGGTCCATCCACGCTCCGGCCTGGCGGCCCGGCACGGGATCTCGGTCGTCAACGCGCCGGGCACCGTCGACTCCGGCTACCGCGGGGAGATCCTGGTCAACCTGGTCAACCTCGACCCGCGGGAGAGCTTCACGGTGCGGGTGGGCGACCGGATCGCCCAGCTGCTGCTCCAGGAGGTGGGCGAAGGGGGATTCCACACCGTGGATTCGCTTCCGTCCAGCGAACGGGGGGAGACTGGACATGGATCCAGCGGGGGCTTCGGCCCGCAGCCGACGACAGGACGAGGATGATGTTCGGGCGCAAGAAGAAGGACGTCGACCGCGAGACGGCAGCCGAGGAGACGCGCACGGCCGAGGAGGCAGCGGCCCCCGACGAGCCCGGCGTGGGCCCCCACGACCGTGCCGACGTCACCGACATCGGGTCCCGGGTGGACCTCGGTGCGGTGCTCGTGGCGCCGCCGACCGACATGGAGCTGCGTCTCGAGGTCGACCAGACCAGCCAGGAGGTCACGGCCGTCCAGGTCGGTGACGACCACGGCTCGGTGCAGCTGCAGGCCTTCGCCGCCCCCCGCACGAGCGGGATCTGGGAGGACATCCGGGAGGAGATCTCCGGGATGATCGACCGGGGCGGTGGCACCGTCGAGGAGGTCGACGGCCCCTTCGGCACCGAGCTGCGCACCCGCCTGGCCCAGCAGGGCCCGCAGGGCCGCACCGTCTTCGCCCCCGCCGTCTTCGCCGGGGTCGACGGGCGCCGCTGGTTCCTCCGTGCGGTCTACTCCGGCTCCGCCGCCGCCGACGAGCAGCGGCGCGAGGTCTTCGACGAGGTGGTCCGCTCCGTCGTCGTCGTGCGCGGCGACGAGCCCCGGGCCCCGCGGGAGATGCTGCCGCTGACGATGCCCGAGACCCAGCCGTCGTCAGGTGCGCAGGACGCGGCCTCCGGCGACGACCTCAAGCCCTTCGAGCGAGGCCCCGAGATCACCGAGGTGCGGTGATGGTCGGGCTGCTCCACCGCCTCGTCGACCTCGCCCGCTCCGACGACGACCTGGACGCCGGAGAGCTGCGCCAGGCCGCCAGCCAGCACGCGTGCTCCCCGATCTCGGAGCACGTGGACCGCGAGGTCGTCACCGTGGCGGGCAGCATCTCCTCGGTGACCCTGCGTCCGCAGGCGACCGTCCCGGCGCTCGTCGCCGACCTCTACGACGGCTCGGGGACGATCCAGCTCGTCTGGCTGGGACGTCGCCGGATCCGGGGTATCGACCCCGGCGGGTACCTCAAGGTCACGGGGCTGCTGTGCCGCCCGGGTGACGTGCCGACCATCTACAACCCGGCCTACGAGCTGATCCCGCGACATGAGCACTGAGCCGCGGGACGAGGCCGCCGAGCAGCCACATCCCACGGTCGAGGAGCTGATCCGCCACCGGCTGGGTGAGGCCCTCGGCGGCGTCCGCGGCTCCATCGAGACGGCGCTGCCGATGCTCGTCTTCGTCATCGCCTGGTCCGCGACCAAGGACCGGGAGATCTCCCTGGGCTCGGCGGCCGGGGTGACGCTCGTCCTCGCGATCGCCCGCCTCGTGCAGCGCTCGAGCCTCCAGTACGTGCTCACGTCGATCTTCGTCACCGGCATCGCCGCCTTCTTCGCCCTGCGCTCGGGCAACGCGGAGGACGCCTTCCTGCCAGGGATCCTCACCTCGTGCGCCTACGGCCTGGGCACGCTCGTCTCCGTCCTCGTTCGCTGGCCCGTCGTCGGCCTCCTCGTCGGTGCCGCGGACCAGGAGGCGGTCGCGGCCGGTGACCCCTTCCGGTGGCGGCGCAACCCGGCGGCGGTCAAGGTCTGCACCCGGCTGACCCTCGTCCTCCTCGTCGTCTACGCCATCCGGATCGGCATCATGGGCCCGCTCTACCTCGCGGACAACGTCGTCGGTCTGACGATCACGAAGGTGCTGCTCGGCTGGCCGCTGTGGGCGCTGGCCCTGCTCACCATGGGCACGATGCTCCTGCGCGGCAACACCCCGATCGACCCCGACGACGAGCTCGTCCACTCCGTCGACCGGGTCCCGTAGAGGGGGCGGCCGGCCTCAGGCCTCGCCCGCGGGCCGCATCATCGTGGCCAGCCGCGGCTCGGACTCCTGGGTGGTGAGGAAGAGCAGCTCGTCCTGGGCCTCGAGGGAGTCATCGGGCGTCGGCCCGATCGGCCGCCCGTCCCGGATGATGCCCACGAGCAGGGTGTCCTCGGGGAAGGTGATGTCCCCGACGCGCCGTCCGACGTTGGGGTTGTCCTGCGGCAGGGTGATCTCCGCCATCGAGGCGCTGCCCTGCTGGAAGTCGAAGATGCGCACGAGGTCTCCGACCGTGACGGCCTCCTCGACGAGGGCGGTCATGAGCCGGGGCGTCGAGACCGCGACGTCGACCCCCCAGGACTCGTCGAACATCCACTCGTTCTTCGGGTTGTTCACCCGGGCCACCGTGCGCGGGACGCCGAACTCGGTCTTGGCCAGCAGCGAGACGACGAGGTTGACCTTGTCGTCACCACTGGCCGCGACGACGACGTCGCAGGTCTCCAGCTCGGCCTCCTGGAGGGTGGAGATCTCGCACGCGTCGCCGGCGAGCCAGTTGGCCTCCGGCGCACCGGCCATGCGCTCCTCGTTGGCCTCCTTGTCGATGAGCAGCACCGTGTGCCCGTGCTGGACGAGCTCGCGGGCGATGGAGCGCCCCACCGAGCCGGCTCCGACGATGACGACACGCATGGCTCAGTCCTCCTGAGGGGGCGGGTTGTCGAGGACGCGCTCGACGTCGTGGATGCGACCGCGCTCGATGACCAGGTGCACGAGGTCTCCCTCCTGGTGCACGGTCGCCGCGTTCGGGAGGGTCCCCTCGCCGAGCCGGGTGAGGTAGGCCACCCGGGCGCCGCTGACCTCCTCCATCCGGGTGTAGCGCTGCCCGACCCAGCTCTCGTCGACCGCGACCTCGGCGATGACGAGGCGGCCGGAGGCGTCGGTCATCTCCGAGACCTGCCCCTCGGGCAGCAGCCGGCGCAGGACCTGGTCGGCGGTCCAGCGCACCGTGGCGACGGTCGGGATGCCGAGTCGCTGGTAGACCTGCGCCCGGTCCGGGTCGTAGATGCGGGCGACGACGTGCTCGACGCCGAAGGTCTCGCGGGCCACCCTGGCCGCGAGGATGTTGGAGTTGTCCCCGCTGGAGACGGCGGCGAAGGCGAAGGCCTCCTCGACACCAGCCCGCACGAGGGTGTCCCGGTCGAAGCCGACACCTGCGACCCGGCGGCCGCTGAACTCGCTGCCCAGGCGGCGGAAGGCCGTCGGGTTCTGGTCCACGATGGCCACGTCGTGGCCGATCCGTTCGAGCGAGCGGGCCAGCGAGGCACCCACCCGGCCGCATCCCATGATGACGAAGTGCACGGGACGACCGTACTCCCGAAACGGGCCTACACTCGCGTGGTGTCTTCAGGCCGGGTCCTCAAGCGGCTCCTCGTCGGCCGCGCGATGCGCAGCGACCGTCTCGGGGAGACGCTCCTCGACAAGCGGATCGCTCTCCCCGTCTTCGCCAGCGACGCGCTGAGCTCCGTCGCCTACGCGCCCGACGAGATCCTGCTGACCCTCGGTCTCGCCGGTGGCGCGCTCGCGACGACCCGCTCCTGGCCCGTCGCCCTCGGTGTCGTCGTCGTCATGACGGTCGTCGTGGCCAGCTACCGGCAGAACGTGCACGCCTACCCCTCCGGCGGCGGCGACTACGAGGTCGCCAGCGTCAACCTGGGGCCGAAGGCCGGGACGACCGTCGCCAGCGCCCTGCTCGTCGACTACGTGCTCACCGTCGCGGTGTCGATCTCCTCGGGCGTGCAGAACGCCGCGGCCGCCTTCGGCTTCCTCCGCGGGTACGAGGTGCTCGTCGCGCTCGCGCTCATCGCCGCGCTGACCGGGATGAACCTGCGCGGCGTACGCGAGTCCGGCAAGGCCTTCGCGATCCCGACCTACCTCTTCATGTTCTCGGTGCTCGCCATGGCGGCGGTGGGCCTCGTGCGACGCACCCTCGGCGACCTGCCCATGGCCGAGAGCGCGGCCCTCGAGCTGGCCCCGCAGCCGGGCCACGAACAGCTGGGGACCCTCGCGATGGCCTTCCTGCTGCTGCGGGCCTTCTCCTCCGGGTGCGCCGCCCTCACCGGTGTCGAGGCGGTGAGCAACGGCGTCCCGGCCTTCCGCAAGCCGAAGAGCCGCAACGCCGCGACGACGCTGCTGCTCATGGGGGTCATCGCGATCACCCTGCTCACCTCGATGATCGCCCTCTCACGGTGGACGGGGGTCAAGGTCGCCGAGGAGCCGAGCACCCAGCTGCTGCGGGACGGCGTCCCCGTCGGGGACGACTACGTCCAGCACACGGTCATGGGGCAGGTGGCCCACGCGGTCTTCGAGGGCTTCCCCCTCGGGGTCGTCATCGTCTCCCTCGTCACCGGACTCATCCTCATCCTCGCCGCCAACACCGCGTTCAACGGCTTCCCCGTGCTCGGCTCGATCCTCGCGCGCGACGGGTACCTGCCCAAGCAGCTGCACACCCGGGGGGACCGGCTGGCCTTCTCCAACGGGATCCTCCTGCTGGCCGCCGCCGCCGGGCTGCTCGTCGTCATCTACGACGCCGAGGTCACCAAGCTCATCCAGCTCTACATCGTCGGTGTGTTCGTCTCCTTCACCCTGAGCCAGGTGGGCATGGTGCGCCACTGGAACCGGCACCTGGCGGTCGAGAAGGACGCCAAGGAGCGCCGGGGGATGATGCGCCGCCGGGCGATCAACTCCGTCGGCGCCGTGATGTCGGGGACCGTCCTCGTCGTCGTGATCGTCACGAAGTTCGTCCACGGGGCCGGCTTCGCCATCGCCGCGATGGTCCTGCTCTTCGCGCTCATGCAGGCGATCCACGGCCACTACGCGCGCGTGCGGGACGAGCTGAGCGTCCCGGAGGGCGACACCCGCTACCAGATGCTGCCCTCCCGGGTGCACGCCATCGTGCTCGTCAGCACGATCCACCGTCCCACCCTGAGGGCCCTGGCCTACGCGACGGCGACCCGCCCTTCGCGCCTGGAGGCGGTCACGGTCGACGTCGACGCGGAGGCGACCGAGGCGCTCCAGGAGGAGTGGGACCGCCGGGCGATCCCGGTCCCGCTCAAGGCCCTGGAGTCCCCGTACCGCGAGATCACCCGGCCGGTGGTCAGCTACGTCAAGAGCCTGCGCAGCGGACGCCCCCGCGACCTCGTCGTCGTCTACATCCCGCAGTACGTCCTCGGGCACTGGTGGGAGCAGCTGCTGCACAACCAGTCGGCGCTGCGCCTGCGTGCCCGGCTGATCTTCACCCCCGGCGTCATGGTCGCCTCGGTGCCGTGGCAGCTGGCCAGCTCCGAGGGCGCCGAGGAGCGCATGGACGGCCCGGCCGCCGGTGACGTGCGCCGTGGTGGAGCATGAGCACATGACCGATCGTGCTGCCCCGGCCGCCGACGACCTGGCCGTCGGCGACACCGTCGAGGTCGAGGTGGGCCCGATCGCCCACGGTGGCCACTGCGTCGCCCGCTACGAGGGCCGGGTGCTCTTCGTGCGCCACGCGATCCCCGGGGAGCGGGTGCGCGCCCGGATCACCGAAGGGGGACCCGGTGACCGGTTCCTGCGGGCCGACGCCGTGGACGTCCTCGAGGCCTCGCCGCACCGGGTGACCCCGCCCTGCCCGGTGGCCGGGCCCGGGCTGTGCGGCGGCTGCGACCTCCAGCACGTGGCGCCCGACCACCAGCGCCGGCTCAAGGGCCGGGTCGTCGCCGAGCAGCTCTCCCGGCTCGCCGGCCACGAGCGGGAGGTCGAGGTGGAGGCGCTCGCGGACGAGGGCGGGCTGCACTACCGCACCCGCGTGGAGTTCGCCGTCGCCGACGGGGTCGTCGGCCTGCGTCGCCACCGCAGCCACGAGGTCGTCGCCGTGCCGGGGTGCCCGATCGCGGTGCCCGAGGTCGACGAGGCGCTCGCCGCCGTGCGTGAGGACGCCGCGGGCGGGGAGGCGCTCGAGGGCATCCGGGCGATCGACGTCGTCGTGCCCTCCGCGGAGGAGGACACCGTCGCGGTCGAGGTGCCCGCCGATGCCCCGACCCCGCCGATCCCGGTCCGGGAGGAGGTCGGCACGCCGAGCGGCCGGAGGCGGATGACGGTCGACGCGCGTGGCTTCTGGCAGGTGCACCGGGACGCCCCCCGCGCCTTCGTCGAGGCGGTGCTCGACGCCGCCGGCGTCCGACCGGGGGAGCGGGTGCTCGACCTGTACAGCGGGGTCGGCCTGCTCTCCGTGCCGCTGGCGGCCGCGACCGGCGAAGGGGGACAGCTCCTCGCCGTCGAGTCCGACCGGCGGGCGGTGGCTCACCTGCGGGAGAACCTCGCCGACCACCCCTGGTCGCTCGTCGTGCCCGGCCGGGTCGACGACCTCTTCGGCGTCCCGCGCAGGGGCCGGCGGCGCGGTCGACGGCCGGCCCGCTCGGACCGGCTCCCGCCGAGCGCGGACGTCGTCGTGCTCGACCCGCCGCGCACCGGGGCCGGTGGGGGAGTCGTGGAGGCGCTGGTCGCCCTTCGTCCGCGGCGGATCGTCTACGTCGCCTGCGACCCCGCGGCGCTCGCCCGGGACACCGCCCACCTCGAGACCGGCGGTCACGAGCTCGTGGCCCTGCGTGCCCTCGACGCCTTCCCGATGACCCACCACGTCGAGTGCGTCGCGGTCTTCGAGCCGCGGGACCCGCGCCGCTCGTGACGCCGTGGCCCGGATGCGGGAGAGTGGGGGCGGAGCCACTCGAGGATGAGTGCCTGCTCGCGTGGCTGTGATAGTTTTATCTTGACGTCGAGATAACTACGACAGAGGAGTCGGCTGTGACCGGTGCGAACACCTTCAACGCGAAGGACACGCTCACCGTCGGTGATGAGTCCTACGAGATCTACCGCGTGGACGCGGTGGAGAACTCGAAGACCTTGCCCTACAGCCTCAAGGTGCTGCTGGAGAACCTGCTGCGCACTGAGGACGGCAAGAACGTCACCGCGGACCACATCAACGCGATCGGCAGCTGGGACGAGGCCGCCGAGCCCAGCGTCGAGATCCAGTTCACGCCCGCGCGGGTGATCATGCAGGACTTCACCGGCGTGCCGTGCGTCGTCGACCTGGCCACCATGCGCGAGGCCGTCGCCGACCTCGGCGGCGACCCGTCGAAGATCAACCCGCTGGCGCCGGCCGAGCTGGTCATCGACCACTCGGTCCAGATCGATGTCTTCGGCCAGCCGGACGCCTTCGAGCGCAACGTGGACTTCGAGTACCAGCGCAACAAGGAGCGCTACCAGTTCCTGCGCTGGGGCCAGACCGCCTTCGACGACTTCAAGGTCGTCCCCCCGGGCACCGGCATCGTCCACCAGGTCAACATCGAGCACCTCGCTCGCGTGACGATGACCCGTGACGGGCTCGCCTACCCGGACACCTGCGTCGGCACCGACAGCCACACGACGATGGAGAACGGCCTGGGCGTCCTCGGCTGGGGCGTCGGCGGCATCGAGGCGGAGGCCGCGATGCTCGGCCAGCCGATCTCGATGCTCATCCCGCGCGTCGTCGGCTTCAAGCTCACCGGGTCCATCCCAGCGGGTGCCACCGCGACCGACGTCGTGCTGACGATCACCGAGATGCTGCGCGAGCACGGGGTCGTCGGCAAGTTCGTCGAGTTCTACGGCGACGGTGTCGGCGAGGTGCCCCTGGCCAACCGCGCGACCATCGGCAACATGAGCCCGGAGTTCGGCTCCACGGCCGCGATCTTCCCGATCGACGACGTCACGCTGGACTACCTGCGTCTGACCGGCCGTCCCGAGCAGCAGGTCGCCCTCGTCGAGGCCTACGCCAAGGAGCAGGGCATGTGGCGCGACCCGGAGGTCGAGGCCCGCTACTCCGAGCGTCTCGAGCTCGACCTCTCCACGGTCGTGCCCTCGATCGCCGGGCCGAAGCGCCCGCAGGACCGGATCTCGGTCAGCGAGGCCAAGGAGCAGTTCCGCAACGACCTGAAGAACTACGTCGTCAACGGCCACGGCATCGAGAAGAGCGCCGTCGACCAGGAGCTCAAGGACACCTTCCCGGCCTCGGACGCGCCGAGCCACGACGCGCACGAGCTCTCCCAGGAGGCCGGCCGCCCCGAGCACTCCAAGCCGTACAGCGGCGAGCGGGCGAGCAACCCGACGAAGGTCACCCTCGACGGCACCGAGGTCGAGGTCGACCACGGCCACGTCGTCATCGCCTCGATCACCAGCTGCACCAACACCTCGAACCCCGAGGTCATGATGGCCGCGGCGATGCTCGCCAAGAACGCCGTCGACCGCGGTCTCCAGGTCAAGCCCTGGGTCAAGACCTCGATGGCCCCCGGCTCCAAGGTGGTCACCGAGTACTACGAGAAGGCCGGCATGTGGCCCTACCTCGAGAAGCTCGGCTACCACCTCGTCGGCTACGGCTGCACCACGTGCATCGGCAACTCCGGCCCGATCATCCCCGAGGTCTCCGAGGCCGTGAACGAGGGTGACCTCGCCGTCACGTCGGTCCTCTCCGGGAACCGCAACTTCGAGGGCCGGATCAACCCGGACGTGAAGATGAACTACCTGGCCTCCCCGCCGCTGGTCATCGCCTACGCCCTCGCCGGGTCGATGGACTTCGACTTCGAGACCGAGGCGCTCGGCACGGACGGCGACGGCACCGAGGTCTTCCTCAAGGACATCTGGCCGAACCCGGCCGAGGTCCAGGAGGTCATCGACGACGCGGTGAGCCAGGAGATGTTCACCGAGAAGTACGCGGACGTCTTCAGCGGCGACGAGCGCTGGACCTCGCTGCCCACCCCGGAGGGGACGACCTTCGAGTGGTCCGAGGACTCGACCTACGTGCGCAAGGCGCCCTTCTTCGACGGGATGGGCAAGGAGCTCGAGCCGGTCGAGGACATCAGCGGTGCGCGCGTGCTCGCCCTCCTCGGTGACTCGGTCACCACCGACCACATCAGCCCGGCCGGTGCGATCAAGGCCGACAGCCCGGCCGGCGTCTACCTCAAGGAGAACGGCGTCGAGCGCAAGGACTTCAACTCCTACGGCTCGCGCCGCGGCAACCACGAGGTCATGGTCCGGGGTACCTTCGCCAACATCCGGCTGAAGAACCAGCTGCTGGACGGGGTCGAGGGTGGCTTCACCCGCGACTTCACCAACGGTGGCGAGCAGACCACGATCTTCGAGGCGAGCCAGAACTACCAGTCGGCGGGCGTCCCGCTCGTCGTCCTCGCGGGTAAGGAGTACGGCTCCGGCTCCTCGCGTGACTGGGCCGCGAAGGGCACCGGCCTGCTCGGCGTGCACGCGGTCATCGCGCAGTCCTACGAGCGCATCCACCGCAGCAACCTCATCGGCATGGGCGTCGCCCCGCTGCAGTTCCCGGAGGGCCAGAGCGCGGAGTCGCTCGGGCTGGACGGCACCGAGACCTTCGACATCGTCGGTCTGGCCGCGTGCAACGACGGCGACATGCCGGCGTCGGTGAAGGTCACCGCGACGAAGGACTCGGGCGAGAAGGTCGAGTTCGACGCGGTCGTGCGCATCGACACCCCCGGTGAGGCGGACTACTTCCGCAACGGCGGGATCCTGCAGTACGTGCTGCGCTCGCTCGTCGCCTGACCGAGCCCGCCCTCGACGACGGGGGTGGCCGCCGACCCGGCGGTCACCCCCGTCGTCGTCCCCGGCCGTGGCACCGCGTCGTCCACGCCCTCTCCGGTGGCGTAGACTCGAACGTATGTTCGAGGACGGGCAGGTGCAGCCGCCGGTGCGCGTGGCGGCCCCGGGGTCCCCGGGCGCGTGCACCGCGCAGACCTCGGGGGCGAAGGGGGGGCCCCCGGGCTGGCCGGACCGGGTGCCACCGCCGGGGGCACGGGGGTGGCAGCCGGCCGTCGTCTCCTGGCTGCTCGACCTCTGCCCGGCCGACTACCGCGGGCACGCCGTGCTGCGGCGCCATCCCGTGGCCCTGGCCTGGCTCGCCGAGCGGCACGTGGCCGCCCAGGTCGAGGCGATGCGACTGGCCTACCGCACGGTGCGGGTCGACCTCGCGGAGGAGCTGCCCCCGGGCACGGTCGATGCGCTGCTCGTCTGCCTCGAGCACGAGGGCTTGCGCCTCCGGGCCGCGCAGCGGGGGATCACGCTCGTGCGGGAGGCGCTGGACGGGCAGGTCTTCGTGCCGCGTCTCTAGCCGTCGTGCCGGTCGGTCGCCTCCCCCAGCCCGTTCCCAGCGAGGGGGACGTAGACTCGTGCGGTCCCCTCATCGGAAGGAAGCCAGCGTGGCAGTCCTCGAGACGATCACCTCGCCCGCCGACCTCAAGGCGCTCCCGAGCGAGCAGCTCGACACCCTCGCGCAGGAGATCAGGGCCTTCCTCGTCGCGCAGGTCTCGCGCAGCGGAGGCCACCTGGGCCCCAACCTCGGGGTCGTCGAGCTGACCATGGCCATCCATCGGGTCTTCGACTCGCCGCGGGACACCGTCGTCTTCGACACCGGACACCAGTCCTACGTGCACAAGATGCTCACCGGACGGCAGGACTTCGAGGGACTGCGTACCCGCGACGGCCTGTCCGGCTACCCCAGCCGCACGGAGTCCGAGCACGACGTCGTCGAGAACAGCCATGCCTCCACCTCGCTCTCGTGGGCGCACGGCATCGCCCGGGCCTACCGCGCCCGGGGGGAGGACCGGCACGCGGTGGCGGTCATCGGCGACGGGGCGCTCACCGGCGGGATGGCCTGGGAGGCGCTGAACAACATCGCCGCGGACAAGGACCTGCCGCTGGTCATCGTCGTCAACGACAACGAGCGCTCCTACGCCCCGACCATCGGCGGCCTCGCCGACCACCTGGCGATGCTGCGCACCCACCGGCAGTACGAGCAGGTCCTCGACTGGGGCAAGCAGACGCTCAACCGCACGCCCGTCATCGGTCGCGCCGTCTACCACGCCTTCCACTCGATGAAGAAGGGCGCGAAGGACTTCTGGGCCCCGCAGGGGATGTTCGAGGACTTGGGCATCAAGTATCTCGGCCCGGTGGACGGGCACGACGAGAAGAGCGTGGAGCAGGCCCTGCGCCGGGCCCGCAGCTTCGGCGGCCCGGTGCTCGTGCACACCATCACCCAGAAGGGGCGCGGCTACGACCACGCCTGCAACGACGTCGCCGACCAGTTCCACGCGGTCGGCAAGATCAACCCCGAGACGGGGCTGCCCCTGGAGATCGCCGGGCGCTCGTGGACCGACGAGTTCAGCGACGAGATGCTCCGGCTCGGTGCCGAGCGCGAGGACGTCGTCGCCATCACCGCGGCGATGATGATGCCGGTCGGCCTGCAGCCCTTCGCGGACCGGTACCCGGAGCGCATCGTCGACGTCGGCATCGCCGAGCAGCACGCGACGACCATGGCCGCCGGCCTCGCCTTCGCCGGGATGCACCCGGTCGTCGCGATCTACGCGACCTTCCTCAACCGGGCCTTCGACCAGCTGCTCATGGACTGCGCGATGCACCGGGCCGGCGTGACCTTCGTGCTCGACCGCTCCGGCATCACCGGGCCCGACGGGGCCAGCCACCACGGGATGTGGGACATGTCCCTCGCTGCGATCGTGCCGGGGCTGCGCCTGGCGGCCCCCCGGGACGGGGGCCAGATCCGCACCGCGCTGCGCGAGGCGGTCGACGTCACCGACGGGCCGACCGTCATCCGCTTCCCGAAGGGGAGCGTCGCCGAGCCGGTCGAGGCAGTCACGACGCACGACGGGCTGGACGTCCTCGTCGGGGACCCGGCGAAGGACCCGGAGGTCCTGCTGGTCTCCGTGGGGGCCATGGCCGCGACCGCGACCACCGTCGCCGAGAAGCTCGCCGCCGAGGGCCACGAGGTCCTCGTCGTCGACCCCCGCTGGGTGCTCCCGGTCCCGGAGGCCGTCCTCGCCCTCGCGCGCCGCGCGGGGCAGGTCGCGGTCATCGAGGACAACAACGTCGCCGGCGGCGTCGGGGCGGAAGTCTCCCGGATGGTCGACGAGGCCGGCCTGGCCACCCCCGTGCACCGTTTCGGGTTGCCGAAGGAGTTCATCGACCACGCCTCCCGCGGACAGGTCCTCGAGTCGGTGGGGCTGGTGCCGGAGCCGATCGTCGAGCGGCTGCGCCGCCACATCTGAGAGCCCGTAGCACGAAGGGAGGGCCCGTCACCGAGTCGGTGACGGGCCCTCCCTTCGTCCCGGTCGGCGGTCAGCCGATGTCGCGGAAGGGGTGCACGCTCGCGCCGAGCGCGTTAAGCCGCTCGGCGAGGTCCTCGTAGCCACGGTTGATGACGTAGACGTTGCGCAGGTAGGAGGTCCCCGGCGCGGCGAGCATCGCGAGCAGGACCACCACGCCCGGGCGCAGCGCCGGCGGGCAGGTGACCTCGTTGGCCCGCCAGCGGTTCGGGCCCTCGACCATGATCCGGTGCGGGTCCATGAGGGTGACCCGGCCACCGACCTTGTTCAGCTCGGTGAGGTAGATCGCCCGGTTGTCGTAGACCCAGTCGTGGATCGTCGTCGTGCCCTCCGCGCAGGCGGCGATGAGCGCGAAGAAGGGCAGGTTGTCGATGTTCAGGCCCGGGAAGGGCATCGGGTGGATCTTGTCCGTCGGCGCCTTGAGCGGCCCCGGGTGGGTCGTGATGTCGACCAGGCGGGTGCGCCCGTTGGCGGCCTCGTACTCGCGGGAGAGGGTGTACTCCATCCCCATCGTGGACAGCGTCGCCAGCTCGATCTCGAGGAACTCGATGGGGCAGCGCCGGATGGTGATCTCCGAGTCGGTGACGATGGAGGCGGCGATGAGGCTCATCGCCTCGATCGGGTCCTCGCTCGGGGCGTACTCGACGTCGACGTCGATCTCGCTCAGGCCGACGACCTCGAGCGTCGTCGTGCCGATGCCCCGGACGGTCACCCCGAGCTTCTCGAGGAAGAAGCACAGGTCCTGGACCATGTAGTTGGGGGAGGCGTTGCGGATGACCGTGCGGCCGGGGTGCCGGGCGGCGGCCATGAGCGCGTTCTCGGTGACCGTGTCCCCGCGCTCGGTGAGGACGATCGTGCGGGCCTGCCCGTCGGGGCCGGCGACCTTCGCCTCGTACCACCCGTGCGTCGCGGTGACGTCGAGCCCGAAGTGGGTCAGCGAGCTCATGTGCGGCTCGACGGTGCGGGTGCCGAGGTCGCACCCGCCGGCGTAGGGCAGGCGGAAGGTGTCGAACTCGTGCAGCAGCGGGCCGAGGAACATGATGACCGACCGGGTGCGGCGGGCGGCCTCCTCGTCCATGGAGTCGAGGTTGAGCTTGGCGGGCGGGGTGATCTCGAGGTCGTTGGAGTCCGGCAGCCAGCGGGTCTGCACGCCGATGGAGCCGAGGACCTCGAGGATGCGGTTGACCTCCTCGATGCGGGCCAGGCTGCGCAGGGTCGTGGTGCCCTTGTTGAGCAGCGAGGCGCACAGCAGGGCCACGGCGGCGTTCTTGCTCGTCTTGACGTCGATGGCGCCGGAGAGGCGACGTCCGCCCTCGACCTTCAGGTGCACGGCGCCGCTCGTGCCGGTGCGGGTGAGGGCGACGAGCTCGGTGTCCAGGGCCTCGCTGATCCGGGCGAGGTTGTCCAGGGTCAGGTTCTGCCCCCCGGCCTCGATCCGGGCCACGGCGCTCTGGCTGGTGTCCAGGCGCGATGCGAGATCTGCCTGCGACAGGCCGGTGCGGGTGCGGGCCTCTTTGATGGTGGAACCGATGCGAGCCAAGTAGTCGTTCGACATGCTCCGAACGTAACTCATATATGAGTTAACGCTGAAATCGGGGTGGGTCGGGCGTGTTGCACGAAGGGAGGGCCCACCCGTTCCGGGTGGGCCCTCCCGTCGCACGGTGCCTCGATCAGGCCGGGACGCCGGCGACCCCCGGGGGGAGGAAGCGCTTCCCGGTGACCTCCTCGGAGACGCCCTCACGGTCCAGCAGCGGGGTGATCCCGCCGTTCCAGAACTGGAAGCCCGCGCCGGTGATCATCGCGAGGTCGATGTCCATCGGAGCCTGCGCGACCCCCTCGTCGAGCATCGCGGAGATCTCCTCAGCGAGGACGCCGAGGACCCGGGCGCGCACCTCCTGCGCGCTGAGCCGCACCGGCTGCGCCGGCTGGACGAGCAGCTCGGCCACGCCCTCGTCGTCGTAGGAGCGCTTGCCCGCCTCGACGATCGCCTTGAGGTTCGGCGAGACGTAGAAGCGCTCGCCGAGCTCACGGTGGAGGGTCTCGCTGTTGTGCAGCGCGATGGCCGGCCCGACGAGGCCGATGAGGACGAGCGGGGGCATCGGGGCGAGGCCGGCGACGCCCTCGTCGGCGACCTCGACGGGCGTGCCCTCGTCGACGATCCGGCTGAACTCGCCCATGAAACGGCCGAGCAGGCGGTTGGTGATGAAGGACGGGGAGTCGCCCACGAGGATGCACGTCTTCTTCAGGCCCTTGCCGGTGGCGAAGGCGGTGGCCAGGGCCGCGTCGTCGGTCTGCCTGCCGGGGATGATCTCCAGCAGGGGCATGACCGCGACCGGGTTGAAGAAGTGGAAGCCGACGACCCGCTCCGGGTGCTCGAGGTCGGCTGCCATCTCGGTGATCGAGAGCGAGGAGGTGTTCGAGGCGAGCACGCACTCGGGCGTGACGACCTGCTCGACCTCCGCCCACACCTGCTTCTTGACGCCCATCTCCTCGAAGACGGCCTCGATGACGAAGTCGGCGTCGGCGAAACCCTCCTTGCTCGTGGAGCCGGTGACGAGGCTGCGCAGGTGGTTGGCCTTGTCGGCGCTGATCTTGCCCTTCTCCAGGGACTTCTCGATCTCGCCGTGCACGTAGGCGACGCCTTTGTCCACCCGCGCCTGGTCCAGGTCGGTCATGACGACCGGCACCTTGAGGGCACGGATGAAGAGCATCGCGAGCTGGCTGGCCATGAGGCCGGCCCCGACGATGCCGACCTTGCCGACCGGGCGGGCCAGCTTCTTGTCGGGGGCGCCGGCGGGGCGCTTGGCCCGCTTCTGCACGAGGTCGAAGGAGTAGAGCCCGGCGCGCAGCTCCTCACCCATGAGGAGGTCGGCGAGGGCCTCGTCCTCCGCGGCGAAGGCGGCGTCGCGCTCCGCGGTGCGGGCGGCGGTGACCAGCTCGATGGCCCGGTAGGGAGACGGGGACTTCGTCGCCGTCTTCGCGTCGGCGAGCTGGGTGGCTGCCGCGGCGGCGGCCTCCCACACGGCCGGGTCGTCGCTGACCGGCTCCCGCTCGACGGTCACCTCGCCGGAGAGCACCTGGGCCGCCCAGACGATCGACTGCTCGAGGAAGTCCGCGCCGTCGAGGAGGGCGTCGGCCAGGCCGAGCTCCGCGGCCGCGGGGCCGCCCAGCATCCGGTTGGTGTTGAGCGGGTTCTCGACGATGACCTTGAGCGCCTTCTCCGGGCCGACGAGCCGGGGGAGCAGGTAGCAGCCGCCCCAGCCGGGCACGAGCCCGAGGAAGACCTCGGGCAGTGCGACGGCGGGGACCGAACGGCTGATCGTGCGGTAGTCGCAGGCCAGCGAGAGCTCGACGCCGCCGCCCATCGCCGCGCCGTTGACGAAGGCGAAGGTGGGGACCGGCAGGTCCATGACCGCGGCGAAGGCGGCGTGGCCCGCCTTCGCGATCTCCTCGGCCTGGGCCCGGCTGGTGATGCCGGGGACCCCGGTGAGGTCCGCGCCGACGGCGAAGACGAAGGGCTTGCCGGTCACGGCGACCGCGGCGATCTCGCCGGCCTCGGCGCGCTGACGCAGGGTCTCGACCGCCGCGGACAGGCCGGCGAGGCCCTCGAGACCGAAGGTGTTGGGCTTGGTGTGGTCGTGGCCGTTGTCCAGGGTGATCAGGGCCAGCGTCCCGCCGTCGGCGGGGAGGTGGACGTCCTGGACCAGGGCCCTGGTGACGACCTCTGGCTGCTGCTCGCTCATGCTCGGTCCTCCTTGCCGTAGTCGGGGTGGTGCGGGTTCTCCCAGATGACCGAGCCACCCATGCCGATGCCGATGCACATCGCGGTGACGCCGTAGCGCACGCTCGGGTCCTCCCGGAACTGCTGCGCGAGCTGGTTCATCAGGCGCACGCCCGAGGAGGCGAGTGGATGACCGGTGGCGATGGCGCCGCCGTACCGGTTGACCTTGTCGGAGTCGTCCGGGATGCCGAAGTGCTCGAGGAAGGCGAGGACCTGGACGGCGAAGGCCTCGTTGAGCTCGAAGAGGCCGATGTCCTCGATGCTCAGACCCGCCTTGGCGAGAGCCTTCTCGGTCGCCGGGACCGGCCCGTAGCCCATGACCTCCGGCTCGACGCCCATGAAGGCGTAGTCGACCAGGCGCATGCCGATCGGCAGCCCGAGCTCGGTGGCGCTCTCCTCGGAGGCGATGATGCATGCGGTCGCGCCGTCGTTGAGACCCGCGGCGTTGCCGGCGGTGACCTTGCCGTGGGGGCGGAAGGGGGTCTTCAGGCCGGCGAGGGACTCCATGGTCGTGCTGGGGCGGGGCGGCTCGTCGGCCGTGGCCAGGCCCCAGCCCAGCTCGTCGTGCCGGGTCGCCACCGGCACGAGGCCGGGCTGGATCCGCCCGTCCTCGTAGGCCCGGGCCAGCTTCGTCTGGCTGTTCACGGCGAAGCGGTCGGAGCGCTCCTTGGTGAGGGCGGGGTACCGGTCGTGCAGGTTCTCGGCGGTCTTGCCCATGACGAGGGCCGAGGGGTCGACGAGCTTCTCGGCGACGATCCGCGGGTTGGGGTCCGTGCCCTCACCCATCGGGTGGCGGCCCATGTGCTCGACGCCGCCGGCGACGGCGACGTCGATGGCGCCGAAGGAGATGGCCCCGGCGACGCTCGTCACGGCGGTCATCGCGCCCGCGCACATGCGGTCGATGGAGTAGCCGGGCGTCGTGTTCGGGAGGCCGGAGAGGAGGGAGGCCATCCGGCCGAGCGTCAGTCCCTGGTCGCCGATCTGGGTGGTCGCGGCGATCGCGACCTCCTCGACGCGCTCCGGCGGCAGCTCGGGGTGGCGACGCATGAGTTCACGGATGCAGGCGATGACGAGGTCGTCGGCGCGGGTCTGGGCGTACATGCCCTTCTCCCCGGCCTTGCCGAAGGGCGTCCGGACGCCGTCGACGAACACGACCTCACGTGAGGTACGGGGCACGGTGGGCCTCTCTGTCGTGGGCAGTTGTCTGGGCCGTACGGCCCGCGATCAGGCTACTAAGCAAGCGCTTATCCACCTACGGGTTGGATCGTGACGCGCCCCACAGGGGCCGGCGGCCCGGGCCGGGAGGGGGCGGGGAGCCCGGAGGGCTCAGGCGTCGCGGTGGGCGGCGAAGGCCGCCACGAGCATCGGCGCGACGATCTCGCGCTGCCACGGGCGCACACCGTGCTCGGCGAGGGCCGCCGAGAAGCCGTCGACGTCCCGCTGCTCCGGGGGGCTCCAGACGACGCGGCGCAGCGGGTCGGGGGAGCAGACGTTCTCCGCGGGGACCGCGTGCTCCTCCGCGAAGGCGGTCAGGGCCTCCCGGGTGGCGACGAGCCGGTCGGCGGCGACCGGGTCACGTCCGGCCCAGGAGCGCTGGGGCGGAGGGCCGTTCGACCTGACCGACGACGGGGGCAGCTCCTCCTGCGGCAGTGCGGCCGCACGGCGCACGGCGTCGAGCCAGGCGCGCTGGTTGCGCTGGATGGCCCGGTGGCCGCGCGGCAGGTCCGCGGGCGAGGTCGGCGCCGCCGACGCGATCTCGACGAGGGCGGTGTCGGGGATGACCCGCCCGGGGGAGACGTCCCGGTCGCGGGCGATCCGGTCCCGCTCGTACCAGAGCTCGCGCACGGCGGCCAGGGTCCGCGGCTTGCGGATCCGGTGCATCCCGGAGGTGCGCCGCCACGGGTCCTTGCGTACGTTCGGCCGCCAGCTGAGCAGCGCCTCGAACTCCTGCCGGGCCCACTCCTGCTTGCCCTGCGCGGCGAGGTCGACCCCCATGAGGTTGCGCACCTCACCCAGCACCTCGACGTCCAGTGCCGCGTAGCGCAGCCAGGACTCGGGGAGCGGCCGGGTCGACCAGTCGACCGCGGAGTGCTCCTTGGCGAGGGTGATGCCGAGGTACTGCTCGACGACGGAGGCCAGGCCCACACGGGGCAGGCCGAGGAGCCGGGCGGCCAGCTCGGTGTCGAAGAGCTGGCGCGGTCGCAGCCCGAGCTCGCGCAGGCACTCCAGGTCCTGGGTCGCGGCGTGCAGGATCCACTCCCCGGTGCCGATGGCCCCGTCCAGCGGGCCGAGGTCGGGGAGGGCGACGGGGTCGACGAGCCAGGAGCCCGACCCCTCGCGACGGACCTGCACGAGGTAGGCGTGCTGGCCGTAGCGGTACCCGGAGGCGCGCTCGGCGTCGAGGGCCACCGGGCCGACACCGTCACCGACGGCGGTCGCGAGGTCGAGGAGCTCAGCCTCGCGGGTGATGACGGAGGGGATCCCGCCCGCGGGTTCGGTGAGGACCGGGAAGGTCTCCGTGTCGGAAGAGTCCGTCCCGCCGGTCGCCGGCTGCCGGCTCAACGGCGTCGCCCGGGCAGGGCCACCACTCCGTCGGGAAGCGGCGGGAGCCCGCCCACGGTCGCGAGCATGTCCACCCAGGCCTCCAGGTGGGCGCCGACGGAGGCGTCCCGCGGGCTCCACGAGGCGCGGACCTCCATCTCGACGTCGGGGTCGCGCTCCTCGAGGTCACCGAAGGACTCGGAGACCACGCGGGTCACCGTGCCGGCGATGTGGTCCGCGGGCACGCCGTGGTCCTCGAGGGCGTCGGTGAGCCAGGACCAGCCGACCGCCCCGAGCACCGGGTCCGCGGCGAGCTCGCCCTCCATCTCGGCCCGGGCGAAGGTGACGACCCGCCACGCCCCGCCCCACGGCTCGGGCTCGCCCGGGTCGTGCAGGAGCACGAAGCGACCGGTGGCGAGGTCCTCGTCGTCCTCCGGGTCGACGATGTCGACGGTCATGGCGACGGCGTGCGGTGCCAGGCGGGTGGGCGCCGGGACCTCGGTGAGGCGCACCTCAGGTCGCAGGCAGGCCTCGTGGAGGCTGCGCAGCGCCTCGTCGAAGTCGGCGGCGCGCGCCTCGGAGATCTTTCGCGTTCCCACACGACGAGCGTATGCGGGTGGGCGCTCCCCGGCGGGGAGGCCACGCCGGTCGGAGGCCGCATGGGAGGATCGGCCCTGTGACAGCCGACGCCAAGACCGCCGACTCACCACTCATCCGCGCCGCCCGAGGCCTGCCCGTGTCCCACACGCCGGTGTGGTTCATGCGCCAGGCGGGCCGTTCCCTGCCCGAGTACCGCGAGCTGCGCGCGGGCACGAACATGCTCGAGGCCTGCCGCACCCCGGACCTGGTCACCGAGATCACCCTCCAGCCGGTGCGCCGCCACCGGGTCGACGCGGCGATCTTCTTCTCCGACATCGTCGTCCCGCTCCAGGCCGTCGGGGTCGACATCGACATCGAGCCGGGCGTCGGTCCCGTGCTGGACCATCCCTTCCGCGGGCGCGAGGACCTCGACCGGCTGCCCGAGCTGAGCGCCGACATGATCCCGGACATCGCGGAGTCGGTGCGTCGCATCGTCCTCGAGCTCGGCCCGGTGCCGCTCATCGGTTTCGCCGGTGCCCCCTTCACCCTCGCCTCCTACCTCGTCGAAGGCGGCCCGAGCCGCAACCACGAGGAGACCAAGGCGCTCATGCACGGCGACCCCCAGCTGTGGCACGACCTGTGCGCACGGCTCGCCGGGATCTCCGCGGCCTTCCTCCGTGTCCAGGTCGAGGCCGGCGCGAGCGCCGTCCAGCTCTTCGACTCCTGGGCCGGCTTCCTCTCGCGTGCCGACTACGTGCGCCACGTGCTGCCCCACAGCACGGAGGTGCTGCAGAGCATCGGGGAGCTGGACGTCCCGAGGATCCACTTCGGCGTCGGGACCGGCGAGCTGCTCACCGACATGGCCGGCGCCGGCTGCGAGGTCATCGGCGTGGACTACCGGGTCTCCCTCACCGATGCCATCGACCGGGTCGCCGAGGGCACGGCGGTCCAGGGCAACCTCGACCCCGCTCTGCTCTTCGCGCCGTGGGAGGCCATCGAGACCGAGGTGCGCCGCATCGTCGACGAAGGGCGGGGTGCGCCCGGGCACATCTTCAACCTCGGGCACGGGGTGCTGCCGAGCACCGACCCGGTCGTCCTCACCCGCGTCGTCGAGCTCGTCCACGAGCTCAGCTCGCGCTGACCCGGGCGCGGCGGCGACGACGCCACCACAGGAGCGGCGTGAGGAGCAGCCCGCCGACGAGTACGAAGGGGAGGGCCGCCCCGAGCGCGGTGACCGCGGCACCGGCGCTGGCGGTGAAGGCGGCCCAGCCGTCGTGCAGCCCGGCCACGAAGCCGGTCTCGTCCTCCTCGTCCTCCGCGTCCTCGGTGCGCAGGGTGAGGGTGATCGGCGCCGTGGTGGTCTGCTTCTCCAGGGCCTTCATCCGGCGGGTGAGGGACTCCAGGTCCGCCTCGCGCTCGGCGAGCTCGTCCTCGAGGGTGATGATCTGGTCCAGGTCCTCGGCACCGTCCATGAGCTCCTCGAGCCGGGAGATGCTCTTCTTCATCGTCCGGATGCGGGCGTCGGTGTCGGTGTAGCTCGAGGTGAGGTCCTCGGTCTCGCTCGTGCGCCGGGTGACCTCGCCGACCTCCTCCAGCTGCGCCAGCGCGCGGTCGAGCTCCTCGACGGGCACGGTGACGACGATCCGGGTGCGCGACCAGTCCCCGTCCGGGTCGATGTTCGTCTGCTCGGAGGAGATCTGGCCGCCGCTGTCCTTCGCGACGGCCCGGACCCGGTCCACGCCCTCGTCGAGGTCCTTGACGAGGAGGTCGAGCCCGGCCGCGCGCGCGATGTGCTGTGCTGCGGGATCCTCCGCGGTGGCATCCTCCGCCGGCGACTGGTCGCCCTGGGAGTCCGCCCTCGAGTCGGCCTGGCCGGAGGATGCCTTGCCCGGCGCGGCCTCGGCCGTGGTCTCCTCCGAGGTCTCGGGCACCGCGTCCTGGCCGCCTCCGCTGTCCGGTGCGCCGCCGGCGCAGCCCGCCAGGCCCACGGCGGCCGCGGCCGCGAGGGCCGCCCACCGGATGGATGCGCGCTGTGTCATGGTCCTCTACCCCTTGCTCCGGCCGGGCCCGTCCCGGCGTTCGCAGGTCTGACGCGGCGAGCCGTGTTCTGGTTCCACCGGCCGGTGTCGGGTGAGGACCACCGCGGTGGGAGACTGGCGGCATGACGCATCGGGTCGTGGTCGTCGGCGGCGGACTCGCCGGCCTGGCGACTGCCCACCACCTGCTCACCGCCCGACCCGACCTGGACCTGCTGCTCGTCGAGGGTGCCGACCGGGTGGGTGGCAAGACCCGTCGCGAGCACGTCGGGGGAGTGGCCCTCGACGTCGGCGCGGAGTCGGTCCTCGCCTCCAGCGCGGTCGCCCGCGACCTCTTCACCGACCTCGACCTCTCCGAACGGGTCGTCCATCCCGAACCCGTCCCGGCCACGATCTGGTCCCGCGGTGCCCGGCACCGGGTGCCGGCACGTACCTACCTCGGGATCCCGGGGCCGGACAGCGACCTCTCCGGCCTCCTCGACGACGGGGAGGTGGCCCGGGCCGCCCGGCCCGCCCCCTTCGCCATCGACGGGGACGTCTCCGTCGGTCAGGCGGTCGGGAGCGTGTACGGGAGGGCCGTGGTCGACCGGGTCGTCGAGCCGCTCCTCGGGGGCGTCTACGCCGGCCGGGTGGACGACCTCTCGCTGCGCGCGACGATGCCCGCGCTGTGGGGCGCCGCCACGGGCGGCGCGACGCTGCCCGAGGCGGTCGCCGCCGTGCTGCCCCCGCCGACGAACCGGCCTCCGGCACCCCGGGTCATGGGGCTGCGTGGCGGGATCGGCCTGCTCGCCGAACGGCTCGCCGAGCGGATCACCGCCGCCGGCGGCCGCATCCGCACCGGCACCCTGGCCAGGGAGCTGCACCGCACCCCGACCGGGTGGCAGGTGGTGACCGGGCCGACGACCGACCCCGTCGTCCACGCGGCCGACAGCGTCCTCCTCGCGACGCCGGCGGCTCCCACGGCACGACTGCTGCGCGAGCACGCCCCGGTCGCCGCCGACGCCCTCGGCCGGGTCGAGCACGCCTCGATGGTCGTCGTGACGATCGCGCTGCCGAGGGCCGCGACCCCGGGCCTGAGCGGGAGCGGCTTCCTCGCGCCGGCCGTGGACGGCCACACGATCAAGGCGAGCACCTTCTCGACGACGAAGTGGGCCTGGGTCGGCGAGGCCGCCGGCGACCTCGCCGTGCTGCGGGCCTCGATCGGCCGTGCGGGGGAGGCGCGTGCCCTCCAGAGGCCGGACGCCGATCTCGTCGCCGTCGCGCTGGCCGAGGTCTCCCAGGCCCTCGGCGGGCAGCTGCCGACCCCGGTCGAGACCCACGTCCAGCGGTGGGGCGGGGGCCTGCCGCAGTACGGCGTCGGGCACGTCGAGCGCGTCGCCGCCGTCCGCGAGGCCGTCGCCGGGCTGCCCGGGCTGCACCTGACCGGCGCGGCCTACGACGGGGTGGGCATCGCCGCCGTGCTCGCCGGCGCCCGGGAGACCGCCGAGAAGATCCTGGCGCGGGTCGACCGCGCCGCCGAGCCTGCACCATCCATCACGAAGGAGATCCGATGACCGAGCGTCCCGCTCCCCGCAAGCCCAGCCGTGAGCAGCTGGAGGAGATCAACTCGTCCGTGCACTACGCGATGTTCTCCGCCTTCGCGCTGGCGACCCCCCTCGGCGACGGGGACCGCGCACCCCTGGTCGCCGAGGTCGAGGAGCTGCTCGACGCGGTGAGTCAGGGCGGGGTGGACGTGCGCGGGGTGTACGACGTCGCCGGCCTGCGCGCCGACGCCGACGTGCTCGTGTGGTGGCACGCCGACGAGGTCGAGCTGCTCCAGGACGCCTACAAGCGGCTGCTGCGCACCGAGCTCGGCCAGCACCTGGAGCCGGTCTGGTCCAACGTGGCCTGCAACCGCCAGGCGGAGTTCAACCGCAGCCACGTGCCGGCCTTCATGGCGGGGGAGCCCCCGCGCGGCTACGTGTGCGTCTACCCCTTCGTGCGCTCCTACGACTGGTACGTCATCGACGAGAAGGAGCGCCGCACGATGCTCGCGGAGCACGGCGCGATGGCCCGGGACTACCCGGACGTGCGGGCGAACACCATCCCCGCCTTCGCCCTCGGCGACTACGAGTGGATCCTCGCCTTCGAGGCCGACGAGCTGCACCGCATCGTCG
>CAYSGN010000001.1:79577-107375 GCA_964430615.1 uncultured Janibacter sp. | reverse complement strand
CCACGGACGAGGAGACCAGCCCCACGGACGAGGAGACCAGCCCCACCGAGGAGGAGACCTCCCCCACGGACGACACCCCCACGCAGCCGACCACGACCGACGGCTCGGTGCCGCCCACGCCGGCCGGCTCGACGAAGAACACCGACCCGAAGTACACGATCAGCACGAGCGAGCTCGAGCAGAAGATCGCCACGCAGAAGGGCATCTCCGCCTCCGAGGTCGACTGCGACGTCGAGCTGACCTACATCGAGGGGCGCACCGTCGCCTGCGACGCGCCCGCCCGCGACGGCAGTGGCACGTCCGCCGTCTACGCGAAGGTCGCCTGGGCCGTCATCGACGACGGTCGGATCCGCGCCTGGCTGACCTTCAAGCAGTACAGCTGATCCACCCGGACGTCGGGGGCCGCCGGTGGTGGCCCCCTTCGCCGTCCTCTCGGTGGGTCGGTGGTGCGGCGGCCGCCGCGGCCGAATACCGTTGACCGTGCGCCACGCCAGAGTTCCGGGGAGGGCCCCCGGGGCGGTGCCGCCTGGCCATGATCACGCAGGGAGACACACCATGACGACACCTCCTCCACCTCCGCCCCCGCCCGGGTCGGGCGGTCCCGCCTTCGGCGAAGGCCAGCCGCCCCCTCCGGGGCAGGGACAGCCGCCCGGCGGTCCGCCGCCGCCCGGGCAACCGCCCGCTGGGCCGCCACCCGGATCCCCGTACGGTCCGCCGCCCCCGAAGAAGGGGATCCCGGTGTGGGGCTGGGTCGTCGGGGGCCTCGTCGTCCTGCTCCTGGTGATCTGCGGTGTCGGTGCCGGCATCGCGATGGTCGTCAGCAGCTCGGAGGAGTCCTCCTCCACCTCGTCGACGTCCGAGTCGACGAGCTCGTCCAGCAGCGAGCCGACGACGAGCGAGCCGACCACGAGCGAGCCGACCACGAGCGAGCCGACCACGAGCTCGTCCTCGAGCACGCCGGCGACGCCGCCGAGCCAGTCGGTACCGCCGACCCCGGCCGGGTCGTCGCCGAACACCGACTCGTCGGTGAAGCTCTCGGCGAGCAAGCTCGAGGCCGAGGTGGCTCGTGGGATGAGCGGCTACGGCCACTCCGAGGCCGACATCAGCTGTTCCGAGGACCTGGTGATGATCGAGGGTCGGACGACGAGCTGCACCGCGCCCAAGCTCAGCGGCTCCGGCACCTCGGACGTCGAGGTCGAGGTCGCCTGGGCGGTCAAGCAGGGGGCCAACGTCTCCTACTACCTCACCTTCCGCCAGCGCGACGCCTACTGAGGCACCCCACGGACGGCCGCCGTCCGTGTCCGGATCCCCCTGGGGGTGGCGCCACCACGGCGTCATCCCCCAGGGGGATCCGCATGTGCCCGCACGCCCCCCGAGGTTGCGCCCCACCGGCAGGCCCCCAGGTGGTGGGCACCCACCGGCACGACCCCGAAGGGGGATTCGCACCACGAGTGCGAATCCCCCTGGGGAGTGCGACGAGCGGTCGGTGGTCAGCCGACGATCGCGTCCACGAAGGCCTCGGGGACGAAGGGGGCCAGGTCGTCGGCCCCCTCGCCGAGGCCGACGAGCTTGACCGGGACACCGAGGGTGCGCTGGACCGCGACGACGATGCCGCCCTTGGCGGTGCCGTCGAGCTTGGTGAGGACCACACCGGTGACGTCGACGACCTCGGAGAAGACCTTGGCCTGGGCCAGGCCGTTCTGCCCGGTCGTGGAGTCGAGGACGAGGAGCACCTCGTCGATGGGCGTCTGCTTCTCGATGACCCGCTTGACCTTGGCCAGCTCGTCCATGAGGCCGACCTTGTTGTGCAGCCGCCCGGCGGTGTCGACGATGACCGCGTCCGCCTCGGTGTCGGCTGCGGCCTTGACCGCGTCGAAGGCCACCGCGGCAGGGTCGGCGCCCTCCCGGTCGCTGCGGATCGTCGGCACGCCGACGCGCGCGCCCCAGGTCTCGAGCTGGTCCGCGGCCGCGGCACGGAAGGTGTCCGCCGCGCCGAGGACGACGTCCCGGTCGTTGGCCACGAGCACGCGTGCCAGCTTGCCGACCGTCGTCGTCTTGCCGGTGCCGTTGACGCCGACGACGAGGATGCACGCGGGCCGTCCGTCGACCCGGCTCGCAGCCAGGCCGCGGTCCAGGCTCGGGTCGACCAGTCGGAGCAGGTCCTGGTAGAGCCAGTCCTTGGCCACCTCCGGGTCGGTCGTCCCGTCGACGGAGACGTGCTGGCGGAGGGAGTCGACGAGCTCGGTGGTCGGCTCGATGCCGAGGTCGGCCGCGAGCAGGGTGTCCTCGACGTCCTCCCAGTCCTCCTCGGAGAGGCTGCCCTGGGACAGGAGGGCGAGCAGACCCTTGCCGATGGCCCCCTGCGAGCGGGACAGGCGCACCCGCAGGTTGCGCATCCGGTCCCTGGTCGGGGCGGGGGTCTCCACGGCCGGCTCGACCGCGGCGGCCTCCGGCTCCAGCGTCTCCGGCTCGATGGTCGGCTCGTCGGCCTCGGTCGCGGGCTCCTCGACCGGGGTGGTGGGGGCGGGCGGAGCCGTCCGGGCACGTTCGGGGGCCTCCCCCACGACCGGCTCCTCCGGCTCGGCCTCGACGGGCCTCGGCTCGGTCTCCGGCTGAGTACCGTCGGCGCGCTGGTCGCCCGCGGGCTCGGCAGGCTCGGCGGGGGCGGCAGGCTCGGCAGGCTCGGCGGGGGCGGTCGGGCCGCCGTCGGCGGGTGCATTCGGCGATGCGGGCCCCGCCGGGCGGGCCTCGGTCGGAGCGGACGACGCGGCGGGGCCGGCCTCGCCGCTCGTGGGCCGGGTCGGCGTGGATCCGGGCGGAGCGGAACGCTCGGCAGGAGACTCGCTCGGGGGCGCCTGGGGCTTGGCGTGGTCGCTCGGCCGGTCCAGGACGATCGTGCCGCTGCGGTGGTCGGTCGTCCCCTTCGGCCGCTCCGGTGGGCGGTGCTGGGTCGGCAGCTCCTTGCTCTTGCCACCCCGGCCGCGCAGCAACCCGACCGCCAGGCCGCCGAGGAGGACGAGCAGTCCGACGGCGACGGCGATGTACTCAATCACGGTGTCGATTCCCATCACGCGCCCTATCCTCGCAGCCTCGGCACGACGGTCTCGCCGTCGGGCCGGTCGGCGAGCGCGCGGGCCCAGGCCAGCAGGCCGGGCACGTCGATCCCGTGCGGCGGCGCCGTCTCGTCACCGGCGATGCGTGCGGCGCCGCGGGCCGCCAGGGCGGCCGCCCCCTTCGCGTTGCCACGTCGCTGGTGGGTCAGCGCCACGCAGAGCTGCGCGAGACCCTGCCACAGGTCGCGCTCCCGTGGGTCGGCCGCCTTCCACTGGTCCTCGAGGACCTCGTGCGCCTGGAAGGGGCGCTCTCGGTCGAGCAGGTCCTGGGCGTCGGAGAGCGCCTCCTCGGCCGTGCGCGGGCGGGAGGGCACCGGCTCCACGCCGGGGCTTCCGTAGGGCAGGGGCCGGCCGAGCCCGTCGCGGGGGCGGGCGTTCTCCGGGCGGCCCTCGGGGTTGCGATCACGAGGCATGTGCCCAGTCTGATGGGTCGAGCCGTGCTCCTTCGACGGACAGTGGTCGAGACCGGGTGGCGCCCCGGCCGGGGTCACCCCGGCACGAGGCTCAGAAGAGCGAGACCCGCTCGGTCGGCTCCAGCCACATCCCGTCGCCCTCGACCGTGCCGAAGGCCTCGTGGAAGGCATCGATGTTGCGCACCGCGTTGCCGCGGACGTCCTGCGGGCTGTGCGGGTCGACGGCGAGCAGGCGCACTGCCTCCTCGGTACGCGCGTCCCCGCACCAGACCCGGGCCCAGTTGGCGAAGAACCGCTGGTCCCCGGTCAGGCCGTCCTCGCCGATCTCGTCCGCACGCTCCCCCGCCGCGATCCGGTAGGCGGCGTGGCCGATCGCCAGCCCGCCGATGTCGCCGATGTTCTCGCCGACGGTGAGGGCGCCGTTGACCGTGTGGCCCGGCGCGTGACGGGTGCCGTAGCCGTCGAACTGCGCGATGAGGGCGTCGCGTCGCTCCTCGAAGGCGGCCCGGTCCTCCGCGGTCCACCAGTCGCGCAGGTTGCCCTGCCCGTCGAAGGTCGACCCGGCGTCGTCGAAGCCGTGCCCGATCTCGTGGCCGATGACGGCCCCGATCCCCCCGTAGTTGTCCGCGTCGTCGCCCTCGGCGTCGAAGAAGGGCGGCTGGAGGATCGCGGCCGGGAAGACGATCTCGTTCAGCCCGGGGTTGTAGTAGGCGTTGACCGTCTGCGGGGTGAGGAACCACTCGTCGCGGTCGACCGGCCCGCCGAGCTTGTTGAGCGCCCGGTCGACCTCGAAGGCGGCCACGCGACGCACGTTGCCGACGAGGTCGCCCGCCTCGATCACGAGCGCGGAGTAGTCGCGCCACCGCACGGGGTGACCGATCTTCGGGGTGAAGGCTGCGAGCTTCTCGGCCGCCTGGGCCCGGGTCTCCTCCCCCATCCAGGTCGACTCGGCGAAGGAACGGCGGAAGGCCTCGACGAGGTTGTCGACGAGCTCGGCCATCCGTTCCCGCGCGGCCGGCGGGAAGTGGCGGGCGACGTAGAGCTCACCGACCGCCTCGCCGATCGAGGAGTCGACGAGCGAGACCCCCCGCTTCCAGCGGGCACGCTGCTCCGGGATGCCGGAGAGGGTGCGCCCGACGAAGTCGAACTCCTCCTCGACGGCCTCGGCGTGCAGGAAGGAGGCGAAGGTCTGGCCGATCCGCCAGCGCAGCCAGTCCTGCCACGTCCCCAGGTCGACCTCGTCGAGGGCGAGGGAGAGCCCGTGCAGGAAGTCGGGCTGGCGCACGACGACCTCGGCGAAGGGGGCCGGCGCACCCAGCGCCGTGGCCCAGGCACCCCAGTCGACCGCCGGCGCGAGCTCGGCCAGCGCAGCGGCGTCCATGAGGGTGTAGGTCTTGACCGGGTCGCGGTTGGTCACCCGGTCCCAGTGGGCACCGGCGAGGCGGGCCTCGAGGTCGACGACCCGTTCGGCGGCGTCGGTGGCCGCGCGCTCCTCGAGGCCGGTCGTGATGGCCAGCAGCCGGGCGACGTGCCCGCGGTAGGCGGCGAGGGTCGCGGCGTGCTGCTCCTCGCGGTAGTACGCCTCGTCGGGCAGCCCGAGACCGCCCTGCTCGAGGTAGACGACGTAGCGCGAGGAGTCCTTGTCGTCGGTGTTGACGAAGGGCAGGACGAACCCGGACACCCCGTCGCGGGCCAGGCGCCCGGTGAGGGCGACCAGGTCGGCGACCGAGGTCACCTCGTCGACCGCGCCCAGCAGCGGGCGAAGGGGGCTCGCCCCGAGCTCCTCGGCCCGCTCCTCGTCGAGGAAGGAGGTGTAGAGGGCCCCGACCTTCGCGGCCACGCCGGGCTCCGCCCCGTCGTCGGGGGCCGGCTGCGCGGCCACCTCCTCGATGAGGGCGCGCACGTCCTCCTCGGAGCGCTCGCGCAGGACGTCGAAGACGCCGTAGCGGCCGCGGTCCGCGGGGATCTCGACGGCGTCCAGCCAGTGGTTGTTGACGTGACCGAAGAGGTCGTCCTGGGGGCGGACCGACGGGTCGACCGGACCGCGGAAGCCCGGGGTGCTCATGAGACCTTCTTCTTGCCGATGAGCCCGGAGGTGCTCTTGGCGGCGTTGTCGGCGCTCATCCGCACCCGGACGACGACCCGCTCGCCGCGGGCGGTGAGGATCTCGCGCCCCTCTCGACGTGCCGGGACGAAGACGGTCGCCATCACCGCGATCGAGAGGGCCAGGCACAGGAGCAAACCGACGATGATGGCAGTCATACGCACATGCTGCTATCCCGGGCGTGTCCGGCTCAACTCGACCCGCCGAGCGGGTCAGGCCGGTTGCGGCTCGTCGAGGTGCTCGACCTCCCGCAGCCGCTGGCTGACGAGCGTCGTGATGCCGTCGCCGCGCATGGAGACCCCGTAGAGCGCGTCGGCGACCTCCATGGTCTTCTTCTGGTGGGTGATGACGATGAGCTGGCTGGAGTCGCGCAGCTCCTCGAAGAGCATGATGAGCCGGCCCAGGTTGGTGTCGTCGAGCGCCGCCTCGACCTCGTCCATGATGTAGAAGGGCGAGGGCCGGGCCTTGAAGATCGCGACGAGCAGGGCGACGGCCACGAGCGAGCGCTCCCCGCCGGAGAGCAGCGAGAGGCGCTTGACCTTCTTGCCGGGCGGGCGGGCCTCGACGTCGATCCCGGTCGTGAGCATGTTCTCCGGGTCGGTGAGCACGAGCCTGCCCTCACCACCGGGGAAGAGCCGGGAGAAGACACCGCGGAACTGCTCGGCGGTGTCCTCGAAGGCCTCGGCGAAGACCTGCTCGACCCGCTCGTCGATCTCGGCGACGATCCCGAGCAGGTCCTTCTTGGACCGGTGCAGGTCGTCGAGCTGGGTCGTGAGGAAGGTGTGGCGTTCCTCCAGCGCCGCGTACTCCTCCAGCGCCAGCGGGTTGACCTTGCCGAGTGAGCGCAGCCCGCGCTCGGCCTTCTTCAGCCGCTTCTCCTGCTCCTCGCGCACGTACGGCCTCGGCTCGGGGAAGTCCTCGGCCTCGGGGTCCTCGTCCGGTCCGGGCACGTGCGGCACGAGCTGGTGGGGGCCGAACTCCTCCATGAGCACGTCGGGGTCGACGCCGAGCTCCTCGACGGCCTTGGTCTGCAGCTGCTCGATACGGGCGACCTGCTGGGCGCGGGCGACCTCGTCGCGGTGCACCTCGTCGGTGAGGTCCCGCAGGGCGTCCTGCTGCTCGGTCAGCTCCGTGCGCATCGCGCGCAGGGAGGCATCCCGCTCGGAGCGGGCCTGCTCGGCCTCGGTCTTGAGCCTCGCGGCGGTCTGCGCGGCGAGCTCGACCCGCTCTGCGGCCCAGCGGGCGGCGGTCTCGACGGAGGCGGCCACCTGCGCCTCCCGGTGGCGGCGCTCCCTTCGCTCCCGGAGGCGCTCGCGGGCGGCGATCTCGTTGCGCGCCGCCCCCTCGAGCGACTCGGCCCGGCCGTGCAGGGCGCGGGCCCGCTCCTCCTTGGTCCGCAGGGCGAGACGGACCTCGGTCTCCGTGGTGCGTGCGGCGGCGGCCTCGACGTCGAGCCGCTCGCGGTCGTCGGTCTCCTCCTGCGGGTCCTCGTCCGGCTCGGCCGTCGCGTCGGCCAGACGCTGCTCGAGCTCGGCCAGCTCGGCCCGGTCCGACTCCAGTGCGGTCTGGGCGTCGGTGATCGCCGTCCGCGTACGCTCCGCCTCCGCCCGGGCGGTGCGTGAGGTGGTCCCGAGGGCGCCGAGCTTCTCGGCGACGGCGGCCATCCGCGCGTCGGACTCGTGCAGCGCCTCCATCGCCGCCTCGACGGCCTCCTCGCGCTCGGCGAGGGTGCTGCGGGCCGCGGTGAGGGCGAAGGTGGACTCCTCGCTGCGGCGGGTAGCCTCCTCGAGCGCGGCACGGGTCTCGTCGACGGCCGCCTGCAGCTCCAGGAGGCTCGGCGCGGCGCTGGACCCGCCGCGGACCATCCCCGGACCGAAGACGTCGCCGTCGGCGGTCACGGCGGTCACGTCGCCGGTGGCGGCGACCAGGGCCAGGGCCGCCGCCGGGTCACCGACGATCGCCACGCGCTCGAGGACCTGCTCGACCGCGGGCAGCACGGCCCCGTCGGCCTCGACGACGTCCCGGGCCCACACGGCCCCGTCCGGCAGCTGCGGCCAGCTCGCGTGGTCGGTCGAGCGGGCGGTGGCCCCGACGACGAGCGTGGCCCGCCCGGAGTCCTCGGTCCGCAGCCGCTCCACGGCCCGCGCGGCGGCGTCGATGCTGCCGACCGCCAGCGCGCTGCCGGCCTGGTCGAGCGCGGCGGCGACGGCGGCCTCGTGCCCGCCGATGACGGTGACCAGCTCGGCGACCGCCCCGATGATCTCGTGGTCCTCGGCGGCCGCCTCGCGCAGCGACTCCGCGCCGTCCTTGCGCCGCAGGCTCAGCTCGAGAGCCTCGAGGCGGGCCTGGGCGGACTGCCGGTCGCGCTCGGCCACCCGGCCGGCCTCGGTGATCCGCTCGACCTCCGCGGCGGCCTCCTCGTGGGCCGCGGCGGCGCTCTCGTAGGTCTGGTCCAGACCTTCCTCGCTGCCCTCCTCGTCGGCGATGGTGCCCTCGAGGCCGGCGAACTCCCGCTCGGCGTCGGCGGCCCGCGCCATGGCCGTGGTGACGATCTCCTCGAGGCGGCCGACCTCCGCCTCCCCGGCCTCGATCCGGGAGCGTCGGGCGCCGACCTGGCCGGAGAGGCGGGCCAGCCCCTCCCTGCGGTCCGCGGCCCGCTGAGCGAGGGCGGCCACGCGCTTCTGCTCGGCCGCGTAGGCCTCCTCGGCGGCCTCGCGGGCGGCGACCGCGGCGCCGAGCTCGTCGGTGACGCCGGCGATCTCGCCGCGCAGCGCCTCCTCGTCCGCCCGGGCCTGGGCCGCCTGGGCGCGCAGCTCCTCGGGGTCGCGACCGGTGGTCGTCTCGTCCTCCTCGTCCTGCCCGAGCAGGCGCACCCGCTCGGCCGCGAGGGAGGCCGTGGCGGTGAGCCGCTCGGCGAGGGAGGCCAGCGAGACCGCCCGCTGCTGCGCCGCGGACAGCTCGGCGTCCGCGTCGGCGCCGGAGCGCTCGTGCTCCTCGATCCGGGCCCGGGTCTCGAGGACGGCCTGCTCCAGGGCGGAGCGGCGCTCGAGCATGGCCTTCTCGTCGGCGACCTCCTGCTCGAGGGCGGAGGTCAGCTGGACGAGGTCGTCGGCCAGCAGGCGCTGGCGGGCGTCCCGCGCGTCGGCCTGGATGACGGCGGCCTTGCGCGCGGTCTCGGCCTGCCGGCCGAGCGGCCCGAGCTGGCGACGGATCTCGCTCGTCAGGTCGGCCAGCCGGGAGAGGTTGGCCTCCATCCCGTCGAGCTTGCGCAGCGCCTTCTCCTTGCGCTTGCGGTGCTTGAGGACCCCGGCGGCCTCCTCGATGAAGCCGCGCCGTTCCTCCGGGGTGGAGCGCAGCACGGTGTCGAGCTGGCCCTGGCCGACGATGACGTGCATCTCGCGGCCGATGCCGGAGTCGGAGAGCAGCTCCTGGATGTCCAGCAGGCGGCAGGAGGTGCCGTTGATGGCGTACTCGGAGCCGCCGTTGCGGAACATCGTGCGGCTGATCGTCACCTCGGTGTAGTCGATCGGCAGCGCGCCGTCGCCGTTGTCGATCGTCATGGTCACCTCGGCGCGCCCGAGCGGCGCCCGGCCGGTCGTGCCGGCGAAGATGACGTCCTCCATCTTGCCGCCGCGCAGCGACTTCGCCCCCTGCTCCCCCATGACCCAGGCGAGCGCGTCGACGACGTTGGACTTGCCGGAGCCGTTGGGCCCGACGATGCAGGTGATGCCCGGTTCGAGGCGAAGGTGGGTCGCCGAGGCGAACGACTTGAAGCCCTTGAGGGTGAGGCTCTTGACGTACACGAGCGGGACTCTCCTGGGGCGCGGTGGCGTGGCGGTCCGACCCACTGTACTTCGCGGCGGACGGGCCGCCGGGGAGCTCAGCCGGCGGTGAGGACGACCGGGTCGCCGTCGGTGATCGCGATCGTGTGCTCGCTGTGCGCGCCGCGGGACCCGTCGACGCTGCGCAGGGTCCACCCGTCGGGGTCGGTGCGGATCTCGTCGGTGCCGGCCATGAACCACGGCTCGATGGCGATGACGAGGCCGGGGCGGAGGGGGACCCCCCGGCCCGGTCGGCCGTCGTTGGGCACGTGCGGGTCGCCGTGCATGGTGCGTCCGACGCCGTGACCGCCGAACTGGGTGTTGACCCGGTAGCCCTCCTCGCGGGCCACAGCGGCGATCGTGGCGCCGAGGTCCCCGATCTTGTGACCGGGTCGGGCGGCCTCGATGGCCGCGGCCAGCGCGCGCTCGGTCGCGGCGACGAGCCGCAGGTCCTCGGGGTCGGCCTCGCCGACGACGAAGGAGCGGGCCGCATCCCCGACCCACCCGTCGACGGAGACGGCGAAGTCGACCGAGAGGAGGTCACCGTCCCGGAGGCGGTAGTCGTGCGGGAGCCCGTGCAGGACGGCGTCGTTGACGGAGGTGCACAGCACCTTGCCGAAGGGGCTCGCCCCGAACGAGGGGTGGTAGTCGATGTAGCAGGAGGTCGCTCCCGCCGCACGGATCATGTCGTGGGCGAGGGCGTCCAGGTCGAGCAGGTTGACGCCGACGTCGGCGGACTCTACGAGCGCGTCGAGGACCTGCTTGACCAACCGACCCGCGGGACGCATGGCCTCGATCTCGGCGGGGGTCTTCAGCTCGATCATCGGGCCCCTCCGTCCGTGGCCCCGTCCCCGCGGCCCTGGGCGATGCGCTCGTGGTGGTGGATGACCTCCGCGATGACGAAGTTGAGGAACTTCTCGGCGAAGACCGGGTCGAGTCCCGACTCGTCGGCGAGGCTGCGCAGCCTGGCGATCTGGCGGTCCTCGCGGGCCGGGTCGGCCGGGGGCATCGCGAGCTCGGCCTTGAGGTGTCCCACGCGCTGGGTGGCCTTGAAGCGCTCGGCGAGCAGGTGGATCAGGGCAGCGTCGATGTTGTCGATCGACTGGCGCAGCCGGAGCAGCTCGGCAGGGGTCTCGGTCACGCGGACAGGCTACGTCGGCGCACTACTTCTCCACGAACCCCTCGATCCCCGGGCGGGGATCCTGGTCGATGTGGCTCACCGAGGTGACCCTGCCGGGCCGGCGCGTGGTCGAGACCTCCTCCCGGAGGAGCTCCCCGAGGCGGTCGAGCGCCTCCCTCGACCCCTGGGCGACAACCTCGACCCGCCCGTCGTCCATGTTCCGGGCGTGTCCGACCAGGCCGAGCTCCAGCGCCCGGGCCCGGGTCCACCAGCGGAATCCGACGCGCTGGACCCGGCCACGGACGAACCATGTGCGTCGATTGGCGCCATCCATGCCCTCGAAACTACGGTGTCCCGGTGAGCCTCCACCACCCAGGGGGCACATGTGCCTAGTTTCGGACACGTGGGCCACCCCAACGCCACCATGGAGGCACCCTCGGCCGAGCAGCCGGCGACGGTGCCGCACGCCGGGGTGCCCGGCGCTCCGGAGGGATCTCAGCACCCCACCTCCCCCAAGGGCGGGCGCCCTCGCCAGGGCTACCTCGGAGGCCTCGACGGGCTCCGGGCGATCGCCGTCACGGCGGTCATCATCTTCCACCTCGACCCGACGTGGCTGCCCGGCGGCTTCCTCGGCGTCGACGTCTTCTTCGTCATCTCCGGCTTCCTCATCACGACCCTGCTCATCCGCGAGCGCCGGGACAGCGGGCGGGTGGACCTGCCCGCCTTCTGGATCCGCCGCGCGCGCCGGCTGCTGCCCGCGCTCTTCGTCGTCGTCCCGGTCTCGATCATCATCGCGCGCACGGTGGAGGCCGACCTGCTCGTCGGGGTGGTGCGCCAGACCCTCGGCGCCCTGACCTTCTCCACGAACTGGGTGGAGATCTTCGCCGGCAGCAACTACTTCGAGTCCACCTCACCCCAGCTGTTCATGAACTTCTGGTCGCTGGCGGTCGAGGAGCAGTTCTACCTCTTCTGGCCCATGGTCACCCTGGTCATGCTCGCCGTGCACCGGCGCACCGGCCTCAAGGAGGGCGTGCTGGCGGGCCTCGTCCTGGGGATCGGCCTCGCCTCGGCCGTCCACATGGCGCTCACCTTCAGCCCGGACAACCCCACGCGCGCCTACTACGGCACCGACACCCACCTCGTCGGTCTCATGCTCGGGGCGAGCCTGGCCCTGCTGTGGACCGGCCCGGGACGGGCCTTCACCGTCACCCGCTTCTGGCGGCGTTGGCGCCCGCTGCTGCTGCTCGGCGCCGTGGTCACGCTGAGCGCGCTCCTCGTCCTCGCCGGCGAGGAGCGGCAGTGGACCTTCCAGGTCGGGATCCCGCTGGCCTCGCTCGCCACCGCGATCATCATGCTCGGCGGCGTCGACCGGCCGGGCAAGCTGCGCACGCTCCTCGAGCTGCCCCCGATGAAGTGGATCGGCCAGCGCTCCTACGGGATCTACCTGTGGCACTGGCCGGTCATCCTCATCGTCTCCGCGACCTTCCCGGCCACCTCGGGCACGAGCGACTTCCTCTGGACCCGGCTGTGGGCGGTCGTCGTCACCCTGGCGCTGGCCGACCTCTCCTTCCACTTCATCGAGACCCCGGTCCGCAAGCGGGGCTTCCGGGCGACCGGACGCCGGGTCTGGTCCGCGGTGACCTTCCGCTCCCGGGCCGGTGCCGGCGTCGTCGTGGGCCTCGCGGCCTCGCTCGCGGCGGTGCTCGTCGCGATCATGGTGACCGCGCCGGACTCCTCGACGACGCAGCAGACGATCGAGCGCAACGCCGCCGCGGCGTCCGCGCCGCGGGAGACGACCCCGGCGCCGACCTTCACGGGGACGAAGAGCTTCACGATGCCCGAGGGAGAGGAGATCGACATCTTCGGCGACTCCATGGTCGTCGGCTCGGTACCCGCCCTCCAGTACTACTTCCCCGGCGTCCAGATCGACGCCAAGTCCAACCGCCAGTGGAGCGACGGGCTGGCGGCGATCCAGGCGGCGGACGACTCCCTGCGCCGCGCCGTGGTCCTCGCCTTCGGCACCAACGCCGGGACCGACCCGGAGACCATCGAGAAGATCATCGACGAGATCGGCCCCAACCGGATGGTCGTCCTCGTCAACCTCCACGCGGACCGGCTCTCCCGCATCGAGGAGGACAACGCCGAGCTGGCGCGGATCGCCGAGGAGCACGACAACGTCGCGATCGCCGACTGGGACTCGACCGTGACCGCCGAGGACCTCCAGGCCGACGGGATCCACCCCTCCCTCGGCGGGGCGCACACCTACGCGGCGACCATCCGGCAGGCCTTCGCCGACCTCACGTACAAGCACACCGGCAAGAAGCCGAAGCTCGAGGAGCTCCCCAAGCCCGAGCAGTGAGTCGCGGGCGTCAGCGCGGGCGTGCCGCCCGGGGGCGCACCTGGCAGCGCGGGCAGGACGTGGAGCTGCGGTTCATGAACTGCTCGCGCCGCATGGGCGTTCCGCAGCGCAGGCACGGCAGCCCCTCGCGCCCGTAGGCCGCCAGGGACCGGTCGAAGTAGCCCGAGGCGCCGTTGACGTTGACGTACAGCGCGTCGAAGCTCGTCCCGCCCTGCTCCAGGGCCTCGGCCATGACGGCGCGGGCGTGGTCCAGCAGCCGGTCGATCGCGGGTCTGGTCAGTGCGTCGGCGAGCCGCTCGCCGTGCACCCCGGCACGCCACAGGGCCTCGTCGGCGTAGATGTTCCCGATGCCGGAGACGACGGCCTGGTTGAGCAGCACCCGTTTGATGCCGCTGTGCCGCCGCTTGATGTCGCGCACGACGGCCGGCTGGTCGAAGCCGGGGTCGAAGGGATCCAGGGCGATGTGCGAGATGCTCTCCGGCACGCCGTCGACGAGGGGTGAGAGCGCGAAACCGCCGAAGGTGCGCTGGTCGACGAAGCGCAGCTCGCTCCCGCCGCCGGCGAAGGTGAAGCGGGCGTGGGTGTGCCGCGGCTCCGGGCTACCGGGGTCGGCCACGAGCATCTGGCCGCTCATCCCGAGATGGACGATGAGCCCCTCGTCCGGCTCGTGGCCCTCGTCCGCGAGGGCCAGCCAGAGGTACTTGCCGCGTCGCAGCGCGTCGGCGACGGTCCGTCCGGCGAGCCGGTCGGCCAGGTCGGCCGCACCGGGGTCGTGCCGTCGGGCGACACGGACGCCGCGCAGCTCGACGGCGGCGATGCGTCGGTCGACGACGTGGCCAGCCAGGCCGCGGCGGACCACCTCGACCTCGGGGAGCTCGGGCACCTCAGTCCGCCGGGGTCGCCGCGCCGGTGGCGGCCGGGGACACCGGAGCGGGCGTCGCGGTGAGGGCCCGGTACGCGGCGGCGGCGGCGCGCTGCTCGGCGTCCTTCTTCGTCCGTCCCGTACCCGTGCCACGCACCTCGTCGCCGACGACGGCCTCGGCGGTGAAGGTCTTGTCGTGGTCCGGGCCGTCGGCGACGGTCCGGTAGTACGGCGAGCTGAGGTCCCGGGCCGCGGCGACCTCCTGGAGGGAGGTCTTCCAGTCCAGCCCGGCACCGAGCCCCGCAGCGGTGACCATGAGCTCGTCGAGGAGGGCGTGCACCAGCTTCCCCGCGGCCGCGAGACCACCGGGTGCCGGGGTGGAGAGGTACACCGCCCCGATGACGGCCTCCACGGTGTCGGCGAGGATCGAGTCCTTCTCCCGCCCGCCGGTGGTGACCTCACCCCGCCCCAGGCGGATGAAGCCGCCCAGGCCGATGTCGCGGGCCACGCCGGCGAGAGCGCGCATGTTCACCACGGCCGCCCGCAGCTTGGCCAGCTCACCCTCGGTGATGTCGGGATGGGTGGTGAAGAGGTGATCGGTGACGACGAGCCCGAGGACGGAGTCCCCGAGGAACTCCAGCCGCTCGTTGTGCGGCAGCCCGCCGTGCTCGTAGGAGTAAGACCGGTGGGTCAGGGCACGCGAGAGCAGCGACTCGTCGACGCTGTCGCCGGTCACCTCGGTGAGGTAGTCGACGAGACCCTCGACGGGCCGCTGCTCGTCCTGCATCCTGCCGCTCACTGCGACAGGAGGATCAGGCCTGGTGCTCGGTGCGGTCCGCGGTCGCGTAGTAGCGACCCTTGTACGTCCCGCAGCTCGGGCAGGCCATGTGGGCCGGCGCCGGGGACTTGCACTGCGGGCAGGTCGAGAGCGCCGTGGGCGTCGCCTTCCAGTTGGCCCGGCGGCTACGGGTGTTCGAGCGCGACATCTTCCGCTTCGGGACGGCCACGTCAGTTCCTCTTCTCTTCGTCGTTCTCCTCCCCCGGCCGGTCGGCCAGAGGCTTCAGCGCCTCGAGAGCCGCCCACCGGGGGTCGATCTGCTCGTGCTGGTGCCCCGGGTCGTCTGCGAGCCGTGCACCGCACTCGGAGCACAGGCCCGGACAGTCGTCCCGGCACACCGGTTGGAACGGCAGGCTCGGCAGCACCGCGTCCCGCAGCACCGGCTCGAGGTCGATCCGATCGTCCTCGATGAGGTGCTGGTCGTCGTCGTCGGACTCCGCGTCCACCTCGCGGTGGTGCTTCGCCCGATCGGGCCAGACGAACAGCTCCTGGAAGGTCCCGTCGATCGCGAGGTCGACGGGGTCCAGGCACCGTACGCAGGCCCCCTTCGCCGTGGCCGAGACCGTCCCGGTGACCAGCACGCCCTCGTGCACGGACTCCATCCGCACCCGCAGGTCCAGGGGCTGGCCCTCCGGGACGCCGATGACGTCCGTGCCGAAGTCGGCAGGCGCGCCGGCGACGAGGTCGATCTCGCGCATGACCCCGGGTCGACGGCCTACCTCCTTGGCGTCGAGCACCAAGGGCGAGGCGGGGGTGTTGCGGTCCATGACTCCAGTCTCCGGCACAGGGACGGTCCACGACATCACGGCATGGACCGACGCCCCACACTACCGGCTCCGCCCGCGTCCTCCCAAACCGGCGAAGGGGGTGTCCTCACCCCCGCGGGAGGCGCTCGGTGAGGGCGTCCCGGACCTCGTCCGTGACGAGGCCGGTGACGTCCCCGCCGAAGCGGGCGACCTCCTTCACGAGGGAGGAGGAGATGTGCTCGTAGCGGGTGTCGCCGGGCAGGAAGACCGTCTCGACGTCGGTGAGGTGCCGGTTCATCAGTGCCATCGGCCACTCGTAGGCGAAGTCGGTCTCGCCGCGCAGGCCCTTGATGATCGCCCCGGCACCGAGCTCGGCGCAGACGTCGACGATGAGCCGGTTGGCGAAGGTCTCGACGCGCACGTTGCCGAGGTCGTCGACCTGGTGGTGGATGAACTCCGCACGCTCCTCGACCGCGAACGTGCCCGCCTTGGCCGGGTTGTGCAGGATGGCGACGACGACCTCGTCGAAGAGTGCGGCGGCGCGGCGGAAGACGTCCACGTGACCGACGGTCACGGGGTCGTAGGAGCCCGGGCAGACGGCACGACGAGTCATGCGGTCATCGTGCCAGAGCGGGGCCCTCAGCCCTCCGGCTGGTCGTCGTTGGGCAGCAGTCCGTCGTCGTAGGCCTCCCCCACGATCCGCTCGACCTGCTCGAGGGAGCCGCAGCCCTGGTCGAGCAGCTCGTTGCGCCGGGAGGTCCAGGCGGCCCCGAGGCGCTCCCGCAGCTCCTGCGGGGACTCCGTGCGGGCCGGGTTGAGGATGCTCAGCTCCTCCTCGCCGATGTGGTGGTTGAGCACCTCGGCGACCTCCTCGACGGCGCCGTCGAAGTCCTCCGAGTCGGTGTCCTCGACGCGCAGCAGCGTCAGCAGCGCCTCGTTGGTCGCGGCGTGCTCCTCCTCGCCGTGCTCCTCCTCCTCGCCGTCGATGACGGCCTTGGACTTCAGCCGGGGGTAGACCCCCTCCTCCTCCGCGATGCTGTGCGCGACGAGGATCTCGGAGAAGGCGGACCTGGCGCCGGCGCGGTCGGCGGTCTCGTCGCGCATGGCCCGCATGAGGTCCTCGAGGAGGCGATGGTCCTCGGTGATGAGGTCGACGACGTCGCCGCCGTCCGGGCGCGGGATGGTGAAGTCGCTCATCCCCCTACATTAGGCAGCCGGACCCCGCGTGAAACGTCTCGTGCCTCAGATCTGGTAGTCCGGGGCGACCCGGGTGGCGAACCACAGCACGGTCTCGCCGTACCGCTTGCTGCCCTCGGCGACGATCCCCTCGGGCCAGGACGGCTCGGGCGAGCGGGCGGACCGCTCGACGACGATCACCGGCTCCGGTGAGAGCCACTGCTGGGTCAGGAGCATGTCGAGGACGGCCGCGAGCGACTCCTCGGTGACGTCGTAGGGCGGGTCGGCGAGGACGAGGTCGTAGCTGAGCGACGCGCGACGGTTCAGGGCCTGCTCGACGGTGCCGGCCTGGAGGCGTGCACCGGCGACCCCGAGGTCGGAGATGTTGGCTCGGATCGTCGCACCGGCCTCGCGGTCGGACTCGACGAGCAGCACGCTCGCCGCGCCGCGGCTGGCGGCCTCGAGGCCGAGGGCGCCGGAGCCGGCGTAGAGGTCCATGACGTGCGCGCCCACGAGGACCTCGCGGGCCTCCAGCGAGGAGAAGAGCGCCTCACGGACCCGGTCGCTCGTGGGTCGGGTCCCGTCGCCGGTCGGGGTGCGCAGACGTCGCCCACCGGCCTCACCGCTGATGATTCGGGTCACGGCACCATCATGCGTCATCGTCGTCGGCGGCTCGTCACGCGTCCGCGGAATCGGCTCACCCCTTCTCGAGGTAGGCGGCCTGCTCGGCCGCGACCCAGCCGGCCATGCGCGTCCGCAGGTCGTCGTGGGCGGCGAGGTCGGGGTCGGCCCGGAGCACCTCCGCGGCGTCCTCGCGGGCCAGCTCGATGAGGTCCTCGTCGCGCAGCAGGGACAGGTGCTGCAGCTGGCTGCGCACGCCGTGCTGCGCGGTGCCGAGCACGTCCCCCTCCCGGCGCTGGGACAGGTCGAGGCGGGCGAGGGAGAAGCCGTCGCTCGTCGCCGCCACCGCGTCGAGACGCTCGCGGGCCGACTCCGACTCGGTGGCGGTCAGGAGCAGGCAGGTGCCCGGGTGCTCTCCGCGACCGATCCGGCCACGCAGCTGGTGCAGCTGGGAGACACCGAAGCGATCGGCGTCCAGGATGGCCATGACGGTCGCGTTGGGCACGTCGACACCGACCTCGATGACGGTGGTGGAGACGAGGACGTCCACCTCGCCCGCGACGAACCGGGCCATCACCGCGTCCTTCTCCTCCGGGGGCATGCGTCCGTGGAGGATCTCGACCCGCAGGCCCTCGAGGGCGGGCTGCTCGCGCAGCATCTCGAGGGTCTCGTGCACACCGGCGAGCGGACGCTCGGCCGTCGGCGACTCCTCGTCGGGCAGCGCCTCGCCGTCGTCGTGCTCGTCGTCCCGGACGGCGTCCTCGCGCACGAGGACCAGCCCCTCGGTGTCGTCGCCCTCGTCCCCGCCGATGCGCGGGCAGACGACATAGGCCTGTCGTCCCGCGGCGGCCTCCTCCGCGATGCGTGCCCAGGTCCGCTCGACCCAGGCCGGCCGGTCCGCCGGGACCACGTGGGTGGTGATCGGCCGGCGCCCTCGCGGCAGCTCGCTGAGCGTGGAGGTCTCCATGTCCCCGAAGACGGTCATCGCGACCGTCCTCGGGATCGGGGTCGCGGTCATGACGAGCACGTGGGGTGGCGTGACGCCCTTGGCGCGCAGCGCATCACGCTGCTCCACCCCGAAGCGGTGCTGCTCGTCGACGACGACGAGCGCCAGGTCGGCGAAGGTCACCCGGTCCTCGAGCAGCGCGTGCGTGCCCACCACGATCCCGGCCTGGCCGGAGGCGATCTCGAGCAGCGCGGCCTTGCGGGCGGCGGCGGACATCGACCCGGTGAGCAGGGCGACGCGGGTGGCCTCCTCTGCGCCGCCGAGCATCCCCCCTTCGGCCAGGTCACCGAGCATCCCGCGGATGGAGGCCGCGTGCTGGGCCGCGAGCACCTCGGTCGGTGCCAGCAGGACGGCCTGGCCCCCGGCGTCGATGGCGGCGAGCATCGCCCGCAGCGCGACCACGGTCTTGCCGGAGCCGACCTCGCCCTGGAGCAGTCGGTGCATCGGGGTCGGTCGCGCCAGGTCGGCGAGGATCTCGGCGCTGACCTGCTGCTGGCCCTCGGTCAGCTCGAAGGGCAGGCGCCCGTCGAAGGCGCTGAGCAGGCCCCCGTCGCGCTGGGCCCGCTCCTGGGTCGAGACCTTCGCGGCCTCGCGCCGCCGCTGCCCGAGGATGCACTGGAGGACGAAGGCCTCCTCGTAGCGCAGCCGCCGGCGGGCGGCCGCGACGTCCGCGTGCCCGCGCGGCGCGTGCACGGCACGAAGGGCGGCGGCCCGGTCGAGCAGGTCACGACGGGCCGCGACGGGCTCGGGCACCGCGTCGACCACGTGGTCCAGCTGGCCGAGCACGAGCCGCACGCACCGGGTGATGGTCCACGGGTGGACCCCGGGCACGTGCCGGTAGATCGGGATGAGTCCGGTGTGGTCGGGGTCCCCGAGCTCACCGAGGGCGGCCGCCTCCTCGAGGGTCGCGTAGCCGGGGTGGGCGAGCTGACGCTGCCCGCGGTACTCGGTGACCGACCCGGCGAAGAGCAGCTCCCGGCCCGGGACGAGCTTCTGCTCGTGACCGCGGGCGTCGAAGAAGGTCACCCGCATGCGCGAGCGTCCGTCGGTGATCGTCGCCTCGAGCATCCGCCCGCGGCGGTTGCGCATCGAGCGGGTCTGGGCCTGCTCCACCCGGGCGACCGCGACGAGGAAGTCCCCGATGCGCGGCTGCCCCAGGTCCGCATCGGCGCTGCGGTAGCGGCGGGGCCAGAAGTCGAGCAGGTCGCCCGCGGTGACGATGTCGCGGTGCTTGGCGAGCTTCTGCGCCGGCCGGGCCCCCAGGAGGCCCTTGAGCGTGGTCTCCTCGCTCGCCATCTACTCGACCCCGAGCAGGAGCGGGTAGTGCGGCTGGCCACCGTCGATGACCTCGACCTCCATCCCCGTGCGGTGGCCGAGGCGATCGGTGAGGTGCTCGACGATGCCGTCGGGCACCTCCTCACCGCGCACGAAGGTCACCAGCTCGGCCCCGGGGGCCGTGATGGTCTCGAGCACCTCCCAGGCGACGGTGGCGAAGTCGTCACCGACGATGGTGATGTCGCCGCTGACGACCCCGAGCACGTCACCGACCCGGCAGGGACCGCCGCTCGTCAGGCCCTCCTTGACGGCGATCGTCACCGCGCCGTGCTGGGTCGCGGCCGCCGCGTGGGTCATCGCGACGACGTTCTGGCTCGCGGTGAGGCTCGGGTCGAAGACGGCGAGCGCGGCGAGGCCCTGGACGGCGGTCCCCGCGGCGACGACGTGCACGCTCAGGCCCTCGCCGGCCACCGCCTGCGCCGCGGCGTCGGCGGCCATGCGGGTGTCGCGGTCGTTGGGCAGGAGGAGCACCTCCCGGGTGCCGGACGCGCGCACGGCGGCGACGAGCTCGCCCGCGGAGGCCCGGTGCCCGGGGCCCGAGGCGACGGTGGTCGCGCCCGCGGCCTCGAGCACCTGCGCGATGCCCGGTCCCGCCGCGCAGGCGACGACGGACATCCCGGCCCGTGGCGTCGGCGACATCGTCTCCAGGAGGGTGACCGCCACCCTGCGTGGCGCGCCGTGGACCAGGCCGGCCTCGAGGGCGGCGCCGATGTCGTCGGTGTGGACGTGGACGTGGGAGACGTCCACGGCACTGGAGACGACGACGCTGTCCCCGATCGAGTCCAGCCTCTCGCGCAGCACGGCCAGGGCCGGGTCGTCGACGTCGTCGAGCAGGAACATGACCTCGTAGGCGGGGCCGTCGTGCTGCTGCACCTCGTCGGTGTGCGCGTCGCCGCCGTCGCGTCGTGCGCTCCAGTCGGTGCGCCGCTCGAGACTGGGGTTGAGGATGAACTCGTCGACGGCGAACCGGGACCGGCTCCCGACCTCGTGCACGACCTGGTCGAGCGCCTCGACGAAGAGCAGGAAGCCGGCTCCCCCGGCGTCGACGACGCCCGCCCTGGCGAGCACCTCGAGCTGCTCCGGGGTGCGCGCGAGGGCGCTCCGGGCGGCCTCGACGCAGCCGCGGCTGAGATCGCCCAGGCCCGCCCCCTCGGCGACGAGCCGCTCCGCCGCGGCCGCGGTGGCGTCCGCGACCGTGATGATCGTGCCCTCCTTGGGGCGCACGACGCTCTCGCGGGCGCGCCGTGCCCCCTGGACCATCGCCCGGGCCAGCGCCTGCGCGTCGACCTCACGCAGCCCCTCCCCGCTGACGATCTCGCTGACGCCGCGGATGAGCTGGCTGAGGATGACGCCGGAGTTCCCACGGGCGGCCATGAGCGAGGCCCGGGACATCGCGGCGACCTCGACGTCGAGGGTCACGCCGCCCGGTGCGGCCACCTGCTCGGAGCGCACCGAGTCGAGGGCCTGGTCGAGGGTGAGGTACATGTTCGTCCCCGTGTCGCCGTCCGGGACCGGGAAGACGTTGAGCTGGTCGATCTCGACCCGGCGCGCCGCCAGCGCCGCCCGGGTCACGACGACCCAGCGGCGCACGGAGTCGGCGTCGAGGACCTGCAGCACGACGGTCACGTTATCGTCCCGGCGGGACATCCGGACGCGTTTTGGTCCGTGCCGCGCCCTCCGCTACGCTGTCCAGGTTGCCCCGCAGCCTCACCCCCTTCGTGGACGGCCTCGGAGCGACACTCACACGTACTGACGAAACACAGGAGATATCCGTGGCTGCCAACTGCGACGTCTGCGGCAAGGGACCGTCCTTCGGACACTCCATCTCGCACTCGCACCGCCGCACCAAGCGTCGCTGGAACCCGAACATCCAGCGCGTTCGGGCCAAGGTGGGCGACGCGGGCGGGACCCCGAAGCGTCTCAACGTCTGCACCTCGTGCCTCAAGGCCGGCAAGGTCACCCGCTGACCCGCTGACCTGCCGACACCAGGAACCGCCGTCCCCTCCGGGGCGGCGGTTTTCTCATGGGTCCCCCCTGGCCGCGGGAGAGCACATCTGCCTCAGGAGGGCCCGCCCGGGTACGCATGCCTCTCAGCCAGGCGCCCTCCTCGGCCTGTCGCCCGGCGAAGGGCGGAGGAGGCGACCGACGTCCGCACGACCACCCGGGCCCCCGCCGGCCCGAGGGTGCTCGCCGAAGCCCGACGGCACCGCGTCACCTCGCGAAGTGGTCCCAGCCGGTGACGGCGGGCACCTGCCCGTCCACCCGCACGCCCTCCCCGGCGACCACCTCACCGATCGGCCGCCAGCCGGCCGGCACCCTCCCCGGGAAGGTCGCCACCAGCGCGTGCTCCTCGCCGCCGGAGAGGACCTGGACGAGCGCCTCCTCCTCACCGAGGGCGGTGCGCAGGGCCCCCGATGCGACCTCGCGCAGCGCGGCGCCGGAGAGCTCGATGCCTGCGGAGCTGGCCCGCGCGACGCGGCCGAGGTCCCGCACGAGCCCGTCGGAGACGTCGATCATCGAGGTGGCTCCCGCCTGCGCCGCCAACGGCCCCTGCGCCCACGGCGGGCTGCCGGCCGTGCGGTGCATCCGGGAGAGCTCGTCGACCGCGCGCGCGGCCTCGTCGGCGTCCGCCGGCAGCTCGCCGTCGGCACGGGTGCGTCCGCGCCCCTCGAGGAGCAGGTGCAGGCCCCCACCGGATCGCCCCAGCCCCCCGGCGACGGCCACCACGTCGCCCGGACGGGCACCGTCGCGGCGGACCGGGTCACGCCCCTGCAGGTCACCGATCGCGGTGACCGCCACGAGGAGCGTCCCCGCCCCGGCCGAGGAGACATCACCCCCGAGGACGGGGGCTCCGGCCGCCCGCGCTCCCTCGGCGATCCCGGCGCCGAGGTCGAGCACCCAGTCGACGGACGTCTCCGGGTCGGCGGCGAGCGCCACGAGCAGCCCCGTGGTCACCGCGCCCATCGCGGCGAGGTCGGCGACGTTCTGCGCGACCACCTTGAGGCCGACCTCGTGCCCGGTGGACCAGTCATCGCGCCAGTCCTGCCCGCGCACCATCGAGTCGGTCGTCAGCACGACCCCGCCGGAGGGTGCGGCCAGCACCGCCGCGTCGTCCCCCGGGCCGAGGAGCACCGCCGCCGCACCGCCCTCGGTCGGCAGCAGCGGGAAGAGCTGCCCGAGCAGCTCCCCCTCGGACAGGTCACGCAGACGGCGCACCACGGCACTCCTCGGGTCGGCGAAGTAGGTCAGGACGGCACGGTAGCCTCCCGGCCGTGCCCATCCTCTCCCGCCGAGTGCTCACGGCCGCCCTCGTCGCCCCCTTCGCCCTCGTCCTCACCGCGTGCGGCGGTGTCGAGGTGGCCCTCCCCGAGCAGGCCGACGACCCCGCCTGCCGCGAGGTGGCGAAGCACTGGCCGGAGGCCGTCTCGGACGCCGAGGTCGTGGAGACCGACCCGGCCGACCCCGCCGTCCAGGCGTGGGGGGACCCGGCGATCATCGCCCGGTGCGGCATGCCCGCGCTGGGCCCGACGACCAAGCAGTGCATCCGCGTCGAGGGCGTCGACTGGGTCGCGGACGAGCTGAGCGACGGGGTCCGGCTGACCACCTACGGGCGCGACCCCGCCCTGGAGGTCATCGTCCCCACGTCTTACGGCCCGGGGCCGCTGCTCATGCCGGCCTTCACCGACGCCGCCAAGGAGCTGCCGACGAACGGACGCACCTGCAGCTGAGGCTCAGCGCAGCCCGACCTGGCGGTCCAGCGCCAGCTGGATGAGCTCGTCGACGAGCTGCGGGTAGGGCAGCCCGCTCTCCTCCCACATCCGCGGGTACATCGACGTGGGGGTGAAGCCGGGCATGGTGTTGATCTCGTTGATGACGACCTCGCCGGCATCGGTGACGAAGCAGTCCACCCGGGCCAGGCCCTCGCACCCGAGCGCCTCGAAGGCCTCCCCCGCGAGACGGCGCACCTCCGCGCTCGCCTCCGGGCCGATCTCGGCGGGGCAGGAGAGGACGACGGAGGACTCGTCGAGGTACTTGGCCTCGAAGTCGTAGAAGTCGTGCCCGTGCCCGGACTCGACGACGATCTCGCCCGGCTGCGAGGTGCGGGGGGCGTCGAGCCCGCGACCCTCGAGCACCGCGCACTCGATCTCACGGCCCACGATGCCCTGCTCGACGATGACCTTGAGGTCGTGCTCCCGCGCGGCCTCGATGGCCGCCTCGAGGTCCACGGGGCGGTCCACCTTCGCCACGCCCATCGAGGAGCCGGCGCGGCACGGCTTGACGAAGACCGGGTAGGTCAGCGCGGCCACCGCGTCCATCGCGGCAGCCCGGTCCCGGCGCCACTGGGCATCGGTGATGACGACGTAGGGGCCGACAGGCAGCCCGGCACCGGCGAAGACGACCTTCATGTAGTGCTTGTCCATGCCGGCAGCCGAGGCGAGGACCCCGGAACCGACGTAGCGGATGTCGGTGAGCTCGAGCATCCCCTGGAGGGTCCCGTCCTCGCCGTACGGGCCGTGCAGCAGCGGGAAGACGACGTCGACCTCGCCGAAGGTGTCCAGCGCCTCCCCCGGCCGGTGGGTGGTCAGGCGACGCTCGCCCACCTTCGTCGGGAGGACGACCTCGGTCCCGGTGTCGGTGACCTCGGGGGTGTTGTGCTGAGTCAGCCGCAGCGGCTCGGGGTCGTCCTCGACGAGCACCCACTGCCCGTCACGGGTGATCCCCACGGGGACGACGTCGTAGGACTCCCGGTCGATGGCTCCGAGGACGCCGGCGGCGGTCGCGCAGGAGACCGCGTGCTCGGAGGAACGTCCACCGAAGACGACGGCGACGCGGGGCTTGCGGTTGGGAGGGGTCTTCATCGATTCCGAAGACTAACCTCTAATCTCGCCCCATGAGCCCAGACCCGCGCAGCCACGCCCGTTCCGACCTCGCGGCGAGGACGAAGGTCGTGACCCTGGGCCGCCCGGAGCGCTCCCCCGGCGCCCCGCTCAACCCCCCGGTCACCTTCACCTCGACCTATGTCGCCGACGGCCCGGTCAACTACGCGCGCGTGGACAACCCGAGCTGGACCCCCTTCGAGGAGGCGGTCGGCGCGCTCGAGGGTGGCGCGGCGCTGCTCTACTCCTCGGGGATGGCCGCGGTCGGCGCGGTCCTCTCGCTCGTGCCCACCGGTGGGGTCGTCGTCGCCCCGGCGTCGGCGTACAACGGCGTGGTCGTGGCGCTCACCGAGGCCCACGAGGCCGGGCGTCTCGAGGCACGGTGGGTGGACGTCACCGACGAGGGCCAGGTGCTCCGGGCACTCGAGGGGGCGGACCTGCTGTGGCTGGAGTCCCCGACGAACCCCCTGCTCGACGTCGCGGACATCACGGGGCTGACCCGGGCCGGGCACGCGGCCGGGGCGCTCGTGGCGGTGGACAACACCTTCGCGACCCCGCTGCTCCAGCGCCCCCTCGAGGAGGAGGTCGACGTCGTCGTGCACTCGGCGACCAAGTACCTCTCGGGGCACTCCGACGTGGTCCTCGGGGTGACCGTGACCGCCGAGGACGAAGGGGGCGAGCGGCTGCGTGAGCGGATGGCCCGCCACCGCACCCTCGGCGGGGCCATCGCGGGGCCGATGGAGGCCTGGCTGGCGCTGCGCGGGCTGCGCACGCTCTCGCTGCGCGTCGAGCGGGCCTGCGCGAACGCCGCCGACCTCGCCGACCGGCTGCGGGGGCACCCCCGGGTGGCCCGGGTGCGCTACCCGGGGTGGGGAGCGATCGTCTCCGTCGAGATCGCCGGTGCCGGCGACGGGGCGCAGGAGGCGGAGGCCTTCGCCGCGGGTACCCGGGTGTGGTCGAACTCGACGAGCCTCGGCGGGGTCGAGTCCCAGCTGGAGCGCCGTCGACGGCAGCCGGGCGAGCCGCGGACCACGCCGGTGAACCTCGTGCGGATGTCGGTCGGCGTCGAGGACGTCGAGGACCTGTGGGCCGACCTCGAACGGTCCCTGGAGGCCCTGGACTGAGGTCTACTCCGCCTCGGCCTTGCGCGCCCGGGAGAGCAGCTCGCGCACGATCGTGTCGGCGGAGGCGCCGTGGTGGACCGCGTTGTTGACCTGCTCGGTGATCGGCACGTCGACGCCGTGCGCGCGGGCGAGGTCGAGGATCGAGGCGCAGGACTTCACGCCCTCGGCGGTCTGCCGGGTCTCGGCGGTGACCTCCGCGACACTCATCCCCTGGCCGAGGCGGACCCCGAAGGAGTGGTTGCGCGAGAGCGGCGACATGCACGTCGCGATGAGGTCGCCGACGCCGGCCAGGCCGGCGAGGGTGCGCGGGTCGGCCCCCAGCGCGACCGAGAGCCGGGTGATCTCCGCGAGGCCGCGGGTGATGATCGAGGCCTTGGTGTTGTCCCCCATGCCGAGCCCCTGGGCCATGCCGACGGCGAGGGCGATGACGTTCTTGACCGCGCCGCCCATCTCGGCGCCGATGACGTCGGTCGAGGTGTAGGGGCGGAAGTAGCTCGTCGAGCAGGCGGCCGCGACGGTCTCGGCCGCGTCGGCGTCGGGGCAGGCGACGACCGTCGCGGCGGGCTGCTTCTGGACGATCTCCCGGGCCAGGTTCGGCCCGGAGACCACGCCGATGCGCTGGGGGTCGACCTCGCCGGCCTCGGCGATGACCTCGCTCATCCGCTTCGTCGTGCCGAGCTCGATCCCCTTCATGAGGGAGATGACGACGGCGTCGCCCCGGAGCAGCGGCACCCAGCCGGTGAGGTTGTCCCGCAGCGTCTGCGAGGGCACGGACAGCACGATGATGTCGGCCGCCTCGGCCACCTCCGCGGGGTCCGTCGACGCGGAGATCCCCCGCGGCAGCTCGATCCCGGGGAGGTAGTCCTCGTTGACCCCGGCGTTGAGCTGGGCGACCAGGTCGGGGCGCCGACCCCACACCCTCACCTCGTTGCCCGCGTCGGCGAGGATGGACGCGAAGGCGGTGCCCCAGCTTCCGGCTCCGAAAACGGCTGCGTTCGTCACGTGTCTTCTCCTGGACGGTATTTGCCCGTCAGCGGCAGTCCGTGCGCCTTCGGGTCGAATCTTTCACGTGGGGCCTTCGCTCCCCGCACGTGCTCGAGCTCATCGGTGATGGCTCCCATGATCCGGTCCGTCGCGGTGGCGACGGTCGCGGATGTCACCGGCCCCCCACGCAGGTCGTCGAGGACGACCGGGGGTCCGATGCGGATCTGGACGGGGTGCCGCCGGCGTCGCACGCGCGGCACCTTCGTGTACGGAGGCAGCAGCTCCTGGGCCCCCCAGTGGGCGATCGGGATGACGGGGGCGCCGGTCTCCAGCGCCAGCCGGGCGGCCCCGGTCTTCCCGCGCATCGGCCACTGGTCCGGGTCCCGCGTGAGGCTGCCCTCGGGATAGATCCCGATGCAGTGCCCGTCGCGGAGCGCGGCACGTGCGTGCGCGAGGGAGCCGGCCGCCCCGACCTGCTCGCGGTCCACCCGGACCTGGCCGGTCGCCCGCATGGCCCAGGCCACCCCCGGGGTCTCGAAGAGGGAGGACTTGGCGAGGAAGACGGGCGCGATCCCCTCCTCGAAGAGCACGTGCGCCCACGGGAAGGGGTCGATGTGGGAGTTGTGGTTCGGGACGGCGATGAAGCCACCCTCGGGCGGGATGTTCTCCAGCCCGACGACCTCGTAGCGCATGACGGCGCGCAGCAGCGGGGGCAGCACGACGCCGGCGAGCCGGTACACCGGAGGGGTCGGTGCGCGGTGCGGCTTGCGACGAGCGCCCATCGACACCTCCTCCTGCGCTGGCGGCACGTGACCCTGCGGCCACCGTGATGCCGCTCACCATATGCGACGACTATCCTCGGACCCGTGCAAGCGACCGTCTTCTCCCACGACCCGGACGCGGGGACCGTCGTCGTCACCGACGAGGGAGTTTCCCACGACGTCCCGCCGCAGATCTTCGCCGCCAGCGGGCTGCGCTTCCTGCGCCCCGGCCAGCGGGTGAGCCTGACCGAGGAGGGCGGCGAGGTCACCCGCCTGTGGATCGTCGGGATCGGCGAGGGCGAGACCATCCGCTGATCCTCGGAACCCGACGTGGGGCCCGGGTCGACGACCCGGGCCCCACGTCGTGGCAGCAACCTCAGCTCTTCGAGGAGGACGCCTTCTTCGCCGGTGCGCTCGCGGAGGCGGTCGACTTCTTCGCGGTCGAGGTCTTCTTCGCCGGCGCGGACTTCTTCGCGGTCGAGGCCTTCTTCGCCGGCGTGCTCGTGGAGGCGGTCGACTTCGTGGCCGTGGACTTCTT
>CAYSGN010000001.1:41534-79477 GCA_964430615.1 uncultured Janibacter sp. | reverse complement strand
GCGGTCGAGGCCTTCTTCGCCGGCGCGGACTTCTTCGCGCTCGAGGCCTTCTTCGCCGGCGCGGACTTCTTCGCGCTCGAGGAGGTCGACGCGGTCTTCGTGGCCCCGCTGCCGGTCGCGGTGGACTCCGAGCCGGCGCCGACGGTCTTGGCCGCGGCGCCCACGGCACCGGCGGCGGCGCCCACCGTGCCCGCCGCGGCCCGGGCCGCGGCGGGAGCCGCCTTCGGCAGCGAGCGCGGGTCGGCGACGTAGTTCTTGAAGCTGGTGCCGGCCTTGAAGCGGGGCACGGTCGTCTTCTTGATCCGGACGACCTCACCGGTGCGCGGGTTGCGGCCGGTGCGGGCGGCACGCGCCGCCTTCTCGAAGGTGCCGAAGCCGGTGATGGCCACCCGGCCACCCTTGGCGACCTCACGCACGATCGTGTCGAGGACGACCTCGAGCGCCTCCTGGGCAGCCTTGCGACTACCGAGCCTCTCCTCGAGAGCCTTGACGAGTTCTGCCTTGTTCACGGTCACTCCCGTAGCGGTACGGAGCCGGACCTTCCCCCGGCCGGGACAGCCGAGCCGATTGCTCGACCTGGGGGAAACCGTAGGCCGATTCGGGGTGACTGTGCAGGATTGTGGCCCGCGAATGTTCATTGCCGCACAAGGACATTCGGGCCCTCCGGCCGGGACGAAGGGGGGCCGGTCACCTCGGCGACCGGCCCCCCTTCGTGTCGGTGGGTACGGGCAGCGTTGCGGGGCAACGCAACCCAGCGCTCCACAGGGTGGTCGGGAGAGAGTCGCTCAGACCGGCGTGGTCGTCGGCTTCCAGCTCGGCCGAGCCTGCTCGAAGTCGGTGATCGACTCCTCGTGTCGCATCGTCAGACCGATGTCGTCCAGCCCCTCGAGCAACCGCCAGCGGGTGTAGTCGTCGACCTCGAAGGGACAGACGATGTCTCCTGCGCTGACCGTCTTCGCGGTGAGGTCGACGGTGACCTGCTCGCCGGGGTCGTTCTCGAGGAGCTTCCACAGCAGCTCGACGTCGTCCTGGGAGACCTGCGCGGCGAGCAGCCCCTGCTTGGCGGAGTTGCCCCGGAAGATGTCGGCGAAGCGGGAGGAGATGACGACCCGGAAGCCGTAGTCGTGCAGGGCCCAGACGGCGTGCTCGCGTGAGGAGCCGGTGCCGAAGTCGGGGCCGGCGACGAGCACCGAGCCGTCGCGGTAGGCGGCCTGGTTGAGCACGAAGGTCTCTTCGCCGCGCCACGCGGCGAAGAGACCGTCCTCGAAGCCGGTGCGCGAGACCCGCTTGAGGTAGACCGCGGGGATGATCTGGTCGGTGTCGACGTTGCTGCGGCGCAGCGGCACGCCCGTCCCGGTGTGGGTCGTGAACTTCTCCATGGTGGTCTCCTCAGGCTTCCTGGAGGACGGGCAGGTCGGCGGGGCCGGAGAGCGTGCCGCGCACGGCGGTCGCCGCGGCGACGAGCGGGCTCACCAGATGGGTGCGGCCCCCCTTGCCCTGGCGCCCCTCGAAGTTGCGGTTGCTCGTCGACGCGGAGCGCTCCCCCGGGGAGAGGGTGTCGGGGTTCATGCCCAGACACATCGAGCAGCCGGCGAGCCGCCACTCGGCGCCCGCCTCCACGAAGACCTGGTCGAGCCCCTCCTCCTCGGCCTGGAGTCGCACCCGCGCCGAGCCGGGGACGACGAGCATGCGCACCCCGTCGGCGACCCGGTGACCCTTGATGACCTCGGCGGCCGCGCGCAGGTCCTCGATCCGGCCGTTGGTGCAGGACCCGAGGAAGACCGTGTCGACGGCGATCTCGCGCAGCGGCGTGCCGGCGGTCAGGCCCATGTACTCCAGCGCCTGCGCGGCCGCGGTCCGCTCGTTCTCGTCGGCCATCGCCTCCGGGTCGGGCACCGCCTCCCCGAGCGGCGAGCCCTGGCCGGGGTTGGTGCCCCAGGTGACGAAGGGGGTCAGGGTGCCGGCGTCGATGTCGACCTCGGCGTCGAAGACGGCGTCGTCGTCGCTGCGCAGCTGCGACCAGGCCGCGACCGCCGCGTCCCACTCCTCCCCCTTCGGGGCGTGGTCCCGGCCCTCGAGGTAGTCGAAGGTGACCTGGTCCGGTGCGATCATCCCGGCGCGGGCGCCGGCCTCGATCGACATGTTGCACACGGTCATCCGCGCCTCCATGGAGAGCGCCTCGATCGCCTCGCCGCGGTACTCGAGCACGTAGCCCTGGCCGCCGCCGGTGCCGATCTTCGCGATGACCGCGAGGATGATGTCCTTGGCCGTCACGCCCGGCCGGAGGGTGCCGTTCACGTTGATCGCCATGGTCTTGAAGGGCGCGAGCGGCAGGGTCTGGGTGGCCAGCACGTGCTCGACCTCGCTCGTGCCGATGCCGAAGGCCAGCGCCCCGAACGCCCCGTGGGTGCTCGTGTGGCTGTCGCCGCAGACGACCGTCGTCCCGGGCTGGGTCAGGCCGAGCTGCGGGCCGACGACGTGCACGATGCCCTGCTCGGCGTCGCCCATCGGGTGGATCCGCACGCCGAACTCCGCGCAGTTGGTCCGCAGGGTCTCCACCTGGGTCCGGCTCACCGGGTCGGTGATCGGCCCCGGGGTCGTCGGCACGTTGTGGTCCTCGGTGGCCAGCGTCAGGTCCGGGCGACGGACCGGTCGGCCGGCCAGCCGCAGCCCCTCGAAGGCCTGGGGGCTGGTCACCTCGTGGATGAGGTGGAGGTCGATGTAGAGCAGGTCCGGCTCCCCCTCGGCCCGGCGCACGACGTGCGCGTCCCACACCTTCTCCGCCAGCGTCCTGGACATGGTCCTTCTCCCTCACGACGAGCTCGCCCACATCGGGCCCATAGTCTGTGTCGACGGTCGCACCTCGTGGAGCCGGATGAACTTGCGTCTCACGAGATGAGATGTCAATATCACTACATGGACAACGGTAGTGGAGTTGGCGTCCTTGACAAGGCCGCCGTCGTACTCGGGGCCCTCGAAGCCGGGCCCTCGACCCTCGCGCAGCTCGTCGCCACGACGGGGCTGGCACGGCCGACGGCCCACCGGCTCGCGGTCGCCCTCGAGCACCACCGCATCGTGGCCCGGGACATGCAGGGGCGCTTCATCCTCGGCCCGCGCCTGGGTGAGCTGGCCGCCTCCGCCGGAGAGGACAAGCTGCTCGTCGCGGCCGACCCCGTCCTCGGCGCGCTGCGGGACCACACCAACGAGTCCGCGCAGCTCTTCCGCCGCCAGGGCGAGAACCGTGTCTGCGTCGCCGCCGCGGAGCGCCCAGTCGGGCTGCGCGACTCCATCCCGGTCGGCGCGACGCTCTCGATGCTCGCCGGGTCGGCGGCGCAGGTGCTGCTCGCCTGGGAGGAGCCGGACCGGCTCCACCGCGGCCTCCAGGGCGCCGCCTTCAGCGCGACCATGCTCTCCGGCGTGCGCCGCCGAGGCTGGGCGCAGAGCGTCGGTGAGCGCGAGGCCGGCGTCGCCTCGGTGTCGGCCCCGGTGCGCTCCCCCTCCGGGCGGGTCGTCGCCGCGGTCTCGATCTCCGGGCCGATCGAGCGCCTCTCCCGCCAGCCGGGCCGGCTGCACGCCGCCACCGTCATCGCCGGCGCCAACAAGCTCACCGAGGTGCTCGAGAAGCACGCCAAGGCCGCCGAGGCCGCCGATCGCGACACCCACTGACGAAAGGACACCCGCCGCCTCCGTGTCCGCATCTCCCTGAGGAAAGTACGACGAACGGCCCAGGAGGGAACTTCCCCTAGGGAGAAGCGCACCTGGAGGGAGGGACGACGAAGGCCCCCGCTCGGTGAGCGGGGGCCTTCTGGATGTAGCCCCGACGGGATTCGAACCCGCGCTACCGCCTTGAGAGGGCGGCGTGCTAGGCCACTACACAACGGGGCCATCTGCTGCGTCCCGACCGTTTCCGGCTGGGCAACGGAGAGAACCTTACCTGCAAGGAGGTCGATCTCCGAAATCGAGTGACGCGATCACTCTCAGCGCTGGGGTACCAGGACTCGAACCTAGAATAACTGAACCAGAATCAGTCGTGTTGCCAATTACACCATACCCCAAGGGGGTATCACTGCCCCTTCGTGCCGTAGCACGCGCGGGCTGTGAACCGAGTGGAGATACTACCCGCCCCCCACCGCCGGACCCAAATCCGCTCAGTCGAGGGAGGAGCGAAGGGAGCGCAGACGCGCCAGCGTGCTCTCCTTGCCGAGGATCTCCATGGACTCGAAGAGCGGCGGGCTGACCTTCTGACCCGAGACCGCGGTGCGCAGCGGCCCGAAGGCCAGGCGCGGCTTGATCCCCATCCCGTCGACGATGGCGCCCCGCAGGGCGGCCTCGATCTCGGCGGCACGCCACTGGTCGCCCGCACGGTGCTCCCCCAGGGTCCCTTCGGGGACGGTGAGCGGCTCGAGCACGGCCAGCGCGGCGTCGATGACCTCACCGGCGTTGTCCTTCAGGGCCGCCCGGGCGTCCTCGGCGATGACGAGCTCCTCGTCCGCCACGAAGAACGGCCCGACCAGGGCGCTCGCCTCGGTCAGCAGCTGCATCCGCGGCTGGATCTGCTCGGTCACCGCCTTGAGCCGGGCGAGCTCGCCGAGGCTCGGCTCCTCGGGGAGGATCCCGTCCTTCTGGAGGAAGGGCAGCAGCCGCGAGGCGAGGTCCCCGAGCTCGAGGTCGCGCACGTACTGGCCGTTGAGCCAGTCCAGCTTCTTGAGGTCGAAGATCGGGCCGACCTTGTTGACCTTGCCCCAGTCGAAGTCCTGGCTGAACTCCTCGAAGGAGAACTTCTCGACGTCGGTGCCGTCCTCCCCCTTCGCCGGCGGGTAGGCCAGCAGGCCGAGGAAGTTGACGACCGCCTCCGGCAGGTAGCCCGCCTCCTGGAACCAGGTCAGGCGCGCCCACGGGTTCTTGCGCTTTGAGATCTTCGACTTGTTCTCGTTGCGCAGCAACGGCATGTGCGCGAACTTCGGCGGCTCGAGGCCGAGCCACCGGTAGAGCAGCACGTGCTTCGGGGTCGAGGAGATCCACTCCTCGCCGCGCACGACGTGGGTGATGCCCATCTCGTGGTCGTCGACGACGACGGCCAGGTGGTAGGTGGGGAAGCCGTCGGCCTTGAGGATGACCTGGTCGTCCGGGCGCGGCGCCGAGACCGTGCCGCGGATGACGTCCGCGAAGGTCGTCGGCGCGTCGTCGGGGACGTACATCCGCACGACGGGGTTCTCGTTGAAGCCCTCGAGCTGGGCCCGCTCCTCCTTGGTCCTGCCGTGGCAGAGCCGGTCGTAGCCGGTGGGCAGCTTGAGCTTCTGCTGCTTCTCGCGCATCGCCTGGAGCCGCTCCGAGGAGCACCAGCAGTAGTAAGCGTGCCCGTCCTCGATGAGCTTCTCGACGTACGGCCGGTAGGTGTCCAGCCGCTCGCTCTGGCGGTACGGCGCGCAGGGCCCGCCCACGTCCGGCCCCTCGTCCCAGGTCAGCCCGAGCCAGCCGAGGGTGTCGTAGAGCTGCTGCTCGCTCGTCGCGTTGAAGCGGGTCCGGTCGGTGTCCTCGATCCGCAGCACGAACTGCCCGCCCTGCTGGCGGGCGAAGGCGAGGTTGAAGACCGCCATGTAGGCGGTGCCGACGTGCGGGTCGCCGGTCGGCGACGGCGCCACACGCAGGCGGGCGACGGCGTCGGGGGCGGGGTTGGCTGGGATCTGTGGGGAGGCGCTCATGATGGGCCGATGCTATCGCCGGGGCGAAGGGAGGAGGGAGCCGCCGCGGGCGGACCGGCCTCCTCGGCGGCCCATCGGGCGGCCACCGCGAGGAAGCGCGCCCGGACCGGGTCCTCGTGCTGGCCCTGCCAGGCCAGCAGCAACGGCAGGCGCATGTCGAGGTCGCGGACGGGTCGGAAGGCCACCCCGGGCGCCGCCGACCGGCCGGAGAGCTCGGTGACGAAGCCGACGCCGGCGCCGGCACCGATCATCGCCAGCTGTGCGGTGACCGTGTCGCACTCGCTCACGACCTGCGGGACGAAGCCGCCGACCTCGCGGCAGGCCGAGACGAACTCGTCGAAGTGGCGGGTGCCGAGCTTGCGGCTGAAGAGGACGAAGTCCTCGGCCGCGAGGTCGGCGAGCTCCAGCTCCTCCTGCCTCGCCAGCCGGTGCGCCTCGGGGAGGGCGATGAGCGGACGCTCCTCGAGGAACGGCGCGGTCCGCACCCCCGGCACGTCCACGCCCGTGCGCACGAGGCCGACGTCGACGACCCGCGCGACGAGGGCGTTGTAGAGGGACATCGTGTCTAGCTCACGCACGTGCACCCGCACCTGGGGCGCCTCCTCACGGAAGCGTGCGAGGAGGGGCGGGGCCACGGCCGCGCAGGCGACCGGGACGCAGCCGACGGCGAGGAAGCCGGTGTCCCCCTGGTCGGCGGCCAGGACCCGGGCCCGCACGCGGCCGGCCTCGCCGAGCAGGGAGGACGCGCCGCGTACGAGGGCCACGCCCGCGGGGGTCAGCCGCAGGCCCTGCGAGGAGCGCACGAAGAGGGTGCAGCCCAGCTCCTCCTCGAGCTTGCGCACCTGCTGGCTCAGCGGGGGTTGGGCCATGTGCAGCCGCCGTGCGGCTCCCGTGACCGACCCCTCCTCGGCGACGACGAGGAAGTACTCGAGGCGGCGCAGACTCAGCTCGGTCATATCGATCTCCTCTGGCAGCGCCCACGAATTCGTATTGGACATATAGCCTCCGCCACTCCACCGTGGTCCGCAACACACCGACGTGGAGAGGAGGGGTCGTGCGCCTGCCGACCACCGCGACGGGCACCGCCGCGTCCACGGCCGACGATCCCGCGCGCTACCCCTGGTGGCTCTCCGAGCTCGGCCCCTCGACACCCTGCCCCGCGCTCGTCGGTGAGGACAGCACCGACGTCGTCGTCGTCGGCGGTGGCTTCACCGGACTCTGGACGGCGTTGGAGCTCAAGCGCCGCGATCCGCAGACCGACGTCGTCGTCCTCGAGGCCGCCACCTGCGGGTGGGCGGCCAGCGGACGCAACGGCGGCAGCGTGCACGGCTACTGGTCCGCCTGGCCGAAGCTGCCCGCACTGGTCGGTACCGCGGCCGCGGTCGAGATGGGCGAGCTCGGCTCCCTCGCCCAGGAAGGGATCCGCGAGTTCTGCGCGCAGAGCCCTGTCCGCACCGACCTCGCCGAGGACGGCTTCGCCGTCGTGGCGACCTCCGGTGCCCAGCACGAGGCGATCGAGCACGCACTGACCTGCGCGGACGACCTGCCGGCCGCGCACCGACCCCGGCGCATGACACCCGAGGAGCTGCGAGACCTCACCGGCAACCCCGCCATCACGCACGGGCTGCTGCACCCCGAGGGCGCCACGGTGCACCCCGCCAGGCTCGTCCACGCCCTCAGGGCCGCGTGCCTCGGTGCCGGGGTCCGCCTCCACGAGGGCAGCGAGGTGGGCGCGATCGACCCGGGCCGCGCCACCGTGCACACCGCTGCCGGACGCGTGCGCGCCCGGGAGGTCGTGCTCGCCACGAACGCGTGGATGTCCTCCCTGGCACCGCTCGCACCGCACACGACCAACCTCAGCAGCCACGTGGCGGTGACCGAGCCGGTGCCCGAGGTGATCGCGGGGCTGAGCTGGCCGCGCGGGCGCATGGTCCGGGACGCGCGCATGTTCCTGCACTGGGTACGGATCGCGGGGGACCGCCTCGTCGTCGGCACCGGTGCGGGGCCGCTCTCCTACGGCGGCAAGGTGACCCGGGCCCACACGGACGACCCGGCGAGCGTGGAGCGGGTCACCCGGGTCCTGTCCACCTTCGTGCCCGCGGCCGCAGGGGCCCGCTTCGTCGCGGCCTGGGGCGGCGCCATCGACCTCTCCTCGGACAACGTCCCCTGGTTCGCCACCCTGCCGGGCACCCGCGTCCACCTCGGGAGCGGCTACTCCGGGCACGGGGTGAACGCCGCGTGGATCGGCGGCCAGGTGCTCGCCTCCCTCGCGACGGGCCGCGCGGACCGGTGGAGCACCTCCTCCTTCGTCACGCGCTCCCGTCCGCGGCTGCCCCCTGAGCCGCTGCGCTACCTCGGCGGCGCCACGGTGCGCCGGCACACCCTCGCCCTCGAGGACGCCCTCGACGCGGACAGGAGACCCTCCGCCGTGACGTCCACCGTCGCCGCACTCCCCCGGCTGCTCGGCATCCAGGTCGGCACCCGCTGATCCTCCCCCTTCGTCCCCACCCCCAAGGCAGGTCACATGGGCACCATCGACACCATCGCGGTCGTCGTCTACTTCATCCTCGTCCTCGCGATCGGGATCCAGACGATGCGCCGGATCAAGACGCCCGGGGACTTCGCGGTCGCCGGCAACCGCATCATCTGGCCGGTGCTCTTCGCCACCCTGGCCGCCACCTTCCTCGGCGGCGGGGCGACGATCGGCCGGGCGGGCGAGTCCTACGACGTCGGCTACGCCTTCGCGGTCGCCGCGTGCGCCTTCCCTCTCCAGACGATCCTCGTCGGCACCTTCATCGCGCCGCGCCTGAACAGCTACCGCGGGGCGGAGACCATCGGGGACGTCATGGAGATCCACTACGGCAGGCTCGCCCGGCTCCTCACCGGGATCATCTCGATCATCTACTGCACCGGGGTCCTGGGGGCGCAGGCCCTCGCGCTCGGGACGATCTTCCACATCATCATCGGCACGAGCGTGACCACCGGGATCATCATCGGGATGGTCTTCGTGCTCGTGTACTCGACCGCCGGTGGCATGTGGGCGGACGTGCAGACCGACGTGCTGCAGTTCATCATGCTCGGCGTCTTCCTCCCGGTCGCGCTCATCATGGGCGTGCGCGAGGCCGGTGGTGTGCAGGGTCTCGTCGACAGCGTCCCGGGCGGCCACCTCGAGCTCTTCGGCACCTACGACGCCATGGCCTTCCTCGGGATCTTCCTCGGCTTCCTCCTCGGTGAGTGCCTCATCCCGCCCTACGCGCAGCGGGCCTTCTCCGCGCCCGACCCGCGGCACGCCCGGAAGGGGTATGCGCTGGCCGGTGTCTTCGGCTTCTTCTTCTACTTCGTCAGCGCCTCGCTCGGCCTGGTCGCCCTCGTGCTCTTCCCGGACATCGCCTCGGACCAGGCGCTGCCGACGATCGTCACCGAGGTGCTCCCGGTCGGCATCGCCGGGCTCGTCGCCGCGGCCCTGCTCGCGGTCGTCATGTCGACCGCCGACTCGCTGCTGAACTCCACGACGGTCGTCTTCGCCACCGACATCTACAAGTCCTTCATCAACCCGGACATCTCGCAGCGGCAGATGCTCTGGCTCGAGCGCTGCGTCAACGCGGTCATCGGCGTGGGAGCGCTCCTCTTCGCGCTCTCGGCGGAGAGCATCATCGACGCCCTGCTCTACTCCTACGCCCTGTGGGCACCGACGATCATCGTCCCCCTGCTCTTCGCGGTGCTGACCCGCCGGTCCGCGCCACGAGCGGCCGTCGCGGCGATGGTCGCCGGCGGCCTGGCCACCGCCTGGTGGACCTGGGGCCTCGGCGAGCCCCGGGGCGTCACCGGCCTCATGGTCGGGCTGGTCGTCAACATCGTCGTCTTCACCGTGGTCTACCTGAGCCTCGATCGTGATCGGGGCACCGTCGAGATGGAGCTGGTCGCATGACTCTCTTCGCCATCGCCCTCTACGGCATCCCCGCCGTGCTGGCCCTCATCAGCGTGCTCATCGGCATCGAAGGGCTGAAGTTCTACTGGTCCGAGGTCATCGTCGGTCACGACGACGAGGACCAGTGAGCACACCGACCCCCGACGTCGTCGTCGTGGGTGCGGGGGTGGTCGGCGCCTGCACCGCCTACGAGCTGACCCGCGCGGGCCTGCGGGTGCACGTCGTCGACCAGGAGCCCTGGGTGGCCTGCGGCGCCTCGCACGCCAACGCCGGCCTCCTCGCCCCCAGCCACGCCGAGCCGCTCACCGGCGCGGCCAACATCCGCACCGGGCTGCGTCACATGCTGCGCCCGGACAGCTCCTTCCACGTGCGTCCCTCGCCGAGGCTGCTGCCGTGGCTGGTCCGCTTCGGGGCGGCCTCCGGTCCGGCCCGTGTCGCCGCGGCGACCCGGGTCCTGCGGGACCTCGGGACGCGCAGCCTCGCACGACACGCGTCCTACCGGGAGCAGGGCGTGCAGACCTCCTTCGAGCGCCGCGGGCTCGTCGACGTCTTCCGGAGCGAGGCGGCGCGCGACGGGGCCCTCGCCAGCCTCGCCCGGACCCCGGTGGACCTCGAGCACGAGGTCCTCGACGCCGCCGGGGTGCAGGAGGTGGTCCCGGGCCTGGCCGGGGCCGTCGGGGGGATCCGCTTCGGGAGCGAGGGCCACTGCGACGGGCGGGTGCTCACCGGGGCACTGCTGACCGCGGCGGAGGGACTCGGGGCCCACCTGACCCTCGGCTCCCGGGTGCGAGAGCTCCTCCGGTCCGGCGAGCACGTGACCGGGGTGCGCACCGACGACGGGGACATCGCCGCCGGGCACGTCGTCCTCGCCGGTGGGTACCGCAGCAGCGCCCTGCTGCGTCCGCTGGGTGCGCGCCTCCCGCTGGCCCCCGCCAAGGGGTACGTCATCGACCTGCAGGCGGGACCCGAGGACCCGGTCCTGCCGGTCGGGCTCAAGGAGGACCTCGTCGTGCTCACGCCGTACCCCGACCGGGTGCGTCTGGCGGGCACGCTCGAGCTCGTGGGCGAGGACCGGCGGATCAGCACCGCGAGGACCGGGGCGATCCGCGAGGCGGGCCTGCGGGCCCTGCCCGCGCTCGCCGACCGCGACGTCCTCGCGACGCGCGTCGGCCTGCGCCCGTGCTCGCCGGACGGTCTGCCGATCGTCGGCCCGGTCCCGTCGGCGGACGGGCTGACGGTGGCGACCGGTCACGGTCAGCAGGGCGTGCTCCTGGCACCGGTCACCGGGCAGATCGTCGCCGGGCTGCTCACCGGACCGAGGAGCAGCCCGCCCCCAGAGCTCGACCCGGCACGATTCCGTGGGAGCGCCGTGCGGTGAGGCGCGAGGCTCAGCCGCCCCTCGGCGCGTACATGATCACCGCGACACCGGCGAGGCAGACGAGCGCGCCGGCGACGTCCCACCGGTCCGGGCGGAAGCCGTCGACGAGCATCCCCCAGAGCAGCGAGCCGGCGACGAAGACCCCGCCGTACGCGGCGAGGATGCGCCCGAAGTGCGCGTCCGGCTGGAGGGTCGCGACGACGCCGTAGAGGCCGAGCGCGACCACCCCGGCACCGACCCACAGCCACCCGCGGTGCTCGCGCAGCCCCTGCCACACCAACCACGCCCCGCCGATCTCGAGGAGCGCTGCGAGGGCGAAGAGCGGGACGGAGCGGGCGAGGTCCACGTCAGCCCGCGGCGACGAACGGGTTGGACAGGGCGCCGATCGCGTCGATCTCGACCTCGACCCGCTGGCCGGCCTCGACCGGGCCGACCCCTGCCGGGGTGCCGGTGAGGATGATGTCTCCGGGCAGGAGGGTGAAGGCCTTCGAGCAGTGGCTGATGAGGGCGGCCACACCGTGGACCATGTCCGAGGAGTGCCCGTCCTGGACGACCTCGCCGTCGCGCCGGGTGACGATCGAGACGTCCTGGGGGTCCAGGTCGGTCTCGATCCACGGTCCGAGGGGGCAGAAGGTGTCCATCCCCTTCGCCCGGGCCCACTGCCCGTCCCCGCGCTGGAGGTCCCGGGCGGAGACGTCGTTGGCGATCGTGTAGCCGAAGATGACCTTCTTGGCCTCCTCCGGCTCGATGTCCTTGACCATCCGGCCGATGATGACCGCGAGCTCGCCCTCGTAGTGGACCTCGGAGGTCATCGGCGGGATGACGACGGGATCACCGGGGCCGACGACGGCGGTGTTGGGCACGAGGAAGACCATCGGCTCCTCGGGCACCTCGTTGCCGAGCTCGGCGGCGTGGTCGGCGTAGTTGCGGCCGATGCCGAGGATCTTGCTGCGCGGGATGACCGGCGCCAGCAGCCGCACCTCGTCGACGGTCGTCGTCCTGCCGGTGAGCTCGATCCGTTGGTAGAGCGGGTCCCCGGTCACCTCGGCGATCTTCTGACCCTCACCGTCGACGAGCCCGTAGACCGGCTCGTCCCCTGTCGTGTATCTCGCGATGCGCACGACGCCAGCCTACGGTGACCGCGTGCCTACGCTGTCGGGGTGACGTCCCGCGCCGACTCCGTGCTCCCGCAGGAGGAGTGGCGCGAGCGTGCCCGGGCGCACGCGGCCGCGGTCGACGAGCTCACCGCGGGTCGCCTCGCGCGGAGGGCACGGGGTGAGCGTCACCCGGTCGAGGACTTCCTCTTCGAGTACTACGCCCACCCGCCGGCGAAGCTGCGTCGGTGGCACCCAGGCCCGGGCGTGACCCTCGAGGACGCCCGGGAGCCGTATGCCGGGTGGAGCGGGTACCGGGTGAGCGCGGACGGGTCCGCCGTGCTGGACGCCGCGACCTTCGTCCGGCGACGGGAGCGGGCGGTGCGTTTCGTGCGTGGCCTGCTCGAGGCGACCCTCGCGCGGCCCGGGACGCACGACTGCTTCGGGCTGCACGAGTGGGCGATGGTCTACCGGCTGGGTCCCGGGGAGCAGCGGCACGAGCAGCTCCCCCTTCGTCTGGGGCAGGAGGGCACCGACGAGGTCGTCGAGACCCACCGCATCCGGTGCAGCCACGCCGATGCCTACCGCTTCTTCACCGACGATGCCGCGCCGCGCAATACCCTTCGTCCGACCCGGGAGGGGCAGCTCGACCAGGAGCAGCCGGCGTGCCTCCACGCGGGGATGGACGTCTACAAGTGGTGCTTCAAGCTCGCGCCGGCAGTGCCCTCGGAGCTGACCCTGGAGGCCTTCCGGCACGCGCTCCGCGTGCGAGAGCTCGACATGGCCGCCTCCCCCTACGACGTCTCCGGGCTCGGGATCGCCCCGGTGCCGATCGAGACGGTCTCCGGCAAGGCCGAGTACGTCGCCCGGCAACGCGAACTCATGGCCACCTCCAACCGGCTGCGCCGACGGCTGATCGCGGTGCTGGACCGGCTCCCGGCTGCCGGTGTCGCCGTGGGCTGAGAGGGTGAGGACGTGCACGGACCGCTGATCCCCCAACCGGAGCGCTTCCACGACGGCGGCGCCTTCGACGGTGAGCCGGACCCCGCGGCGCCGGCCCGGATCCTCCTCCGGCGCGACCTGCACGACCCGCCGAACGAGTTCCGCATGCTGCGGCGCATCGGCTACCGCGACCGGAGGGTCGGGGATCTGCTCGTCCCGGCGGACCCGGACGACTTCGCCACGGACTTCGCCTCGATCCCGAGGGTCTTCGCGTGGCTGCTGCCGCGGACCGGCACCTACCTGCCCGCGGCGATCCTCCACGACGGGCTCGTCGGCGATGCGGGACAGGCGACCTCCTACGTGAGCGTGGAGGGGTACGAGATCACCTGGGACGAGGCCAACCGGATCTTCCGGGACGCCATGGCCGACTCCGGGACCCCGGTCGTGCGTCGCTGGCTGCTGTGGACCGGGGTGACCCTCGCCGTCATGGTGGTCGGCCGCCAGACGAGGTGGTCCACGGCGGAGAAGTGGCGCTGGCGACTCACCGCGGTGGGCACGCTCGGGCTCATCGCCGTGCTCGGGGTGCTGGCGACCCTCGACCTCTTCGACATCACCGTCCCGGTCGTCGGCGGCGTGCTGTGGGTCGGTGGCGGCCCGTGGTGGCAGCAGCTGCTCGCCGGCGCCGCCGGGGCGGTCGCGATCCCCTCGGTGCTCAGCCTGCTGTGGGGGCGCTTCCGGGCGGCCGGCTTCATCAGCGGGGTGAGCCTGGCGCTGCTCCTGCACGTGACGGTCGCGGTGCTGGCGCTCACCTTCGTCTACCACGGCATCGAACGGGTGGCGAACCGCAGCTGGCGCATCCCGCCGTAGGTCGGGCCGGCCCCGACGTACGGGGGGCCTCGGGCCGGAGGGGTGAGGCAGCTGCGGACCCTGGTGCCCGGATGGCGTCGCGCGATCCCCCGTCGGCGCACCCGAGCCCGGACGAGCGAGACGGTGCGCTCCCATCTGACGCTCTCCGCCGGCCTGTGCGCGTGCCCCAGGGTACGGAGCAGGCCCTACGTACGCCCCGTACTCTGGGGCACGCGCGTAGGGGCCCGAGCAGGGCGGACGGGGGCGTCCCGACCACCCGGACTCCGGCTGGCTCCCGGCCCCGGGTGCACCCCAGGCGGCCCCGGGTGCCAGCGCGGCCGCCTTGGCAGCCGCCCTGCGTCACCAGTGCACGAGCAGCCCCAGGTGCAGCTCGAGCCGGTCCCGCCCCCGGGCGAGGTCGAGGCCGGCGATCGCCTCGATCCGCTGGAGCCGGCCGTAGACGCTCTGCCGGTGCAGGCCGAGACGGCGGGACGTCACGGCGACCGACCCGGCCTCCTCGAGGTAGACCCAGGCCGTCTCGACGAGCTCCTCGGGCGCCTCGAGGAGGGCGGCCACGGCGGGGGTGAGCGTCGCGGCGAGGACCTCGTCGCGGCCCCGGCCGCCGAGGATGCGTCGGATGCCGAGGGCGGCCCAGTCGTGCACGCGCTCCTCCACCGGGCCGGCTCCGCCCCCGGGTGAGGCGCCGTCCTCGGCGGCCCCGACCGGTCGCACGACGCGCAGGGTGGCCCGTGCCCGGCGGTGCGAGTCCGCCGCGTCCGGGAGCGGCACCTCGTCGCCCACCGCGGCGACGACGCCCTCGACCCCCAGCCGCTCCAGCGCCGAGATGGCGGCGACGGCGACCGCGTGCGGATCGAGCCGGGTCGGCACGAGCAGGACGAGGTCGCCCCCGTGCTCGGCGACGCCCACCCCTCGCGGGACGGTGCCGGGACCGTGCACCTGCTCGGCCCGGAGGCGCACTCCGGGTCGGGCACCGAGGACCGCCACGGCCACCGGCGTGCCCGTCTCGATGGCGAGCGCGTCGGCGACCTCGAGGGCGGCTCCGGCCCGCCCCTCGCGGGTCTCGAGGAGGTCGAGGACGAGCCGCTCGGCCTCCCGACGGCGCGAGGCCGAGCGGGCCAGTGCCTCACCGGCCTGGGCCGCGAGCGCCTCCGCGGCCCGCACCCGCTCGGGGGCCAGCCCGTCCGGGGGCTCGATGGCCCACAGGTATCCCTGGACGACGTCGCGCCAGCGTGCCGGCAGGCACAGCCGGGCGGCGATGCCCCGGTCGGGGTCGCCGGGGACGTGCACCGGCCCCCGGGCGCGACCGATGCCGAAACGCTCGAACCAGGCTCTCGTCTCCGCACCGGACCCGCGCCCCATGACGGTCTCGACCCGCACGGAGTCCGCACCCCCGGCGTGCGCGCCGAAGGCGAGCAGCCGGAAGGCCCGGTCCTCCAGGGTCACCGGCGACTCGAGCAACGACGAGGCCTCGTCGACGAGATCCTGCACGTCCACCACCAGACAAGTGTATGGCAAATGGATACGAGTGCCGGACATCTGACTGTGGCATGACCCACCGCTCGGGCCTACCGTCGCTGCCATGACGACTTCGGCTCCCGAGACCCATGGCCAGTCGGCCGACCCCGCCGCGGCGGCCTACGCCCCCTTCGTCGAGGAGGCGGTCACCCTCGCCGAGCGCTGGTCCTCCTGCGCCCACGCCGGCCAGACCAAGCGCGAGGCGCAGACGACCGGCCAGCTGGCCGCGCTCCTCTCCGACGCCGAGGGGCTCGACCTGGCCGTCTTCTTCGTCGACCGCGTCGCCCGCCCCGAGGACGACCGCGCCGCGGCCAACGCGCTGAGCACGATCACCGCCTCCTCGGCCGCCTCCTTCCTCGGACCGCTCGACCGTGGCCTGCTCGGGCTCGGGGCCGTCGCCGCCCGGGTCGCCCCCAAGGTCGTCGTGCCCGCCGCGCGCGCCCGGATGAAGCAGATGGTCGGCCACCTGCTCGTCGACGCCCGCGACCCGCACCTGGGGCGGCATCTGGCCGCCGCCCGCGACGACGGCTTCCGGCTGAACATCAACCTCCTCGGCGAGGCCGTGCTCGGTGAGCAGGAGGCCGCCGACCGCACCGCCCGCACCCGCGAGCTGCTCGAGCGCGGCGACGTCGACTACGTCTCGATCAAGGTCTCCTCCCTCGTCAGCCAGATCAGCACCTGGGACACCCCCGGGACGGTCGCGCGCTGCCTGGACCGGCTGCGTCCCCTCTACCGCGCCGCGAGGGCGTCCACCCCGCACGCCTTCGTCAACCTCGACATGGAGGAGTACCGCGACCTCGAGATGACCATCGAGGTCTTCACCGCGATGCTCTCCGAGCCGGAGTTCCACGACCTCGAGGCCGGCATCGTCCTCCAGGCCTACCTGCCGGACGCGTTGCCGGCGATGGAGCGGCTCATCGCCTTCGCCCGCGAGCGCACCGCCGCCGGCGGCGCCGGGATCAAGATCCGCCTGGTCAAGGGCGCCAACCTCGCGATGGAGAAGGTCGAGGCCGTCATGCACGGCTGGGAGCAGGCCCCCTACGACGCGAAGGCCGGCTCGGACGCGAACTACCTGCGCTGCGTCGAGCGGGCGCTGCGCGAGGACGCCGTCGCCGCCGGCGTGCGCCTCGGCCTGGCCAGCCACAACCTCTACGACGTCGCCGCCGGGCACCTGCTCGCACGTGGCCGCGGTGTCGAGGCCGCCCTCGACGTCGAGATGCTCCAGGGGATGTCGCCCGCCCAGGCCCGGGCGGTGCGTGACGACGTCGGCACGGTCATCCTCTACACCCCGGTCGTCGCACCGGAGAACTTCGACGCGGCCGTCTCCTACCTCGTGCGCCGCCTGGAGGAGAACGCCGCCCCGGAGAACTACCTGCACGCCTTCTTCGCCGAGGACCCCACGGCGATGCCGGACCAGGAGGCCCGCTTCCGGGCCAGCCTCGCCGACATCGCGGCCACCCCGACCGGCCCGCGGCGCAGCGCCGAGCGCCCGGTCATCGGGGACACCTTCGGCAACACCCCCGACGCCGACCCCGCCCTGCCGGCATCGCGCGAGTGGGCCGCTCGGGCGGTCGCCACGACGCGACCGGAGCCTGCGTCACCGCACCTGGGCTCGGTCACCGAGGTGGATGCCGTCGTCGCCACCGGCCGTGGGGCGCACGGGGCCTGGGCGGCACGACCGGCCGGCGAGCGCGCGGCGCTGCTGCGGGCGGCGGCTCGCGAGCTGGACGCCCGCCGCGAGCGGCTCGTCGCGACGATGGCCGCCGAAGGGGGCAAGACGATCGCCGAGTCCGACCCCGAGGTCTCGGAGGCGGTCGACTTCGCCCGCTACTACGCCGACCGTGCCCTCGACCTGGCCGACGGGCCGATGACGGACGGGGCGAGCTTCACCCCCTTCGCCCTGACCCTCATCACTCCCCCGTGGAACTTCCCGGTCGCCATCCCGATCGGCGGTGTCCTCGCCTCGCTCGCCGCCGGCAGCTCGGTCGTCATCAAGCCCGCGCCGCAGACCCCCTGCTGCGTCGAGGAGGCGGTCGCGGCCCTGCACGCCGCGGGCGTGCCCACCGACGTCCTCCAGGTGGTACGCACCGACGAGGACGAGGTCGGTCGTCACCTCGTGGCCCACGAGGACGTCGACGCCGTCGTGCTCACCGGAGCAAGCGAGACGGCGCGGATGTTCGCGGAGTGGCGGGCGGGCCGCGACGGTGGGGCCCGGGTGCTCGGCGAGACCTCCGGCAAGAACGCCCTCGTCGTCACCCCCTCGGCGGACATCGACCTGGCCGTCGCGGACCTGGTCTCCTCGGCCTTCGGGCACGCCGGGCAGAAGTGCTCGGCCGCCTCCCTCGGCATCCTCGTCGGGTCGATCGCGGACTCCCCGCGCTTCCGGCGTCAGCTGCTCGACGCGGTCTCCTCGATCGTCGTCGGCTGGCCGAGCGACCTCGGCACCCGCATGGGCCCGGTCATCGAGCCCCCGAGCGGCAAGCTGCTGCGCGCGCTGACGACCCTCGAGCCCGGTGAGCGCTGGCTCGTCGAGCCGAAGCGGCTCGACGAGTCCGGCCGGCTCTGGTCCCCCGGCGTCAAGGAGGGGGTCGCCCCCGGCTCCTTCTTCCACCTCACCGAGGTCTTCGGACCCGTGCTCGGACTCATGCGGGCCGAGACCCTGGAGGAGGCCGTCGAGCTGCAGAACGCGACCGACTTCGGGCTCACCGGCGGGCTGCACAGCCTCGACGCCGACGAGATCGAGGCCTGGAGCGGTGCCGTGCAGGTGGGTAACGCCTACGTCAACCGGCACATCACCGGCGCGATCGTCCAGCGCCAGTCCTTCGGAGGCTGGAAGGGCTCCTCGATCGGTCCGGGCGCCAAGGCCGGCGGCCCCAACTACGTCGCCCAGCTCGGCACCTGGCGCTCCGACGGCCTCCCGACGCAGGGAGCGACCCCGGGGCCCGCGGTGCAGGGCACCGTCGAGGCGCAGCTGGCCGTGCTCGGTGACCGGGTCGGCGAGCAGGAGCGGGCCTGGCTCGCTGCCGCCCTCGCCAGCGACGCCGCGGCCTGGACGAGCGAGTTCGGTGTCGAGCACGACCCGAGCGCGCTCGTCGTCGAGGACAACGTCTTCCGCTACCGGCACTGCCCGCTCCTCCTCGTCCGCGCGGCGAGCGATGCACGGCCCGTCGAGCTCGTCCGGCTCGTCGCGGCCGCCACGCTGACCGGCACCCGGATGCTCGTCTCGGCGGACCCGTCGCTCGGCCTGCCGGGCAGCCTCGGCCACGTGCAGGTCCGGGCGGAGTCGGAGGAGTCCTTCGTGGCCGGTGCCGCCGAGGAGGTCGGCCACGGCCGGGTGCGTGTCGTGGGCACGGTCCCCGGCGAGACCGTGGACGCGCTCGTCGCCGCCGGCGTCGACGTGCTCACCGGCGAGGTCCTGGCCACCGGACGCCGCGAGCTGCTCCCCTTCGTCCGGGAGCAGGCGGTCAGCACCACCCGGCACCGCTTCGGCCACGTCGCCACGCGGTGAGGGCGCCCGACCCGGCGCTCGGGGGCCCCAGGAGTCGCTCGATCACCGGGTGACCCGACGGGCCCTCGGGCTCAGCGCACCTCGACGCCCGAACGCATCAGCCCGTAGGTGATCCCGTCGAAGAGCGCCTCCCACGAGGCCTCGACGATGTTGCCGGCGACGCCGACGGTGGTCCACGAGGTCTCGCCGTCGCTCGTCTCGATGAGCACCCGGGTGATCGCGTCGGTGCCGTGCGCCGCGTCGAGGATGCGCACCTTGTAGTCGATGAGGTCGAGCCGCTCGATCTCGGGGTAGACGACAGCGAGCGCCTGGCGCAGACCGTGGTCGAGCGCGTTGACCGGGCCGTTGCCCTCACCCGTGGCGACCACCCGCTGACCGCCGGCCCGGACCTTGACGGTCGCCTCGGCGAGGGAGTCCTCCCCGCCGCGGGCGTCGATCATCACCCGCCAGGACTCGATGTCCGCGTACTCGAGTGCCTCCTGCCCGAGCAGGCGACGCAGCAGCAGCTCGAAGGAGGCATCCGCCGCGTCGAAGGTGTAGCCGCGCTGCTCGAGCTCCTTGACGCGCGCCAGCACCCTCGCCAGCCCCTCGGAGTCACCCGAGAGGTCCACGCCGAGCTCCCGGCTCTTCAGCTCGACCGTGGCCCGGCCGGCCATGTCGGAGACGAGCATGCGCATGTCGTTGCCGACCGACTTGGGGTCGACGTGCTGGTAGAGGTCGGGGTCGACCTTGATCGCGCTGGCGTGCAGCCCGGCCTTGTGCGCGAAGGCCCCCGAGCCGACATAGGGCTGCCGCGAGAAGGGCGGGAAGTTGGTCACCTCGCTCACGGCGTGCGCGATCCGGGTCGCGTCCTGGAGGCGGTACGGCTCGATGAGGTCCAGACCGAGCTTGAGCTGGAGGTTGGCGACGACCGTGATGAGATCGGCATTGCCCGTGCGCTCGCCGTAGGCGTTGATCGTGCCCTGCACGTGATCGGCGCCGGCGCGCACCGCGGCCATGGAGTTGGCGACCGCGCACCCGGTGTCGTTGTGGCAGTGGATGCCCAGGCGCGCCCCGGTGGCCGCGACGACCTCGCTGACGACGTCGAAGACCTGGTCCGGGAGCATCCCGCCGTTGGTGTCGCACAGGGCGACCACCTGCGCCCCGGCCTCGTGGGCGGCCCGCACGCAGGCGAGGGCGTACTCCCGCTCGAGCCGGAAGCCGTCGAAGAAGTGCTCCGCATCGACCATGACCGTGCGTCCGTGGGCGACGAGGTGGGCGACGGTCTCGCCGATCATCGCGAGGTTCTCCTCGCGGGTCGTGCGCAGGGCGCGCTCGACGTGACCGGGGTGGGACTTCGCGACGAGGGTGATGACGGAGGCACCGGAGTCGAGGAGGGCCTGCACCTGCGGGTCGGCCTCGGGGGTGACGCCGGCCTTGCGCGTGGCGCCGAAGGCGGCCAGCGTCGCCGTGCGCAGGTCGAGCTCGGTGGCGGCCCGGGCGAAGAACTCGGTGTCGTTCGGGTTGGCGCCCGGCCACCCCCCTTCGATGTGGGTGACGCCGAGCTCGTCCAGGAGGCGGCAGATCGCCAGCTTGTCCCCGACCGAGACGTTGATGCCCTCCTGCTGGGCACCGTCGCGCAGCGTCGTGTCGTAGACGTGGAATCCGTGCATCCGTGAGGTCTCCGTAGCGGCCGGGGGCGAAGGGGCGACGGCGCCCCTGGGTCGTGTGTGACACCTGCTCGCCGCGCCGGTCCGTCGCTGGGGTGGTGCTGCGGACCCGATGCTTCTGCCATCCCCTGCCCGACAAAGGCTGCGTCTCGACAAAAGCAAAGACCCCCCGGGTGTGGGAGGTCCGCGCGACGAGCAGGTGGCTCGTCGCGCCTAGATAATGAGGAGGGCCGCGGTGGCGGCGCACTGCTTCATCGGGGGCATCACCCGCTCACTGTCCCACCGTGAGATGACCCCGCAGCGCCCACGTCCACGATGTGGACCGCGAGAACGCGTGCGGGGCCCGGGGTGGTGGCCCGGCTCAGGGGGCGCGGGCGGGACGGCCCAGCGGCCGTGGCACCCGTCCCGCACGGGCCCGGCGGGCGGCGTCACGGCAGACCCGCGAGCAGCTCCTCGAGCACCGCCGCCACACCGTCGTCGTCGTTGCTCGCGCACCGGTCGGTCACGGCGGCGAGCACCTCCTCGTGCGCGTTGGCCACGGCGAAGGAGCGCCCGGACCAGGTGAGCATCGGCAGATCGTTGGGCATGTCCCCGAAGGTCCACACCTCGTGGGCCGCGATGCCGAGCTCGTCGCACCAGGCCGCGAGCGCCGCAGCCTTGGTGACCCCCAGCGCGGAGATCTCGGCGAGCCCGCCCGCGCCGGAGAAGGCGACGACCCCGCGCTCCCCCACGACCTCCGTGGCCGCGGTGATGAACTCCTCGTCGGTCAGGTGCGGGTTGCGCGCGAGCAGCTTGCCGACCGCGGCGTCCTCGAGCAGCTCGATCGCCGAGGTCGTCACGAGGTCCTCGGGGTGGTCGTGGATGGCGGCGAACATGTTCTCCGCCGCCAGCCCGGACCCCCGCTCCGCGGCGAAGCCGGTGCCCGGGATCTGCTCGCGCAGGTCCCGTACGATCTCGGTGACCACCGCGGGGTCGAAGGTCCGCTCGGCGAAGACCCGTCGCCCCTCGACGTCGTAGCGGAAGGCGCCGTTGCCGCACAGGGCGATCCCGTGCGCGCCGACGACGTGCGCGAGGTCGTCGAGCCACCGCGGCGGGCGGGCGGTGACGAGCACCGTCTCGACCCCCGCCTCGGCGACGTCGCGCAGGGCGGCCACCGACCGCGACGAGACCGTGCCGTCCGAGCGCAGCAGGGTCCCGTCGAGGTCCGTGGCGATCAGTCGGGGACGCATCCGGCGCAGGTGTCGGGTGCTCTGGGTGGCGTCAGGCCAGACGGGTCAGCCAGCCGCGGGTATCCTCGGCCCGGCCGTACTGGATGTCGAGCAGCGCCTGGCGGATCGCCCGCGTGTACTCCCCGCCGCCCTCACCGGCGGTGGACGCGGCGGACCCGCCGTCCCACTTCAGCTCTCCGACGGGGGTGATGACCGCCGCGGTGCCGCACGCGAAGATCTCGGTGATCTCACCCGAGGCGACGCCGTCCTTCCACTCCTCGAGGGCGATCCGGCCCTCCTCCGGCCGCAGCCCGAGGTCCGGGGCGAGCGCGAGGATCGAGTCGCGGGTGACGCCCTCGAGGATCGAGCCGGTGAGCTCCGGCGTGCGCAGCCGGCCGTCCTTGGTGACGAAGAAGAGGTTCATCCCGCCGAGCTCCTCGATGTAGGTGTGCGTCGAGGAGTCGAGGAAGACGGCCTGGTCGCAGCCCTGGGCGATGCCCTCGAGCTGGCCGGCGAGCGAGGAGGCGTAGTTGCCGCCGCACTTGGCCTCGCCGGTGCCGCCCTCGCCCGCGCGGGCGTAGTCCTGGCTCACCCAGAGGGTGACCGGCTTCAGCCCGCCGGAGAAGTAGGCGCCGGCCGGGCTGGCGATGAGCGAGTAGGTCACCTCGTGCGCCGGGCGCACCCCGAGGAAGGCCTCGGAGGCGTACATGAAGGGGCGCAGGTAGAGGCTCGTCTCCTCACCGCCGTCGGCACTCGGCACCCACGCCTTGTCGACCGAGAGCAGTGCCTTGAGGGAGGCGACGAAGTCCTCCTCGCCGAGCACCGGCAGGGCCAGGCGCTCGCAGCTGCGGGCCATGCGGGCGGCGTTGCGCTCGGGGCGGAAGGTCCAGATCGAGCCGTCCCGGTGCCGGTAGGCCTTCATGCCCTCGAAGACCTCCTGCGCGTAGTGCAGCACGGCGGCAGCAGGGCTCAGGCTGATCGGGCCGAAGGGGTGGACCCGGCCGTCGTGCCAGCCCTCCCCCTTCGTCCAGGTGACGCTGACCATGTGGTCGGTGAAGTGGCTGCCGAAGCCGGGGTTGGCGAGGATCTGCTCGCGCTCGGCGGCGGGCGTGGGGTCTTCGCGGCGGGTGGTGGCGAAGCTGAGCTCAGCGGTCATCGGTGACACGTCTCCTCGGGTGCGGGGATGCTCGCAGGGTAACCCCTGCTGTGGGACCGCTCACAGGCGCGTGGCGATGGCGTCACCGATCTGTGCCGTGGTGCGCGCCCCCGAACGCTCGGCGAGGTCGGCGGCGACGGCCTCCTCGATGCGCACCGCGTCCTTGGCCAGGCCGAGGTGGTCCAGCAGCATCGCCGCGGAGAGGATCGCGGCGGTCGGGTCGGCCTTCCCCTGACCGGCGATGTCCGGGGCGGAGCCGTGCACCGGCTCGAACATGCTCGGGGCCTCGCGGCCGGGGTTGATGTTGCCGCTCGCGGCCAGGCCGATGCCCCCGGCGATGGCGGCGGCGATGTCGGTGATGATGTCGCCGAAGAGGTTGTCGGTGACGATGACGTCGAAGCGCGCCGGGTCGGTGGCGAGGAAGATCGTCGCGGCGTCCACGTGCTGGTAGGCGGTCTCGACGTCGGGGAACTCCGCGCCGACCTCCTCGACGGTGCGCCGCCACAGGTGCCCGGCGTGCGTGAGCACGTTGTGCTTGTGCACCAGGGTCAGGTGCTGGCGGGGGCGGGCCTGCGCGCGGGCGAAGGCGTCCCGCACGACGCGCTCGATGCCGAAGCGGGTGTTGACGCTGACCTCCGTGGCCACCTCATGCGGTGTGCCGACGCGAAGGGCGCCGCCGTTGCCGACGTAGGGCCCCTCGGTGCCCTCCCGGACGACGACGAAGTCCAGCCCCTGGTCGGTCACCGCGGTGGCGAGCGGGCTGGTGACGCCCGGGAAGAGCTTGGCCGGGCGCAGGTTGACGTAGTGGTCCAGCGCGAAGCGAAGGGGGAGCAGCACCCCCCGCTCGAGGACGCCCGAGGGGACGCTCGGGTCACCGATGGCGCCGAGGAGGATGCCGTCGTGGCCGCGGATCTCCTCGACGACCGAGTCCGGGAGGGTCTCGCCGGTGCGGTGCCACCGCTTCGCGCCGAGGTCGTACTCGGTGGTCCGGATGTCGACGCCGCCGGCCCGAAGGACCTTGATCCCCTCGGCCACTACCTCGGGGCCGATCCCGTCGCCACCGATGACGGCGATGTCGAAGCTGTCCTGCTGCACGTCGCTGGTCATGGGCTCAGGCTAGGCGCCGTCCCGTCATGTGAACACCATGTCCCGACATCCGGACCGTCGGCGCTCGTCCCTGCGCACCAGCCACGCGATGCCGATGCTCGTGAGCGCCGCCCAGATGCACCACAACGACGCCAGCCCCGCGGATGCCCGCCAGGCCAGCACGAGGACGACCACGAGGTTCGCCACCCCGAAGACCGTGATCGGCCGCGACGAGGAGACGAGCGCGGCCCCGCACGTGGCGACCACGTAGAGCGGCACGAGCACGCCCGGCGCGGGGATCCCCACCTCGTAGGAGATCGCGTGCGGGAGCAGGTTCGCGGTGACCGGTCCGTCGAGCAGGGACCAGAGCAGCACGAGCGACACGAGGGACCCGAGGCCGCCGAGGGCCGCGAGCACGCGTCGGCGCCGCCGGCCGGGCTCGCGCACGAGCACCGCGACCGGCACCCGGACCGGCAGGACGAAGGCGATGACGAGGTAGGCGTACGTGGCTGCCGTCCCGAGGCCCTGGCCGACCTGCCCCCGTCCCCCGAACCACACGAGCGACTCGATGAGGGTGTGCACCGCGAGCAGCGGCGGCAGGCTCGCCAGCACCCGGTCACGCCGCGAGGGTCGGTGGGCCAGGACGTCGATCGAGACGACCCCGATGACCGCCCCGGCGACGAGATCCGCCTCGGGAGAGAAGCACATGCCCCAGGTGCTACCCACCTTCCCGGGTCGAATCCCTCCCTCCCGGGTACGGCGAGGACGAGGACCGAGGAGAGGGCCAGATGGGACACGAAGGACCCCGCACCGTCGTCGTGACCGGCGCCAGCGGCGGCATCGGCCGCGCGAGCGCGATCGCCTTCGGTCGGCACGGAGACCGGGTGGCGCTGCTCGCCCGCGGACGCGCCGGCCTGGCAGGCGCCCGCAGGGAGGTGCAGGAGGCCGGCGGGAGGGCACTGGCCGTGCCGACCGACGTCTCCGACCCCGACGAGGTCGAGGCGGCCGCGCGCACCGTCGAGGAGGATCTCGGGGAGATCGACGTGTGGGTCAACTGCGCGTTCAGCTCCGTCTTCGCACCCGTGTGGGAGATCTCCGCCGAGGAGTTCGACCGCGTCACGCGGGTCTCCTACCTCGGGTACGTGCACGGGACGCTCAGTGCCCTGCGTCGCTTCCGTCCGCGCGACCGGGGGACGATCGTCCAGGTCGGCTCCGCCCTCGCCTATCGCGGCATCCCCCTCCAGGCGGCCTACTCCGCGAGCAAGCACGCCATCCAGGGGTTCAACGAGGCCCTGCGCTGCGAGCTGCTCCACGAGGGCAGCAACGTGCGCACCACGATGGTGCAGATGCCGGGCACGAACACGCCGCAGTTCCGCTGGCTGCTCTCCCGGCTGCCGAACGAGGCCCGGCCCGTCCCGCCGATCTACCAGCCGGAGGTCGCGGCGCAGGCGGTCCTCTTCGCTGCGGACCACCCGCAGCGACGCGAGTACTGGGTCGGTGGCAGCACGGTCGGGACCCTCGTCGGCAACGCCCTCGCGCCCGGCCTGCTCGACCGTTACCTGGCCCGGACCGGGTTCGCCGCCCAGCAGACCGACCAGCCCCGCCACGAGGACCGTCCGGCCAACCTCTGGGAGCCGGCCGATGAGCACGTGGACCACGGCACCCACGGGGCCTTCGACGCCACCGCCAGGGCCCGCGCCCACCAGCTGTGGCCCTCCCAGCACCACGGCGCTCTCGCCGCGCTGGGCGCCGCGGGCGCGGCGGCGGTCGTCGCCGGCGCGCTCCGGAGGCGGTGACGGGGTAGAACTTGTCCATGCCCACCCCACAGCCCGGCGAGGACGAGCACGAGCCCACGAGCCGACACGTGGTCCCCCTCCGCGGCGCCGCGGACGCGCTGCCGGGAGGGACCCCGCCCAAGGCGCTGGCCCACGGCATCCGCACGAGCCTGCGGGAGAACGCGACCGCCTACGGTTTCTCGGTCAGCATCACCGCGGCCTTCGGGCTCGTCTCCACCCAGCAGCCGTCGAAGGCGGCTCTCCCGGTCCTGCTCTTCGCGGCCTCCGCCGCACTGACCTTCATCGTCGTCGAGGTGGTCGTCTCCAAGTTCTTCAGGCACATCGGCTCCGGCGAGCGGACCCGGGTGGTCCTCATCAGCGGTGCCGTGGACGGGCTCTCGATCCTGTGCGCGGTCTCCGCCGCCATCGGGCTCTCCCGGGTCCCGGGCGTCCTCGCCTGGCCGGCGACCGCCGCCGGTACCGTCCTGGTCTTCCTCGTGGTCGGCGGCCTGGACGTCCTCATCGCCCGGCGGCTGGCCACCGCCGTCGGCGACGGCGAGGACTAGTCCCGCCCGGGTCAGTCGACCCGACGGGCGGCGCCCTTGTCGGCCGACTGGGCGAACCTCGCGAAGATCTTCAGCGCCGCGGAGACGGGACGTTCCCGCTTCAGGGGGGTCCAGCCCTTCGTGTCCTGCTCCGCACGCCGCCGCGCCAGCTCGGCGTCGTCGACGAGGAGGTCGACCCGACGGCCGGGGATGTCGAATTCGATGACGTCGCCGTCGCGGACCAGACCGATCGTGCCGCCGGCCGCCGCCTCCGGGGAGACGTGACCGACGCTCAGGCCGCTGGAGCCGCCGGAGAAGCGGCCGTCGGTGATGAGGGCGCACTTCGGGCCGAGGCCGACGCCCTTGAGGTAGGCGGTCGGGTAGAGCATCTCCTGCATGCCCGGCCCGCCCTTCGGCCCCTCGTAGCGCACGACGACGACCTCGCCCTCCTGCACCTGCTTGCCGAGGATCATCTCGACCGCCTCCTCCTGGGACTCGGCCACGCGGGCCGGCCCGGAGAAGGACCACTGGTGCTCGGGCACACCCGCGGTCTTGACGATGCAGCCGTCCTCGGCGAGGTTGCCGTGCAGCACCGCGAGCCCGCCCTCGCTGGAGTAGGCGTGCTCGACCGAGCGGATGCAGCCGGCCTGCGGGTCGGTGTCCAGGCTCGCCCAGCGGTTCGTCGAGGAGAAGGCCTGGGTCGTGCGCACGCCACCGGGGGCGGCGTGGAAGAGCTCGGTGGCGACCTCGCTCGGCGAACCGCTGCGGATGTCCCACTCCTTGAGCCACAGGTCGAGGGAGGGGCTGTGCACCGCCCGCACCGAGGTGTCGAGCATCCCCGCCCGGCGCAGCTCGCCGAGGATCGCGGGGATGCCGCCGGCGCGGTGCACGTCCTCCATGTAGAAGTCCGCGCTGTTCGGGGCCACCTTGACCAGGCAGGGGGTCTCGCGGGAGAGGTCGTCGATGTCGGTCTGGTCGAAGTCGACGCCGGCCTCCTGGGCGGCGGCGAGGAGGTGGAGGATCGTGTTCGTCGACCCGCCCATGGCGATGTCCATGCGCATCGCGTTGGCGAAGGCCGAACGGTTCGCGATCGAGCGTGGCAGGACGGAGAAGTCGTCCCCGTCGTAGTACTGCCTGCACAGGTCGACGACGAGCTCGCCGGCGCGCAGGAAGAGGTCCTTGCGGGCGGAGGCGGTCGCGAGGGTCGACCCGTTGCCGGGGAGGGAGAGGCCGAGTGCCTCGGTGAGGCAGTTCATCGAGTTGGCGGTGAACATCCCCGAGCAGGAGCCGCACGTCGGGCAGGCGGACTGCTCGACGCTCAGCAGGTCCTCGTCGGAGACCGAGTCGTCCACGGACTTGGTCATCGCGTCGATGAGGTCCAGCCGGGTCTCGGCGGTGCCGTCCTCCCCGATGATCGCCTTGCCCGCCTCCATGGGGCCGCCGGAGACGAAGACGGTCGGGATGTTCAGCCGCAGCGCGGCCAGGAGCATGCCCGGGGTGATCTTGTCGCAGTTCGAGATGCACACGAGCGCGTCGGCGCAGTGGGCCTGGACCATGTACTCGATGGCGTCGGCGATGACCTCGCGGCTGGGCAGCGAGTAGAGCATCCCGTGGTGGCCCATCGCGATGCCGTCGTCGACGGCGATGGTGTTGAACTCCTTGCCCACTCCCCCGGCGTCCTCGATGGCGCCGGCGACGAGCTGGCCCATGTCCTTGAGGTGGACGTGGCCGGGGACGAACTGGGTGAAGGAGTTGGCGATCGCCACGATCGGCTTGCCGAAGTCCCCTTCGCCCATGCCGGTGGCGCGCCAGAGGGCTCGGGCGCCGGCCATGTTGCGCCCGTGGGTGCTCGTGCGGGATCGAAGCTGCGGCATGTCTCCACGGTATGCCGCTGCGTCCGTCTGGTGATACTCCGTCTCACGCGATAGGACCGCCTCCCGGCCGTGATGGCCGGGAGGCGGTCCCGTCGTGCGTGGTGTCCCGGTGGCCGGTCAGTCCCGGTCGGGGCTGCCCTGCTCGCGCCGGTCCAGGCTCTCCTGGAGGGCGCGACGGACCTCGGCTGCCTCGTCGCTCATGGTGGACTCCTGCGGAAGGGGGCGGGTGATGACGGGTCGCAGTGGGTCGCACGCGGCCACGGCCACGGTAGGACGCCGGTCCCGGATGGCGATACGCCCCGTCCACAGGGTGGACGGGGAGGCGCGATGCGCACGAAGGGGGCGCCCGCCGGGGGTACCGACCGCCGGCCGCCGGCCGGGTCGCCGGAAAAAGAGAGGCGGGCTGTCGGTGCCACGGCATAGCCTCGAAGCCTGATGACCATCACCCTCTCCCGTGGTCCGGAGACATCGGCGAAGACCCATCGGTCGATCCCGCCGGACCCCACCCGTACCGTCGACTGGCGCCGCCTGCGCTCACCGCTGGCCGCCGGGGCGCTCGTGTGCGCCGCGATCGCCGCCGTGGCGCTGACCCTCGGCACGGTGATCATGGGATGGCTCGCCGAGAACCCCTCCTCGACGCTCGTGTGGACCCTCGCGCTGTGCGTCGTCGGGGGCGCGGCCGTCGACACCGCAGGGAAGTTCGCCTGGGTCGGCCTCTCCGACCGGGCCGAGGGCCGGCTGCGCGAGGACCTGCTCGACGCCGCCCTCCGCCAGCCCGTGGCGGTGCTCTCCGAGCAGGCCGTCGGCGAGATCCTCGACCGCATCGACGACGACACCCACGAGGTGGGCACGGTCGTGCGGATGCAGCTGTGGATGTTCTTCCGGGCGGGCTTCGCCGTGCTGCCGATGTGGATCGTCGCCGGCGTGACCTGGTGGCCCGCGTGGCTGCTCTTCCCTCTCCTCGCCGCGCTCACCGCGATGACGATGCCACCGCTGCTGAGGGAGATCGCCCGGCTCAAGGTCATCGAGGAGATGGCCTGGACCGACCACGCCAGCGCCCTCGAGGAGGGGATCGCCGGCCGTGACGACCTGCGCACGAGCCTCGGGCAGGCCCACGTCGTCACGCGGCTGGCCTCCCTCTCGGCGCAGGTGCACCGGCGCTTCCTCGACGTCGTCGTCGTCGAGCGTGCCCTCGCCCGGCGAGCGGGCGTGCTGCTGCACGCGCTCCTCGCCGTCATCGTCGTCGGCGGTGTCGCGATGACGGCGGCGGGCTCCGTCCCGGTCTCCGGGCTGGTCACCCTCTTCCTCGTCACGGCCACCTTCGTCGGGCAGATCTCGCAGATGGCCAACCACCTCCCGGACCTCCAGGAGGGGCTCGGCGCGGTCATGCGCCTGCGCCAGATGCTCGCCGTGGAGCCGGAGCCCGAGGGGGGAGCCGAGGTCCCCGGCACCGGCGCGCTCGACCTGCGCTTCCGGCACCTGGACTTCGCCTACGACGAGGGCACCTTCGCGCTGCGGGACATCGACCTCACCGTGCCCGCGGGAGAGACGACCGCCTTCGTCGGCCGGACCGGCTCGGGCAAGTCGACGCTCGCCTCCTTCGTCTCCCAGGCGATCGAGCCCCCACCCGGCAGCGTGCTCCTGGGTGGCGTGGACGTGCTCGACCTCGATCTCCAGGAGCTGCGCAGCAGCGTCGGGGTCGTCACCCAGCGCACCGAGATCCTCGCCGGGACCTTCGCCGAGAACATCACCCTCTTCGCGCCCGTCCCGCGCGAGGAGGTGGAGCGGGCCATCACCGAGCTGGGCCTGCACGACTGGGTCGCCGGCCTGCCCGCCGGGCTCGACACCCTCCTCGGTCCGGGCGGGACGACGCTGTCCTCCGGTGAGGAGCAGCTCATCGCCTTCGCCCGGCTGCTCGTGCGCGACGTGCGCGTCGTCGTGCTCGACGAGGCGACCGCCCGCATGGACCCGGTCACCGAGCGTCGTGTGGTCGCGGCGGCCGACCGGCTGCTGCGCGGTCGTACCGGCGTGCTCATCGCCCACCGGCTGAGCACGATCGAGCGCGCGCACCACGTCGCCGTCCTCGACCACGGGCGGCTCGTCCAGCACGGCACCCACGCGGAGCTCTCCCGGCAGCCGGGGCCCTTCGGCGACCTGCTGCGGGCGAGCCGGACCGTGCACTCCGCGGCGATCGACGCGTCGGTGGCCGACGCCGTCGCCGGACGACCCGGCGTCCGCGGCGCCGAGGCGGGGAGCGCCGGTGCGGGGCCGGGCGACCTCCCCTTCGTCGAGGACCACGAGCGCGCTGCGGGCAGCCGGCGCCGGGGGGAGCCTCCGGAGCGTCCCGCCGTGGGCGATGGGCCCTCGCTGGCCCGCGGCACGCTCAACGCCCTGCTCATCAAGCCGACCTGGGGGCTGCTCGGGGCGTCGTTCTTCCTCGTCGGCTCGCTCATCGGGGCCCAGGGGGCCTTCACCGGACTCGTCTGGGGGCACATGGTCGAGGCGCTGCAGCGGGGAGAGACACCGGTGCTCCTCACGCTCGTGCTCGTGGTCTGCCTGCTCGCGATGCCGTTGCTGCTCGCGGAGGCCTTCGTCATCTACCCGCGCTGGTGGATCGAGGTCATGCTCCGGACCCGGATGGCGGTCCTCCACGGCCAGACCGACCAGGCCCGTCTGCCCCGCACCCCACCCGGCGAGGTCGTCGCCCGGTCCATGGACGCGGACCGGTACGCCCGGTACGCCGACCGCTGGGTCGACTTCGTCAACGGGCTGCTCATCGCGGCGATCACCGCCCTGCTCGCGGGGACCTGGATCGCCGGTGCCGTGCTGCTGGCCGTCATGGTCACCTCCGCCCTCGCGTCGGTCCTCGGGCGGCCCGCGGCCGGGCGCTCCGCGGCACAGGCGTCGACGGCACGCGCCTCCTTCGGCCGGGCGCTGGTCTCGGCGCTGGAGTCGATGCGCACCGTCAAGCTGGCCGCCGCCACCCCGCACGTGCGCCGGCACCTGCGTGAGGTCGACACCGGCCGGGTGTCGGCGGCGGTCTCCGAGCACCGGATCCAGGCCTTCCTCCAGGGCGTCCCGATGGTCATGGTCCAGTGCGGCGTCGTCGCCGCCTGGGCGATCCACGTCGTCGGGGGGTGGGGCCTGGCGGTGACCCTCCTCGTGGCCGGCGCGGTGTCCGGGTTCGACTGGTTCGGCCGGGTCGCCGGGATGGTCGTCACCGAGGCGCCGGGCACGCGCGCCTGGCAGGTCGAGACGGCCCGCTTCGCCGGCGGGGTCGACCTCACCCGGCTGCCGCCCGGTGTCGACCTCGTGGAGGGACGGGCTCCCTCTCCCCCGCCCGTGCGGCGGGTGCCCCTGGAGCAGCTGCAGCTGCGCGGGGTCACGGCGGTGCACGACGACGGCACCATCGGGGCCGAGGCGGTCGACCTCACGATCGAGAGCGGGGAGCTCGTGCTGCTCGTCGGCCGGGTCGGGTCGGGCAAGTCCAGCCTGCTCTCCGCGATGGCCGGTCTCATCGACCACCGCGGTGAGGTGCTGTGGAACGGCCGGGTCGTCGACGACCCGCAGGTCTTCCTGCGACCGGGGCAGGTCTCGCACATCGCCCAGGTGCCCCGGGTGCTCTCCGGGACCTTCGGTGACAACATCCGGCTGGGCCACCCGCGCCCCTTCGCCGCACCGATCTCCGACGCCCGGCTCGGCTCCGACGTCGAGGAGGCCGGCGGTCACGACGCGCTCGTCGGCCACCGTGGGGTGCGTCTCTCCGGTGGGCAGGTGCAGCGTCTCGCGCTCGCGCGTGCCCTTGCCACCGAGGCCGAGCTGCTGCTGGCGGACGACGTCTCGAGCGCGCTGGACGCGGCCACCGAGATCGAGCTGTGGAGCGCGCTGCGCGAGCGCGGCACGACCGTCATCGGGGCGACCTCGAAGCAGGCGGCCCTCGCGCAGGCCGACCGGGTCGTCGTGCTCGTCCACGGACGCGTGGCCGCCACCGGCCCGTGGGCCGAGCTGGCCCCTCGCTGGGGCCACCTCGCGGGCTAGGCGGGCCTCCCCCACGGGAAGAACCACCCGGGAGCTCCCCGTGGGCAGCAACAGGGGGCGCCCCGACCGGTGAGTCGGTGGGCGCCCCCTGGGGGCCCGCGCCGCGGGGTCTCCGCGAGCGGGGGTCTCGAGGAGGGTCAGCGCGCGGCCGAGCCCTCGGTGTAGTCGTCGTCCTGCTGCTGCCAGGCGAAGTGCGAGCGCAGCGCCTTGCCGGTGGCCTCGATGGGGTGGCCGGCCTCCTTCTCGCGCAGCTGCTGGAACTCGGCCGCGCCGTTGTCCTGGTCGTCGATGAAGCGCTTGGCGAAGGAGTCGTCCTGGATGTCCTTGAGGACGCCCTTCATGCTCTCCTTGACCCGCTCGTCGATGATCCGCGGGCCGGAGACGTAGTCGCCGTACTCGGCCGTGTCGGAGATCGACCAGCGCTGCTTGGCGATACCGCCCTCGTTCATCAGGTCGACGATGAGCTTGAGCTCGTGGAGCACCTCGAAGTAGGCGATCTCCGGCTGGTAGCCCGCCTCGGTGAGCACCTCGAAGCCCGCCTGCACCAGGTGCGACACCCCGCCGCAGAGCACGCTCTGCTCGCCGAAGAGGTCGGTCTCGGTCTCCTCGGTGAAGGTCGTCTTGATGACGCCCGCCCGGGTGCCGCCGATCCCCTTCGCGTAGGCCTTGGCGATGTCCCACGCCGCGCCGGAGGCGTCCTGCTCGACGGCGATGATGTCCGGGATGCCGCGACCGGCGACGAACTCGCGGCGCACGGTGTGACCGGGGGCCTTCGGCGCGACGAGGATGACGTCGACACCGGCGGGGGCCTTGATGTAGCCGAAGCGCACGTTGAAGCCGTGCCCGAAGACGAGGACGTCGCCCTCCTTCAGCTCCGGCTCGATGTCGTCCGCGTAGACGTGGCGCTGGACCTGGTCGGGGGCGAGGATGACGATGACGTCGGCGTCCTTGGCGGCCTCCCGGGGTGTGAGGACGGTCAGCCCCTCGTCCTGGGCCTTGGCACGCGAGCGGCTGCCCTCCTTGAGCCCGACGCGCACGTCGATGCCGCTGTCGCGCAGGTTCAGCGCGTGGGCGTGGCCCTGCGAGCCGTAGCCGATGACGGCCACCTTGCGGCCCTGGAGGACCGACAGGTCGGCGTCGTCGTCGTAGTAGATCTCGGCCATGGGGTTGCTCTCCTTGGTGTCGTGTCTGGTGGTCATGATCCCGCCTCGACGGCGGGGACGGGCGAAGGGGGGATCAGTGCCGCGAGCGGTCCGTGATCGACCGGGGGCCGCGGCCGATGGCCACGACACCGGACTGCACGAGCTCCTTGATGCCGTAGGGCGCGAGGATCTCGAGCATCGCGTTGATCTTGTCCGAGTTGCCGTAGACCTGGAGGATCATCGCGTCGGCCGTCGTGTCGACGATCTTCGCCTTGAACATCTGGGCGACCTCGAGGATCCCGCTGCGGTTGTTGACGTCGCTGCGGACCTTGACGAGGACGATCTGGCTCTTGACGGACGCGAGCGGGTCGAGCTCGACGACCTTGATGACCTCGACGAGCTTGTTCAGCTGCTTGGTCACCTGCTCCAGGGGGAGGCGGTCCACGTCGACGACGACCGTCATCCGGGAGATCTCCGGGTGCTCGGTCTCCCCGACGGCGAGGCTGTCGATGTTGAAGCCCCGCCGGGAGAAGAGCGAGGAGATCCTCGCCAGGACGCCGGGCTTGTTCTCGACGAGGACGGAGAGGGTGTGCTTGCTCATCGGTGACCTCACTTGCCGTCGTCGGTGTCGGTGGCGTCGGCGTCCTCGGGCTGCTCGATCGCCTCGGACTCCTCGCGCTCCCACTGGGGGGCGACGTCCCGGGCGATCTGGATCGCATCGTTGCTCACGCCGGCAGGGACCATCGGCCAGACCATCGCGTCGCGCTCGACGACGAAGTCGACGACGACGGGGCGGTCATCGATCTCCATCGCCGCCCGGATCGTCTCCTCCAGGTCCTCCGGCCGCTCGCAGCGCAGGCCGACGCAGCCGTAGGCCTCGGCGAGCTTGACGAAGTCGGGGACCCGGTTGCCGACCGAGGTGTGCAGGTCGGTGTTGGAGTAGCGCTCGTTGTAGAAGAGCGACTGCCACTGACGCACCATCCCGAGGCTGGAGTTGTTGATCACCGCGACCTTGATCGGGATGTCGTTGATGACGCAGGTGGCCAGCTCCTGGTTGGTCATCTGGAAGCAGCCGTCTCCGTCGATGGCCCACACGACACGGCCCGGCTCCCCCACCTTCGCGCCCATCGCCGCGGGCACCGCGTAGCCCATCGTCCCGGCCCCACCGGAGTTCAGCCAGCTGTTCGGCCGCTCGTAGCCGATGAACTGGGCCGCCCACATCTGGTGCTGGCCGACCCCGGCGGCGTACACGGCCTCCGGACCGGCGATCTCGCCGAGCTTCTCGATCACCTGCTGGGGCATGAGCCTCGACGCACCGTGCGAGGTGTACCCGACGGGGTAGCTCTCCCGCCACGAGCCGGTCTCCGCCGCCCAGGCGGCGAAGCGGCCCGGGGTCACGTCCGCGGCTTCCCCTTCGCCCGCGTCGAGCGCGGCGACGAGCTCGCTGATGATCGCCTTGGCGTCCCCGACGATCGGGACGTCCGCGACCCGGTTCTTGGAGATCTCGGCCGGGTCGATGTCGGCGTGGATGACCTTGGCATCGGGCGCGAACGAGGCCAGCTGTCCGGTCACCCGGTCGTCGAAGCGCGCCCCGAGGGTGATGAGCAGGTCGCTGCGCTGCAGCGCGGTCACCGCCGCGACCGACCCGTGCATCCCGGGCATGCCCAGGTGCAGCGGGTGGCCGTCGGGGAAGGCCCCGCGCGCCATGAGGGTCGTGACGACGGGGATGCCGGTCATCTCGACGAGCCGGGCCAGCTCGCGCGTGGCGCCGGCGCGGATGATGCCCCCGCCGATGTAGAAGACCGGGTGGTGGCTGCCGGCCATGAGCCGGACCGCCTCGCGGATCTGCTTCGCGTGCGGCCGGGTCACCGGGTGGTAGCCGGGCAGGTCGATCCGGGGTGGCCAGGAGAAGGTCGTCATCGCCTGCTGGGCGTCCTTGGCGATGTCGACGAGCACCGGGCCAGGCCGGCCCGTGCTGGCGATGTGGAAGGCCTCGGCGATGACCCGGGGGATGTCGTCGGCGTTCGTGACGAGGTAGTTGTGCTTGGTCACGGGCATCGTGATGCCGCGGATGTCCGCCTCCTGGAAGGCGTCCGTGCCGATGGAGCGCGAGGCGACCTGGCCGGTGATCGCGACCATCGGGACCGAGTCCATGTGCGCGTCCGCGATCGCGGTGACGAGGTTGGTCGCGCCCGGGCCCGAGGTGGCCATGCACACACCGACCCGCCCGGTGGCCGAGGCATAGCCCTCGGCGGCGTGCCCGGCTCCCTGCTCGTGCCGGACGAGGACGTGGCGGACCTTCGTCGAGTCCATGAGGGGGTCGTAGGCCGGCAGGATCGCACCGCCCGGGATCCCGAAGACGACCTCGGCCCCGACGTGCTCGAGCGAGAGGACCAGGCTCTGGGCGCCGGTCACCTCCTGAGTGGTCGGGCGGGTGGCCTCCGCTCGGCGGGCAAGCTCCGCCGGGCTCGGGGTGCTGCTGATCCTGTCAGTCACCGTCTGTCCTTCGGTTCGCTGTGCCATCCGTGCTCCTGGTCCCTCGTCTCCCGGTCATGAAAAAGCCCCCCGGTCCGACACTGGACAGAAGGGCGCGCGCTGCGTCGTGCGACGGGGGTCGCGTCAGGCAGCGCGCCGGGGAAGTACGAGGAGGTGAGCCACGGGTGACACTCTCTCCCGCGACGACACCCGTGTCAACGGTTGAGACAGACCGGTCCACGATGCGGGACGCGGCATCGTGGACCGGGTGTGCTCAGCAGGGCCCCCCGAGCATCCCGAGGCCGCGGAGCACGTGGACGCCCGCGAGCGCGAGCACGACCACGGCCACCCCCACCAGCACGGCCGGGTGGACGCGGCGCGCGCGGCCCGCGCGGGGTCCCTGCCGGAGACCCAACACCGCGGCGACCACGCAGAACACCGCAGCAAAGAGGGCGAAGTAGTCCGTGTAGGAGCACTGCGTGACGACGCCGTTGACCTTCGTGGTCGTCCCGGAGGTGAACTTGATGACGAAGGCGGCCAGCCCCATGCCGAGCCCCCACCAGAACGCCTTGGGCAGGTCCTTCGGGCTGGTCGAGTAGGACGTCTCGGTCCGCTGGGTCACGGTGGTCTCCCCCTGGCTGATCGATGGCAGGGGGCCATGACCCCCCGGTCGGCACCACGAGGGTAGAGCACCGGGCGCCTCGCGTCGGGCAGGAGCAGTCCACCCGGATGTCACAGAGCGGCGTCCGCCGGCGTCTCCATGTGCACCGGATCGATCCCCGACACAGGAGCAGACGATGACCACCCAGAGCACCTTCCGCATCCCCCGCGCCGATGTCTCCGGGCCCCTCGGCCGGCTCGTCGAGAAGCTCTCGGCGCGGCTGTTCGGCGAGGCACCGGACAACCTCTACGTCCTCTTCCACAACCGCAAGGTGCTCATGGGCATCGCTGGCTTCGAGCGCCGGGTCGGCGGGTGGGACGCCCTCGACCCGCACCTGAAGACCTACGCGACGATGGCCTCCGCCGGCGCCATCGGCTGCTCGTGGTGCCTGGACTTCGGCTACTACCTCGCGCACGAGGACGGGCTCGACCTCACGAAGGTCCGGCAGGTCCCGGGGTGGCGCGAGTCGGATGCCTTCACCCCGCTGGAGCGCGAGGTCATGGAGTACGCCGAGGCGATGACGGCGACGCCCCCGCGGGTGACCGACGAGCTCTCCGAGCGGCTGCGGGACCAGCTGGGCACCCCCGCTCTCGTCGAGCTCACCGCGATCGTCGCGGTCGAGAACCAGCGCTCCCGGCTCAACGCCGCCGCCGGACTGGCGAGCCAGGGCTACTCGGACGTGTGCGAGCTGCCGCTCGGCGCGGGCACGGCGACCGGATCCGTGGCACCGTGAGCGAGGTGAGCAGTGACGCCGCGACCGAGGAGTGGGTGCGCCCCCGCAACCTGCTCTTCACCGTCGCCTACGAGATGCTCGGCTCGGCCGCGGACGCCGAGGACGTCCTCCAGGAGTCCTGGCTGCGGTGGTCCCGGGCCGCGGACGAGAGCGTGCGCGACCCGCGCGCCTACCTCGTGCGGGTGACCACCCGCCTCGCGCTGGACCACCTGCGGACCCAGCGGCGGCGTCGGGAGGAGTACGTCGGACCGTGGCTCCCGGAGCCGGTCCTGACCACCCGGGACGTCGCCGAGGACGTGGAGCTCGCCGAGAGCGTCTCGACCGCGATGCTGCTCGTCCTCGAGACCCTCACCCCGCCCGAGCGCGCGGTCTTCGTGCTCCGGGAGGTCTTCGACCTGCCCTACGACGAGATCGCCGCGGCCGTCGACAAGACCCCGGCGGCGGTGCGCCAGATCGCCCACCGTGCCCGTGCCCACGTCTCGGCGCGACGGCCCCGTCAGGTCGTCGCGCCGGGCGAGCGCGAGGCGGTCATGGAGCGCTTCCTCGCCGCGGTCGCCGGGGACGACCTGCAGCCCTCGTGGACCTGCTCGCCCCGGACGTCGTGCTGCTCACCGACGGCGGGGGCGTCAAGCAGGCGGCCCCCAAGCCGATCCTCGGCGCGGAGAAG
>CAYSGN010000001.1:0-41434 GCA_964430615.1 uncultured Janibacter sp. | reverse complement strand
TTCGCCATCGCCGACGGGCGGGTCACCCACGCCTACATCGTGCGCAACCCGCACAAGCTGCGCGCGATCGACCAGAGCGTGGCCCTCACCCGCCGCTGACGGCGAAGGGATCCGCCGCACCTCGCCGTGTGCGGGGTCAGGCGCGGTCGAGCGCCGGGGACCAGAAGTCGGTGAGGTCGCAGGCGCCGAAGGACAGCTCGCTCCAGTGCCCGGAGAAGCGCAGCACGGCCGCGGCGGCGGGCGGGAACCCGTGCCCGAAGGCCTCGTGCGCGTGCTCGGTCCCGTTGCCGTCCGCGAGCAGGCTGGCCGCCGTCGGCAGTCCCGGCGCGTGCCCGATGATCGCCACGATGGTCGCGTCCTGCGCCGCCGACCGGGCGATGTCGCGCACCCCCTCCGGGCCGGCCGAGTACAGCTCGTGGACGATCGAGATCTCGGACTCGGGACAGCCCGCGTGGCCGATCTCCTCCATCGTCTCGCGGGTGCGCAGCGCCGGTGAGCACATGACCTCGTCGCAGCCGAGTCCCAGCTCGCGCAACCAGCGCCCCACCTCCTGGGCGTCCTCGCGGCCACGCTCCGTGAGGGGGCGCTCTCGATCGTCCTGCCCGGCACGACCCGGCGCGGCCTCGGCGTGCCTCAGCAGGACCAGGGTCCGGTCCTCCGCTGACATCGTCATGGTTCGAGTGTGGCCCCGATCACATCGAAATGCCACCCCACCGCGCCGGTAGCGTTGGGCCATGGACACGCGGGGGCGGCGGGTGCGCACGACGGGGGTCGCGGTGGCCCTCGCCCTGCTCGTCGGCGCCTGCTCCGAGCCGGGTGAGGCGCCCTCCCCCTCGTCCGCGGTGACGCCCACGTCCTCCGGCGGCTCCGGGACGACGCCCTCTCGTGGCACGGCGAGCGAGCCGGAGACCGTCGCCGGCGACCTCGACGTGCCGTGGGACATCGCCTTCCTGCCCGGCGGGGACGCGCTGGTCACGCTCCGCGACCGGGCGAGGATCCTGCGCGTGACGCAGGAGGGGGCGGTCACCCGGCTCGGCACGGTGCCCGGTGTGGAGGCCGACGGCGAAGGGGGTCTGCTCGGGCTGGCCCCCTCCCCCACCTTCGCCCGCGACCGGCTGCTCTACGTCTACACGACGACCGACGAGGACAACCGGGTACTGCGGCTGCGGCTCGAGGACGGGGGCCTCGGTGACCCGGAGGCGATCCTCACCGGGATCCCGAAGGCGGGCGTGCACAACGGGGGCCGCATCGCCTTCGGCCCCGACGACCGGCTGTACGTGGCGACCGGCGACTCCGGCGACGGCAGCGCCGCGCAGGACCCGCGCAGCCTGGGCGGGAAGATCCTGCGGATCACGCCGGAGGGGGACCCGGCGCCGGGCAACCCCGAGCCGGACAGCCCCGTGTGGACCCTCGGCCACCGCAACGTCCAGGGACTCGCGTGGAGCGAGGACGGCACGATGTGGGCCAGCGAGTTCGGCCAGGACACCTGGGACGAGCTCAACGTCATCACGAAGGGGGCGAACTACGGCTGGCCCGAGGTCGAGGGTGAGGGCGGCGAGGAGGGCTTCGTCGACCCGGTCGCCCAGTGGAGCACCGCCGAGGCCTCCCCGAGCGGCATCGCCGTCGGCCCGGACGGCGACGTCTTCCTCGCCGCCCTGCGCGGCGAGAGCCTCTGGCGGGTACCGGTCCGCAGCACGGGCGAGGACGTGCGGGTGGGCACGCCGCAGCGGCTGCTCGAGGGAGAGTACGGGCGGCTGCGGGAGGTCGAGCTCGCGCCCGACGGCAGCCTGTGGGTCCTGACGAACAACACCTTCCGTGGCAGTCCTCGCGAGGGCGATGACCGGATCATCCGGCTGGTCCCACGAAGCGGCCGGTGAGGACGATGCGGGCATGACACCACTGCGGGTGACGCTGCGGCGCACCGTCTTCCTCCTCGCCGGGGGCGCCGTGGCGATCGCCTTCTTCATCCTCGCCTCCTCGGTCTACGCACCCCTTCAGGACGCCGGCGAGAGCGGCCGGGTCTTCTTCGCCCTGTGGATCTGCCTCGTCGCGGCCGCCGGGATGCTGCCCGGGGTGCGCGAGCTGGAGGTCGCCGGGGCGAGGGACCTCCTCCGGGTCCCCGAAGGGTCGGTCGTCGTGCCGACGCGGGCGGTGTGGGCGCACCGCTGGCGCACGGCGCTGTGGACGCTGCTGCACCAGCTCGTCGGGGCGCTCGTGGGCCTGGCGCTCACGCTCACCGCGCTCGCCCTCGGCGGACTCTGCCTCTACGCCGCCGGCCGGCGCACCTTCGCGGTGCCGGGGGCCTTCTCGTGGACGGTGCCCGACGGGGCGGGTGGAGCGGTGTCCGTCCTCGGGGGGACGGTCCTGCTCGTGGCCGCCGCGCTGCTCCTCACGGCCCTCGCCGGCCGGGGTGCCGCCTGGGCCGCACCGGTCCTCCTCGGTCCGACGGGGACGGACAGGCTGCGCCTGGCCGAGGAGCGTCTCGCCCGCGGGCAGGGGCACCTGCGCCTCTCCCAGGACCTGCACGACGGGGTCGGTCACTCGCTGAGCGCCATCTCCTTGCAGGCCGTCGCGGCGGAGCGTGCCGCTGCCCGCGGGCAGGACGTCTCGGCCCCGCTGCGCACCATCCACGAGCTCGCCGCGGGCGCGGTCGACGAGCTCGAGCACGCCTTGACCGTGCTGCGCGACGAGGCCGACGGCCGGGTCCGACTGGCCGAGCAGCGGGACCTGCGCGACCTGCCCGAGCTCGTCGCCGACCACCGCCGGCGGGGGATGACGCTCGAGGGCGACTGGTCGGTGGGCTCCTCGCCTCCGTCGGTCGTCGGGCGGATCGCCCACCGGGTCGTCGCCGAGGGCCTGGCCAACGCCGCGAAGCACGCGCCCGGCTCCCCGGTGCGCCTCGAGGTCACCCACGCCGAGGACCTCGTCGTGTCCGTGCGCAACCCCGTGAGGGAGGGGCACCGTCCGGGCGCAGCAGGGCACGGTCTCACCGGGGTGCGCGAGCAGGTCGAGCTCGTCGGTGGCAGGCTGCACGTGGGTCCCGGCACCGACGGGACCTGGCTGCTGGAGGCCCGACTGCCGGGAGGAGGTCGCCGTGGCCGGTGACATCACCGTCGTCGTCGTCGACGACGAGCCCCTCGTGCGACAGGGGCTGCGCGCGATCCTCGACTCCGAGCCGGGCATCCGGGTGCTCGCCGAGGGGGGCGACGGCACCGATGCCATCACCCTCGCCCGACGGCACCGCCCGGACGTGGTCTGCCTCGACGTGCGCATGCCCGGTATCGACGGGATCCGGGCCACCGAGCGCCTCCTTCTCCCCTCCTCCGACGGGACGCCGCCGCCCCGCGTGCTCATCGTCACGACCTTCGGCGCGGACGAGTACGTCCTCGACGCGCTGGCGGCCGGCGCCAGCGGCTTCGTCGTCAAGACCTCGACGGCCGAGGCGATCGTCACCGCCGTGCGCACCGTCGCCGCCGGCGAGCACCTCGTCTTCCCCTCCGCCATCCGCGACCTCGCCCGGCGGCACGTGCGCCGGCCGGACGAGGTGGCGCCGGAGCTGACCGAGCGCGAGCAGGAGGTGCTCGTGCTCATCGCCCAGGGGCTCTCGAACGCCGAGGTCGCCGCCGAGCTGGTCCTCGGGGTCGAGACGGTGCGCACCCACGTCTCCCGGCTGCTGACCAAGCTCGGCGCGCGTGACCGCACCCAGGCGGTGGTCATCGCCTACCGCTCCGGCCTCGTGCCCCTGCGGTGACCGCCCGGCACACATCCCCTCAGGGGAAGTTCCTCCCCGGCGCACAACCCCCAGGGGAAGCTCCTCCCGAGGGAGGCCGCAGAAGGGGGTGACGGCTCACCCGGGCGGAGCCCGGGTTCACCCTCGCGGGTGACGTGCCCTCCCCTCGTCCCCGAGGAGCGTGGCAGCCATGGAACCGATCACCCAGACCCCCAGGCACCTCCTCCTCGCCGCGGGCACGAGCATCACCGCGACCATCGTCGCCGCGTGGTGGTGGCTCACCCCGAGCCGGAACCTCTTCGGCGACCCTCACAGCGCCCTGCTGCGCGAGTGGCTCACCCCCGCGCAGACGGCCGCGGTCATGGTCGCCCTCGGGCTGCTCGGGGCGGTCCTCTCCGCCGCCGCCGTGCGCGTGCCCGCCGTGCGGCCGCACCTGAGCGTCCCGGCCACGGGGATGGCGCTCGGCACCCTCGGTCTCTTCGGGTGGGGCGTCATCGCCGTCCTCGGATACCTCGTCGCCCTGCTCATGCCCTTCGCCCTGGCCCTTGTCGTCGTGCAGCTCGTCCGACGTGGTGGAGCCGGGCGGTGGGTCGCGCTCGCGGCGCCGGCCGTGGCGCTCGGCACCCTCCTCGCGACCGGCGTCCTCACCCGTGAGGCGCTGCCCGTCCTCGTGCACGTCCCACGCCTCGTCGTCGAGCAGCTGGGGACCATCGCCTCCGAGGGGCTGATCGTCGCGCTGCTCGCCGCGTGGGTCGTCACGGCCGCCCGGGGCGAGGGCGGGGCCGTCGGTGCCTGGGTGCTGCGGCACCGCCGCCCGATCACGGTGCTCGCCGCGCTCGGTCCGCTGCCCTACGCGCTCGCGCGCCTCACCTGGCTCACGCCGTGGCCGGTGCTCGCCCCGGGCGGCCTCTCGGCAGAGACCCGCCTGTGGGGGATGATGCTCAGCCTCGGCGCCTGGGCGGGGATCGCGCTGACCATCGGGCTGATCCGCCCGTGGGGCGAGGTCTTCCCGCGGTGGGTGCCCCTCGCGGGTGGCCGGCCGGTACCAGTGGGCTTCGCCGCCGGCCCCGGCGGCCTCGTCGCCATGACGGTGACCGGGGCGGCCGTCCCCTTCGCCATCGTCGGGGCACCGGCCGGGAGCTCCCCCGTCGAGGCCCTCATCGTCCTCCCCTTCTGGTATTGGGGGCCGATGCTCGGCCTCGCGGTGTGGGGGTACGTGCTGCACCGCCGCGCCCACGAGCAGGCCGGTGCCGTCAGGGTGGCCGTCCCCTCCTGATGCCGGGCCGCGTGGAGCCGCTGCGCTCAGCCGCGGGGCTGGACGTGCAGCGGCTCCTCGCCGGCGGCCAGGCGGGTGAGCTGCTCGCGCAGGAGCGCGACCATCCGCGGGCGGAAGGCCTCGGTCACGCCCCCGGTGTGCGGGCTGATCATCACCCCGGGCGCGGACCACAGCGGGTGACCGGCCGGCAGCGGCTCCGGGTCGGTGACGTCGAGGGCGAAGCGCAGCCGGCCGGCCTCCGCCAGGGCGGCGTCGGTGTCCAGTGCCGGGCCGCGCCCGACGTTGACGACGAGCGCGTCGTCCGGGAGCGCGGCGAGGACGTCACGACCGAGGATGCCCTTCGTCGCGGCCGTGCCGGGCAGCACCGAGATGAGGACGTCCTGCTGCGGGAGCAGATCGGCCAGCTCCTCGGTGCCGTGGACGCGTTCGACGAGGTCGTCGCCGGCGCGGGCCCGGGAGGCCACGGCCGTCACGTCCACCTCGAAGGGGGCCAGGCGGCGGGCGATCGCGGAGCCCACGGACCCGTAGCCGAGGACGAGCACCCGCTTGTCGGCCAGGCCGGGGCGGAAGGCGCGCGGGAGCCACTCCCCCTTCGCCTGCGCCGCGGCGAACTCGTCGAGACCGCGCTGGGAGGCGAGCACGAGCGCCACCGCGAGCTCGGCCGTCGCGGCGTCGTGCACGCCGCGGGCGTTCGCCAGCGCGACCCCCTCGGGGACGACGGGCAGGGCGGCGTCGACCCCCGCCGAGAGCAGCTGGACCAGGCGCACGGAAGGCTTCTGCCGGACCGGCTCGATCTGCTCGGGGCGGGCCATGTAGGGCGCGACGAAGACATCGAGGTCCTCCGCGGGCGGCGGGTCGGCCGGATCCCACACGAGCGTCTCCACGCCGTCGACGGTGCCGACGGCCTCGAGCCAGGACTGATCGGGCAGCGAGACGGTGACCATGCCGCCGACCATAGCCGAGGGCCGGTCGCGCCCGACCGGGCCGGTCAGCCCTCGACGCCGAGCTTGGTGAGGATGAGCCGGCGGGCCTTGCCGGCGTCGGCCTGGCCCTTCATCTCCTTCATCACCTGACCGATGAGCGCGCCGGCTGCCTGCACCTTGCCGCCGCGGATCTTCTCGGCGATGTCCGGGTTGCCCGCGATGACCGTGTCGACGGCCGCCTCGAGGGCGCCGTCGTCCTGGACCAGCTCCAGGCCGCGGGCGTCGGCGACCGCCGTGGGGCTCCCCTCGCCCGCGAGCACACCCTCGAGCGCCTGGCGGGCCATCTTGTCGTTGAGCCGACCGGCGACGACCATCGACTCGAGCTCGGCGACCTGCCCCGGCGTCAGCCCGACCTGCTCGGCATAGGCGACGAGGTCGACGCCCTCGTCGTTGGCCCGGCGGGAGGGCTCACCGAGCCACCACTTGCGGGCCGACTGCGGCTTCGCTCCGGCGGCGACGGTCGCCTCGATGAGGTCCATCGCGCCGGCGTTGACGACGTCGCGCATCTCGAGGTCGGAGTAGCCCCACTCCCCCTGGAGCCGGGCTCGGCGCTCGGCCGGCGGCTCGGGCAGGGTGGCCCTCAGCTGCTCGACCCACTCCGGGCTCGGTGCCACCGGCACCAGGTCCGGCTCGGGGAAGTACCGGTAGTCCTCGGCGTCGGACTTCTCCCGTCCGCTCGTCGTCATCCCGGTGTCCTCGTGCCAGTGACGGGTCTCCTGGAGGATCGATCCCCCGCCGGTGAGCACCGCCCCGTGACGGCAGACCTCGAAGCGCACCGCCCGCTCCACGGAGCGCAGGGAGTTGACGTTCTTGGTCTCCGTGCGGGTGCCGAGCGGCACCGCGAGCTGCTCGGGACCGGTCGGCTCCCCCACCTTCGGACGCAGGGAGAGGTTGACGTCGCAGCGCATCGAGCCCTGCTCCATCTTCACGTCGGAGACGTCCAACGCGCGGAGCAGGTCGCGCAGCGCGGAGACGTAGGCCCGGGCGACCTCGGGGGCGCGGTCACCGGCACCGGTGATCGGCTTGGTGACGATCTCGATGAGCGGGATGCCGGCCCGGTTGAAGTCGACGAGCGAGTACTCGGCGCCCTGGATGCGGCCGGAGCCACCCACGTGCAGCGACTTGCCGGTGTCCTCCTCCATGTGGGCCCGCTCGATCTCCACGCGGAAGGTCTCGGTGCCCTCTCCGGAGCGAGCGGGGATCTGCACGTCGAGGTACCCGTCGAAGGCGATCGGCTCGTCGTACTGGCTCGTCTGGAAGTTCTTCGGCATGTCCGGGTAGAAGTAGTTCTTCCGGGCGAAGCGGCACCACGGCGCGATCGAGCAGTTCAGCGCGAGGCCGATCCGCACGGCGGACTCCACGCCGGTCGCGTTGACGACGGGCAGGGCGCCGGGCAGGCCGAGGCAGACCGGGCAGACCTGCGTGTTCGGCTCGGCGCCGAAGGTGGTGGAGCAGCCGCAGAACATCTTCGTGGCCGTGCCGAGCTCGACGTGCACCTCCAGGCCCATCACGGGGTCGAAGCTCGCGAGCGCCTCCTCGTAGGAGAGGACGTCCTCGGTGGTCGTCGCCATGGGTCAGGCTCCCTTCGTGATCGCCAGCTCGGGTGCCTGCTCGAGCAGGTGCCCGCCCCAGGCGGAGACGAGGCGCTGCTCGAGGGCCGCGCCGACGGTGTAGAGACGGTCGTCGGCCATCGCCGGGGCGAGGACCTGGAAGCCGGCGGGCAGCCCGTCCTCGGCCAGGCCGCTCGGCAGCGACATGCCGGGCACGCCGGCGAGGTTGGCCGGGATGGTCGCGATGTCCCCGCGGTACATCGCCATCGGGTCGGTGGTGCGCTCACCGAAGCGGAAGGCCGTGCTCGGCGCGGTCGGGCTGACGAGCACGTCCGCGGTCTCGAAGGCCGCGGCGAAGTCGTCGGCGATGAGCCGGCGCACCTTCTGCGCGGTGCCGTAGTAGGCGTCGTAGTAGCCGGAGGAGAGCGCGTAGGTGCCGAGGATGATCCGGCGCTTGACCTCCTCGCCGAAGCCGGCGTCGCGGCTGGTGGCCATGACCTGCTCGGCGCTCGGCGCCTCGACCCCGTCGGGACCGACCCGCAGCCCGTAACGCATCGCGTCGAAGCGGGCCAGGTTGCTGCTCGCCTCGCTCGGCATGATCAGGTAGTACGCCCCGAGCGCGTGCACGAAGCTCGGGCAGGAGACCTCGACGACCTCCGCGCCGGCGTCCACGAGATGCTGCACCGCCTCGTCGAAGCGCACCTGCACCTGCGGGGCGAAGCCCTCGCCGGTCAGCTCGCGCACGATGCCGATGCGCATCCCGGCGACGTCCGCCCGCTCGGCGGCGCCGACGACGTCCGGGACGGGCTGGTCGATCGAGGTGGAGTCGAGCGGGTCGTGCCCGGCCATCGCCTCGTGCAGCAGGGCGGTGTCCATGACCGTGCGGGCGCAGGGTCCCGCCTGGTCGAGGCTGGAGGCCATCGCGATGAGCCCGTAGCGCGAGACCCCGCCGTAGGTCGGCTTGACCCCGACCGAGCCGGTCACCGCGGCCGGCTGGCGGATCGAGCCCCCGGTGTCCGTGCCGGTGGCCAGCGGCGCCTGCCAGGAGGCGACGGCGGCGCTCGACCCGCCACCGGAGCCTCCGGGGATGCGGTCGAGGTCCCACGGGTTGCGAGTCAGGCCGAAGGCCGAGTGCTCCGTGGAGGAGCCCATCGCGAACTCGTCCATGTTCGTCTTGCCGAGGATCGGCATGCCAGCCGCCTTCAGGCGGGAGACGACGGTCGCGTCGTACGGCGGGACCCAGCCCTGGAGCATCTTCGACCCGGCGGTCGTCGGGATGCCGCGGGTGGTCATGACGTCCTTGACGGCGACGGGCACACCGGCGAGACGGTGCAGGCTCTCCCCCTTCGCCCGCCGCTCGTCGACGGCGCGGGCCTCGGCGAGCGCGGACTCGCCGGAGACGTGCAGGTAGGCCGCGACGTGCTCGTCGACGGCCTGGATCCGGTCCAGGTGGGCGCGGGTGATGTCCTCGGCGGAGAGCTCGCCGGCGGCGAGCGCGTCGGAGAGCGCGGCGGCGGACATGCGGGTGGGGTCACTCAAGGCGGGCTTCCTTCGCTCAGTCTTCGGTGAGGATGCGCGGCACCGAGAAGCGCTGCATCTCGGACTCCGGGGCGCCGGACAGGGCCTCGTCCGGGGTCAGCGAGGGGCGCACCTCGTCGGGGCGGGTGACGTTGACGATCGGCATCGGGTGGCTCATCGGCTCGACCCCGTCGATGGGGGCCTGCTGCACCTGGGCGACCGAGGCGAGGATGACGTCGAGCTCGCCGACGAGCGTGTCCAGCTCGTCGGGCTCGAGGTCGATCCGGGCCAGCGAGGCGAGGTGGGCGACGTCGTCGCGGCTGAGTTCGGACATGGCCGCCAGTCTATGGGCCGACGACGGGAGGATCGGTCCCAGGCCCGACGAAGGGGGCCGGCCCGGGGTCAGCCTCCCGGTCCGCCGAAGGGAGCGATCTGGGTGAACCACGGGCGTCCCAGGCGCGGGTTGGCCACGAGGTCGCCGAGATCCTCCGGGTTGCGCGAGACGCCGACGAGCAGCTCGCCCGAGGCGATGGGGATCTCGGGGTGGGCGACGGGGGCGTACATCAGCTCCCCCTGGGAGTCCTTGAAGGTGGCGCTCGGGCCGCGGCGGCGCGTCCACGGGCCGGTCGGTGACCCGGAGGTCCACGCGTAGATGTGGTCGCCGAGGTCGCCGCCCCCCTTGGAGACGAGGACGACCCGGTCGTCGACGACGCTCGCGGAGAAGGCCTGGGAGACGCCCGGGTCGTCCGGGGCGAGGATGCGGACCGCGGCATCCGGGTCGCGCTGCCACGTGGCGCCGTCCCAGAAGCGCCACGTGGAGCGCTCGGCGACACCGGCCACCGGCGCGCGGGCGACGTAGAGGGTGCGGCCGGTACCGGTGGCCTGCGTGCCGTAGACGTAGAGGTGCTCGCCGAGGACCATCGCGGCCCCTCCCCAGTTGATCTGGTGCGGGTCGGGGTCGTCCGGGGTGAGCTCGAGGGTGTCGACCCGCCGGGGCGTCCCGCCGTGAGGGACCTCGAAGAGCGTGGCGGAGGAGCCCAGGTAGGTGAAGGCGAGGGCATTGCCCCCCTCGCGCCGGATGCGGGAGGTGAAGACGACGAGTCGGTCGCCCTCCTCCCCCGGGAGCACCGCGAGCGTCGTCGGCCAGTGCACGACCCCGTCGCCGCGGTCGGGGATCACCGGACCGTGCTCGCGCGTCAGCAGCTGCGAGGCGCAGGTGCCGCTCATGACGAGCAGGGAGTTGGCGACGATGTTGGGCGTCACGTCCGGCTCCCGGAGGGTGTCGCCGAAGACGAAGACGAGCCGGTCGTCGCCGAGTCGACCGCTGGCGCCGATGTCGCCCGCCTGGCCGTAGCGCAGGTCCATCCTCGAGACGATCTCGTTGAGCTGCTCGACGCTGGGCCGCGGCGCATCGGCCGGTGGTGGGTCGCACGGGGGCTCGAGGCGTGGCCAGGTCTGCTCGCTCGCCGGCTGGACGGGCCGGGCGCCGCCTGGTGACCAGTCCGGGCTCGGGAGGCTCGGGCCGTCACCGGGGATGTCGAGCGGTGAGTGCGGCAGGTGCGCGACGACGGCGATCGTCGCTGCTGCCGTGAGGGCGCCCGCCCGCAGCTTCCACCGGTGGCGGACCCGTCGGCTCACAGGACGGGCACGGCCTCACGGGTCGCCCGGACCAGGTCCCGGTCGACCTGGGCGACGAGCACGCCGTCGCCGCCCCCGAGGGCGCTGCGCACCCCACCGGTGGGGTCGGCGAGCAGAGACCGGCCGATGCCGAAGGGGCCCTGCGTGGAGTCCTTCGTCCACGACTGTCCGACGGCCAGCAGCCACGACTGCGAGTCGTGGGCACGGGCGCGGGTGAGCAGGTCCCACTGCTCCGCCTTGCCCGGCCCGTCGCCCCACGAGGCCGGGAGGACGACGAGCTCGGTGCCGCGCCGGCCCAGCTCGGTGAACATCTGCGGGAAACGCACGTCGTAGCAGGTCGCCACCCCGAAGCGCCACCCGTCGAGGTCGACGGTCACGAGCTCGTCACCGGGCGCGACGGTGTCGGACTCCTTCGTGCCGAAGGCGTCGTAGAGGTGGATCTTGCGGTAGGTCGCCTCCGCCACGCCACCACCGGTGACGAGCAGGGTGTTGTGCACCCGCCGGCGGTGCTTGCCGTCCTCGGTCGTGATCTCGTCCGCGGGGGTGAACATGCCGACGACGAGGGTGACGCCGTGCCGTTCGGCGAGGGCGCGGACACCGTCGGCGAAGCGTCCGTCGAGAGGCTCGGCCACGGTGTCGAGGCGGCCCGCGAAGGAGGCCATGGCGGCCTCCGGGTGCACGACGAGGCGGGCTCCGCGCTCCACCGCCTCGGCCGTCCCGACCGAGATCCGCCGCAGGTTCTCCACCGGGTCGCTCGTCGCGGTGAGCTGGACCCCGGCGATCGTCAGTCGCTCGGACATGACACCACCATAGGCTGGTCCCATGGCGACGCTCTTCACGAAGATCATCGACGGTGAGATCCCTGGGCGGTTCGTGTGGTCGGACGAGACCTGTGTGGTGTTCCTGACCATCGAGCCGCTGACCGACGGTCACGCGATGGTCGTGCCCCGCGCGGAGATCGAGCAGTGGACCGACGCCGACGACGAGACCTGGGTCCACCTCCAGCGGGTCGCGGGCATCGTCGCCCGCGCCCAGCAGGCCGAGTGGGAGGCACCGCGCATCGGCATGCTCCTCGAGGGCTTCCTCGTGCCGCACCTGCACGTGCACGTGTGGCCGGCGTACTCGGCGGAGGACTTCGACCCGCACGCGACGATGCAGGACGTCCCCGACGAGCGCTTCGACGAGGCCGCCGAACGGCTGCGCGCCCGGCTGCGGGCCGACGGGCACGAGGCGCACGTCCCCGGCCCCGGGCCGCTTCCGGCCTGAGCGCAGGGGGTCCGCTCCCTGATCCGGCTGTGACACCGGCCGCCTCGGGGTGTAGGCATGGGGGCATGGCTACCACTGCATTCAAGGGCGACACCGTGAACACCGTCGGCGAGCTGCCGGCCGAGGGCTCCGCTGCCCCGAGCTTCGAGCTGGTCGGCGACGGCCTGTCGCCGCTCACCGACGGCGACCAGACCGGCCGGGTGGTGCTCAACATCTTCCCGAGCATCGACACCGGCGTGTGCGCGGCGAGCGTGCGGAAGTTCAACGAGCTGGCCGCCGGTCTCGACAACACCACGGTCATCAACGTCTCCAAGGACCTCCCCTTCGCCCAGGCCCGCTTCTGCGGCGCCGAGGGCATCGAGGACGCGAAGGTGGGGTCGGCCTTCCGCTCCTCCTTCGGCGAGGACTTCGGGGTGACGATGGCCGACGGCCCGATGGCCGGGCTGCTGGCCCGCTCGGTCGTCGTCGTGGACGAGGGCGGCAAGGTCGTCTACACCGAGCTCGTCCCCGAGATCACCCAGGAGCCGGACTACGACGCCGCGGTCCAGGCGCTCGGCTGACGGACCTGTCATCTCCCCTCGGGGGATGCGCGCCCGGGTGCGCATCCCCCGAGGGAGGTCTCGTCCTCAGGAGGTCAGCGGCTGCGCAGCAGGTCGACCGTCAGGTCGACGTGGCCGAGGTGCTGGTAGAGCTCCTCGATGACGTGCAGGGCGATGAAGCCCTGGGTGATGACCTCCGGGTCACCTTCGTACCGCGGGACCGGCCCGCGTGGCGCCTCGTCGGGGGCGAAGCCCCGCATGTCCTCCACCCACCGGCGCCGCTGCGCGGCGACGAGCGCCTCGAGCTGCTCGAGCGTGCCGGTCGCGGAGAACTCCGCCGCGCGGTCCCGGTTGATCTGCCGACCCGCGATGACCTCCCCGCCCCAGCTCTCCATGACGCCGCAGCAGTGGGTGATGAGCGCGAAGACGCTGTTCACCCCCTCGAGGTCCGGTCTCCGGCACAGCAGGTCGTCACCACCGGCCTCGACGAGGTCGTCGGCCTTGGTGAGCAGCCGCGCCAGCGCGGTGTCGACGTACCACTGGAGCGTGTCCTGGGTGTCGGGAGCCCTCATGCGTCCTCTCCCCGGTCGTCATCGGTCGCGAAGGCGGCCACCGTGCCCGTCGCGAGCAGCTCGTCGAACTGGTCCTCGGTGAGGATCGGGCGACCGAGGTCGCGCGCCTTGGCCTCCTTGGACCCGGCGTTGTCCCCGACGACGACCCAGTCGGTCTTCTTGCTCACCGACCCCGAGGCCTTGCCGCCACGCTCGAGGATCGCCTCCTTGGCCGAGTCGCGGGAGTAGCGCGCCAGGGAGCCGGTGACGACGACGGTGACGCCCTCGAGCGTCGGCGTCACGGACGGGTCCCGCTCGTCCTCCATGCGCACCCCGTCGGCCGCCCACCGGTCGACGATCTGGCGGTGCCAGTCGTTGTCCTCGCCGTCGAACCACTCGCGCACCGACGCGGCGATCGTCGGCCCGACGCCCTCGACGTCGGCCAGCTGCTCCTCGCTGGCCTCCCGGATCGCGGCCATCGAGCCGAAGTGCTGGGCCAGCGCGCGCGCCGCCGTCGGCCCGACGTGCCGGATGGAGAGCGCGACGAGCACCCGCCACAGCGGCTGCTCCTTGGCCGCCTGGAGGTTCTCGACGAGCTTGGCGCCGTTGGCCGAGAGCACCCGACCGTCGTGGACCGACCCGGGCGGGTCGGTCTTCTTCGCCGCCCGCGTGTAGAGCGGCACCCGGGCGATGTCCTCCGCGGTGAGCGCGAAGAGGGTCGACTCGTCCGTGAGGACCCCCGCGTCGAGCAGCCCGACGACGCCCTCCCAGCCGAGGACCTCGATGTCGAAGGCACCCCGGCCCGCGAGCGAGGAGAGGCGTTCGCGCAGCTGGCTCGGGCAGGTGCGTGCGTTGGGGCAGCGGATGTCCTTGTCCCCCTCCTTCTGCGGCGCGAGCCTCGTGCCGCAGGAGGGGCAGTGGGTCGGCATGACGAACTCGCGCTCGCTGCCGTCGCGCAGGTCGACGACCGGCCCGAGGATCTCGGGGATGACGTCGCCGGCCTTGCGCAGGACGACGGTGTCGCCGATGAGCACGCCCTTGCGCTTGACCTCGTGGGCGTTGTGCAGGGTCGCGAGGGAGACCGTCGACCCCGCGACGGTCACCGGCTCCATGACCCCGAAGGGGGTCACCCGCCCGGTGCGTCCGACGTTGACCTGGATGTCGCGCAGCGTGGTGTTGACCTCCTCGGGCGGGTACTTCCACGCGATGGCCCACCGGGGAGCGCGCGAGGTGGTGCCGAGGCGGCGCTGCACGGCGATCTCGTCCACCTTGACGACGACCCCGTCGATCTCGTGGTCGTAGTCGTGGCGCTGCTTCTCCACCTCCGTGATGAATCGGCGCACCTCGGTCATCGAGTCGAAGACCGTGTAGTGCGGCGAGGTCGGCAGCCCCCAGGCGGCCATGAGCTCGTAGGCGTGGCTCTGGCTGTCGATGTCGAAGCCCTCGCGTGCGCCCATCCCGTGGACGAGCATGTGCAGCGGCCGCCGGGCGGTGACCCGAGGGTCCTTCTGCCGCAACGACCCCGCGGCCGAGTTGCGCGGGTTCGCGAAGGGGGACTTGCCCTCCTCCACGAGACCGGCGTTGAGCTCGGCGAAGTCCTCGAGACGGAAGAAGATCTCCCCGCGCACCTCGACGAGGTCCGGCACCGGGTGCTCGCTGCCGTCGAGGCGGGTGGGGATGTCGGCGATGGTGCGCACGTTCATCGTGATGTCCTCGCCGGTGCGCCCGTCACCGCGCGTCAGCGCGCGGGTGAGCCGCCCCCCTTCGTAGAGGAGGTTGACCGCGAGCCCGTCGATCTTGAGCTCGCACAGGTAGTGGAAGCCGGACACCTCCCGCTCGACCCGGGCGGCCCACTCGACCAGCTCGTCGGTCTCCACGGCGTTGTCCAGCGAGAGCATCCGCTCCAGGTGGTCCACGGCGGTGAAGTCGGTGGAGAAGATCGCACCGCCGACCTGCTGGGTCGGCGACTCCGGGGTGCGAAGGGAGGGATGGGCCTGCTCGATCTCGCCCAGCCGGCGGATGATCCGGTCGTACTCGGCATCGGAGATCGTCGGCGCGTCCCGCACGTGATAGGCGAACTGTGCGGCCCCGGCCCGCTCGGCCAGGTCGGTCCACTCCGCTCGGGTCGCATCGGGCACGTCGGCCGGGGTCTCCGGCGTCATGCCTGCCGTCGCCTCGTCGGTCTCGGGGATCTCGCTCACGTGTCCATCTTGCCTGCTGCCCCCGACACCGTGCGTCTCGCCGACATGCGGGGCCCCCTTCCCACCGGACGGAGACTCATGACACATTTCACCTACCCACCGGTCAAGTTGAGGGAGTACGACCATGTCCAACCTGGCGAGCAATCTCGTCACCACCGCCCAGGCCCACCCCGACAAGGTGGCCATCAAGCTCGACGACGCCGAGCTCACCTGGGCCCAGCTGCACGGTCTGGCCGCGAAGGCCGCTGGTGCCCTACGCGCTGCGGGGCTCGAGCCCGGCGACCGGGTCGCCCTGATCCTCCCCAACGTGCCGGCCTTCCCGGTGCTCTTCTACGGGACGCTGCTCGCCGGAGGCACCGTCGTGCCGATGAACCCGCTGCTCAAGGCCGGCGAGATCGAGTACTTCTTCTCCGACTCGGGCGCGAAGCTCGCCTTCGCGTGGGGCGACTTCCTCGACGAGGCCCGTCGGGGCGCGGAGGGGACGACGACCCGGGTCATCGCCTCGGGCCCGGTGGGACCGAGCGAGGAGGACCTGCCCGCGGGCGAGCCGATCGCCGCGCCGGTCGAGCGTGCCGACGACGACACCGCCGTCATCCTCTACACCTCGGGCACGACCGGGCGGCCGAAGGGGGCGGAGCTGACCCACCGCAACCTCGATCTCAACGCGCAGCGCTCGGCCGAGGACATCATCCGCATCGGCACCGACGACGTCGTCATGGGATGCCTGCCGCTCTTCCACGTCTTCGGTCTGACCTGTGGCCTGAACACGGCGGTGCGCACGGGAGCGACCCTGACCCTCGTCCCCCGCTTCGAGCCGGGCAAGGCCCTGGAGGTCATCGCCCGGGACGGGGTGACGATCTTCGAGGGCGTCCCGACGATGTACGGCGCGATGCTGCACCACCCGGACGCGAGCAGCGCGGACACCTCCAGCCTGACGACGTGCGTCAGCGGTGGCTCCTCGCTCCCGGAGCAGACCCTCAAGGAGTTCGAGGAGGCCTTCGGGGTCCGTCTGCTCGAGGGGTACGGCCTCTCGGAGACCTCGCCGGTGGCCTCCTTCAACATGCTCGACCAGCCGAGCAGGCCCGGCACCATCGGGCGGGTCATCCCCGGCTGCGAGATGAAGCTGCTCGACGCGGACGGCACGGAGCTCGGCCCCGGCGAGGGCGCCGGCGAGATCGCGATCCGCGGGGACAACCTCATGAAGGGCTACTGGAACAAGCCCGAGGCGACCGCGACGGCCATCCCGGACGGCTGGTTCCGCACCGGTGACATGGCCACGGTCGACGAGGACGGCTACTACACGATCGTCGACCGCAAGAAGGACATGATCATCCGTGGCGGGATGAACATCTACCCGCGCGAGGTCGAGGAAGTGCTCTACAGCCACCCGGACGTCCTCGAGTGCGCGGTCGTGGGCGTGCCCCACCCGGAGCTCGGCGAGGACGTGGGCGCGGCGGTCTCCCTGCGCGAGGGCGCGACGGGTGACGTCGAGGAGATCAAGGCCTACGTCAAGGACCGCATCGCGGCCTACAAGTACCCCCGCACCGTCTGGGTGCTCGAGGACCTGCCCAAGGGTCCCACCGGCAAGATCCTCAAGCGCGAGATCCACGCACCGAGCGCCTGAGCCGGGCACGAGAGGAGCCCTGAGGTGCCCCCGTCACGGGGGTCCTCAGGGCTCCTGCCCTGGGGGCTCAGGGCTCCTGGCGCCTCTCGAACCACGTCGTCGAGACCCCGCCCTTCTGGAGCTCGGCGTCCTCGAGCAGGCCCAGGTGCAGCGAGCGGGTCGTCGTCACGCCCTCGACGCCGAGCTCGCCGAGCGCCTGCCGCGCCCGGGCCAGAGCCTCGTCGCGGTCTCGACCGTGCACGACGAGCTTGGCCAGGAGGGAGTCGTAGAAGGGCGCGATCTGCCCGCCCGCGACGAAGCCGGAGTCGATACGCACTCCCGGCCCGCCCGGCTGGTCGAAGCGGGTGATCTCACCCGGTGACGGGAAGAAGTCCTGGTCGGGGTCCTCGGCGTTGATCCGCAGCTCGAGAGCCGCCCCGGTGAGGGCGATCTCCTCCTGGGTCACCGACAGCCGCTCGCCGGCGGCCACCCGCAGCTGCTCACCGACGAGGTCGACGTCGGTGACCATCTCGGTGATCGGGTGCTCGACCTGGATCCGGGTGTTCATCTCGATGAAGTAGAAGCGCTCGCCCTCGACGAGGAACTCCACGGTCCCGGCCCCCTGGTAGCCGACCTCCGCGGCCAACCGGACGGCGGCCGCCGTCATCTCCTCGCGCAGGCTCGGCGAGAGCCCCGGCGCCGGGGCCTCCTCGAGGAGCTTCTGCCGACGGCGCTGCACCGAGCAGTCCCGCTCGAAGAGGTGCACGACGGACCCGTGGGTGTCGGCGAGCACCTGGACCTCGATGTGCCTGGCCTCCTCGATCGCCCGCTCGAGGTAGACCGAGCCGTCCCCGAAGGCCGAGCTCGCCTCCGCCCGGGCGGTCGTCACGGCGTCCACGAGCTCCTCCGCTGTGCGCACGACCCGGATGCCGCGCCCACCGCCCCCGGCGGCGGCCTTGACGAGCACGGGGAAGCCGAGCTCCTCGGCCACCTCCTTCGCCTCCGCCGGGTCGGTGAGCACACCGGACCCGGGCACGACCGGCACGCCGGCCCGCTCCGCGGTGCGGCGCGCCGCCGCCTTGTCGCCCATGGCCTCGATGACCTCCGCGGAGGGGCCGACGAAGGTCAGCCCGGCCTCGGTCACGCGCCGGGCGAACTCCGGGCGCTCGGAGAGGAAGCCGTAGCCGGGGTGCACGTACGTGCAGCCGGTCTCCTGCGCGGCCCGCAGCACGGCGTCGACGTCGAGGTAGGACTTCGTCGCCGGCGACGGCCCGATGGCCACCGCCTCGTCGGCGAGCTCGACCCACCGCGCGGTGGCATCGACCTCGGAGTGCACGGCCACCGCCTCCCAGCCCAGCAGGTGGGCGGCGCGGATGATCCGTACGGCGATCTCGCCACGGTTGGCGACCAGGACACGGGGTGGCGTCGTCGCGCTCACTCCAGGACCACGACGTCCTGGCCGACGGAGACCTCACCGGCGTCGTCGACGAGGAACTCCTTGACCGTGCCCGCCGCGCTGGCCTTGAGCTCGGTGAAGTTCTTCATCACCTCGATGAGGCCGATGGTCTGGCCCTCGGTGACCTGGTCGCCCTCACGGACGTACTCGTCCTCCTCCGGTGACGGGCGGCGGTAGAAGACCCCGGGCAGCGGCGAGGGGATGGTGGCCATGTGCGGTCCTTTCGGGTTGGTTTCAGGAGGTGCTGGATCAGGACAGTGCGGTCCGGATCCGGTCCAGGTGGCGCGTGCGCTCGTCCCGGGCGGCGAGCGCCTCGTCCACGTCGACGGACCGGAAGCGCACGGTGTCGCCGGTCTTGGCCTGGCCGAAGAGGTCACGGTCGACGGAGATGACCGTGGCGATGGTGACGTAACCACCACCGGTCACGGCGTCACCGAGGAGGACGATCGGCTCGTCGCCGCCGGGGACCTGGACCGACCCGAGCGGGTAGCCCAGGTCGACGACGTTGGCCGGGTCGCTGCCGGCGCCGAAGGGCTGCTCCCGCTCGACGAAGTCGAGCGAGCCGCCCCGCAGGCGGTACCCGACCCGGTCGGCGTCCTTGGTGACCTTCCACGGGGTGTCGAGGAAGGAGGCGAGCGCCGGCTCGGTGAGCCGGTAGGAGCACAGCCCGACGACCGCGCGCACCTCGACGTCCGAGCCGAAGGTGGGGACGAGGTCCTCGGGCACGCTGCGGCCGTCGGCCACGGCGCGGCCCTCGCCCAGCGGGAGGACGTCGCCGTCGGCCAGGGTGCGTCCTTCGTGGCCGCCGAGGCCGATGAGGGTGTAGGTGGAGCGGGAGCCGAGGTACTCGGGCACGGCCACCCCGCCGGAGATCGCGACGTAGGGCCGCGCACCGGAGGCGATCATCCCGAAGGCCAGGACGTCGCCGGAGGCGACGCGCACGCTCGTCCACATCGGCAGCGGCTCGCCGTTGAGGGTCACCGCGGCGTCCCCGCCGGTCACGGCGACGGTCCGCTCGTCGGTGAACTCCAGGGTGGGGCCGATGTACGTCGCCTCCAGCGCCGCCTCCCCTTCGTCGTTGCCGACGAGGAGGTTGGCGACGCGGAAGGAGAACTGGTCCATGGCACCCGACGGGGGCATGCCGATCGCGTAGCGGCCGGCCCGGCCCAGGTCCTGGACCGTCGTGGAGAGGCCGCCGGAGAGGACCTTCACCTGTGCGCTCATCGGTACAGCACCTCCAGCAGGTGGTCGTTGACCCCTTGGGGGTCGTGCAGGAATGCCGCCGGCGAGAACTCGACGTCGTGCTGGCGGTAGCGGAAGGTCCCGGCCTCGACCTCCTTGCGGGTCGCGTCGAACTCGGAGCGGTCCACGGAGCGGTAGCGCAGGATGTCCCCGGCCTTCGGGAAGACGATCGAGTGGTCGAAGTCGGGGTGGTCCTGACGCACGTTGAGCACCGGCGTCGCGGACATCCCGTACAGCTGGTAGCCACCGGCGCCCTGCACGGGGTAGACGACCGAGAAGGCGCCGCCGATGCCGAAGGCCCGCTCGGGGGTGAAGGTGCGTGGGCGCACGTACTTGGGCACCTGCACCTGCCGCTCCCGCGGCTCGAGCTGGTAGCAGAAGGGCAGACCCGGCACGAAGCCGAGCATCGTGACGATCCACGGGTTGCCGGCGAGGTGGTCGATGAAGGCCTGGACGCTGTCGAAGCCGTTGGTGCGCGCCCCGTACTCGAGGTCGGTCGACTCCGGGTCCTGGTGACGGTCGCGGAAGCGCATGAGCGCCTCGTGGGTCCACGGGTCGTCGTAGAGCACCGGGATGTCGACGACCCTCGTGTCGAGCGTGAAGTTCTCCGGGACCTCGGAGAACTTCGCCTCCAGCTCCTGGAGCAGGCTCATCAGGTCCGCCGGCGGCAGGACGTCCGGGTCGAAGCGCACGAGGTAGGAGGCGTTGGACGGGCAGATGTCGACGATGCCCGAGAGGTCGCGGTCGACGAGCTCCTGGGTGATGAGCATGGCCTTGATGTTGGCCTCCATGCTCATCTCCTCGGCGATCTCCACGAAGATGAACTCATCGCCGCCGTGCTCGTACCGGGCCGGTGGCAGCTGCACCGCTTGACTCATGAACCCTCCTGGTCGTGCTGGTGGAGTGGCCGGATGGTCCACCCCATGCTGGTCATCCGCTCGACGACGGCGTGGGCGTTCTCCTCGGCGCCCGGCCGGTCCGAGTGGAGGCAGACCGTGTCCGCGGTGATCCTCGTCTCCACACCGGCGGCCGAGCGCACGGTGCCCTCGAGGATCCCGGCGACCTGGTCGGCGCACCACTGCGGGTCCCGACGCTGGTTCTTCGGGTCGATGATGATGTGCCCGTCGTCGGTGTACTCGAGGTCGGCGAAGGCCTCCGCCGCCACCTTGTGCCCACGCTCGCGCTGACGCTCGGCGCAGGGCCCGGCCTCGAGGACGATGAAGAGGGTGGGGTCGAGCTCGGCCACCGCGTCGGCCACGGCGTCGGCGACGTCGTCGTCCTTCATGAGCAGCCCGTAGAGGCTGCCGTGCGGCTTCACGTGCTGCATCGGCACGCCCTGGTGGTCGGCGAAGGCGCGCAGCGCACCCGTCTGGTAGAGCACCGCCTGGGCCGCCTCGGCCGGGGAGAAGGCCATCGCACGCCGGCCGAATCCGGTGAGGTCGGGGAAGCCCGGGTGGGACCCGAGGGCGATGGAGTGCTCCTTCGCGAGGGCCACCGACCGGGCCATCGTGGCCGGGTCACCGGCGTGCCACCCGCAGGCGACGTTCATCGACGTGATGAGCGGCGCCAGCTCGGTGTCGGCACCCAGCTCCCACCGGCCGAAGCTCTCACCACCGTCTGCGTTCAGGTCGATCGTGCGCGTGCTCTGCGTCATCGTGCCTCCTGCTCTCTCTCGGTCAGGCCACCCCGGCCGCGGCGGAGACCGCGCGCCCGGCCAGCACCCCCGCGAGGTGGCGGCGGTAGGCCGGTGTCCCGGAGGAGTCGGTCGGCGGCTCGGTGCCCTCGCCGGCCAGGGCGGCCGCCTGCTCCAGCGTCGTGGTCTCGAGCGGGCTGCCGGTCAGGGCCTCCTCCGCGATGCGGGCACGAAGGGGGGTGCTGCCCATGTTCGACATCCCCAGCCGGACCTCGGCGAGCGCCCCCGCCTCCACCCGGACGGCGGCGGCGACCGCGACGATCGCCCACGACTGGGCCACCTGGGCGAACTTCTCGTAGCGCATCCCCCAGCCGGTGTGCTTGGGCACCCGGACCGCGGTGAGCAGCTCGTCCTCGCCGAGGGAGGTCGTGAAGTAGTCCTCGAAGAAGTCGCTCGCGGGCACCGTACGGGTGCCGGAGGGCCCGGTGACCTCGAGGGTCGCCTCGAGCGCGAGCACCGCCGGGGCGATGTCGCCGGCCGGGTCGGCGTGGGCGAGCGAACCACCGATCGTGCCGCGGTAGCGGATCTGCGGGTCTCCCACGGACGCGGCCGCCTGGGCGAGCACCCCCGCGTGCTCGGTGACGAGGGGGTCGTTCGCGACGGTGTGATGGGTGGCCATCGCCCCGATGACGAGGTCCTCGCCCTCCTCGCGCACCTCCCGGATGCCGGCCACGCGGCCCAGGTCCACGAGGACGCCCGGGTCGGCCATCCGCAGCTTGAGCACGGGCAGCAGCGACTGCCCGCCGGCGAGCAGCTGCGCCTCGTCACCGTGCTCGGTGAGTGCCTGGACCGCGTCGGCCACGGTCGCCGGGGCGGCGTGCTCGAAGGTGCCGGGGATCATGACGAGCTCCCTTCGTCCGTGAGGTCCGCGGGTGGCCCCTCGCCCGCCTCCTGCAGCGCGGTCCACACCTTGAGCGGGGTGCACGGCATGGTGATGTCGTCCACGCCGAGCGGGCGAAGGGCGTCCAGCACGCCGTTGACGATCGCCGGCGGGGCCGCGGTGGTCCCGGTCTCGCCGACCGCCTTGACCCCGAGGGTGTTCGTCGTCGCCTCGGTGACCGTGTAGTCGGTCCGGTAGCGCAGCACGTCCGGCGCGGCCGGCACGAGGTAGTCGGCGAGGGTGCCGGAGACCAGCTGCCCGTCCTCGGAGTAGACGATCTCCTCGTACAGGGCCTGAGCGATCCCCTGGGTGAGACCGCCCTGCACCTGCCCGTCGACGATGAGCGGGTTGACGACCACTCCGACGTCCTGGACGCAGACGTAGTCGCGCAGCCCGACCCGCCCGGTGCGGGTGTCGACCTCGAGGGCGACGAGGTGGGTGCCCGTCGGGTAGGAGAAGTTCTCCGGGTCGAAGGTGCAGTCCGAGTCGAGGTTGGGCTCGAGCCCGTCGGGCAGGTCGTGGGCGAGCCAGGTGCTCAGCGAGATCTCGGTGAGGGTGACCCCGCTGCCGGTGCCCCTGACGGAGAAGCGGCCCCGGGCGTACTCGAGGTCGTCCACGTCCGCCTCGAGCATGTGCGCGGCGATCGGCCTGGCCTTCTCGACCACCTTGCGGGCGGCGCCGACGATGGCCATGCCGCCGACGACGAGCGAGCGTGAGCCGTAGGTGTCCATCCCCTTGTGGGAGGAGGCGGTGTCCCCGGTGATGAGGATGATGTCCTCGAAGGGGACACCGAGCTCGTCGGAGACGATCTGGGCGAAGGCGGTGGCGTGCCCCTGGCCGTGCGGGGTGGTGCCCGCGACGACCTCGACCTTGCCCGTCGGCAGCATGCGGATCGTCGCGTGCTCCCAGCCGCCGGAGCCGTAGTTCAGCCCGCCGAGCACGCGGCTGGGAGCCAGGCCGGAGAGCTCGACGAAGGTGCACACCCCGATGCCCAGCCGGACGGGGTCACCGGACTCGTGGCGGCGACGCTGCTCGGCGCGCAGCTCCTCGTAGCCGAACATCTCCAGCGCCCGGTCCGTGGCCTGGTCGTAGTTCCCGGAGTCGTAGGTCAGGCCGGCGACCGTGGGGTACGGGAACTCCTCGGGCGTGATCCAGTTGCGCCGCCGGACCTCGACCGGGTCGAGGCCGAGCTCGACGGCGAGCTCGTCCATCATCCGCTCGATGCCGAAGGTGGCCTCCGGCTTGCCCGCGCCGCGGTAGGCGTCGGTCATCGTCTTGTTCGTGAAGACGTCGGTGCAGTGGAAGCGGTAGGCGGGGATCTTGTAGATCCCGTTGAACATGAAGCCGCCGAGCAGCGGGATGCCGGCGGTGAGGATGCCGAGGTAGGCGCCCATGTCCGCGGTCAGCTCGACGTCCAGGGCGGTGATCGTGCCGTCGCGTCGGGCGGCCAGGGTCATCTCCTGGACCTGGTCGCGGGCGTGGTGCGAGGACTGCATCGACTCGCTGCGGTTCTCGGTGTACTTGCACGGGACCTGCAGGCGCCGGGCGACGAGGAGGACGAGTGCCTCCTCCCGGGTGAACTGGAGCTTGCCCCCGAAGCCGCCCCCGACGTCGGGGGCGACGACGCGCAGCTCGTGCTCGGCGATCGGCTGGGTCATGGCCATGAGGATGCGCACGATGTGCGGCACCTGCGTGGCCGAGTAGAGCGTGACCTGTTCGGTCGTCGGGTCGACGACGACCGAGCGCGGCTCGATGTAGGCGGGGGTGATCCGGTTCTGCCGGAGGGTCCGTCGGACGACGACCTGCTCCGGGTCCTGCTCCGCCTGGCGGATCGCCTCGAGGGCGTCACCACCGGTGCCGAGACCCACCGAGTCCAGGCCCCAGGTGGCGCACACGTTGGTGCCGAGGTCCGGGTGGACCAGCGGGGCACCCTCCGCGCGGGCGGCCACGGGGTCGACGACGACCGGCAGGTCGTCGTAGTCGACGTCGATGAGCTCCAGCGCGTCGTCGGCCGCGGCCTTCGAGGTGGCGGCGACGACGGCGACGACGTCGCCCACGTGCTTGACGGTCCCGACGCTCACCGGGAGGTACTCCGGCGTCTTCATGTCGTCGCTGACCGTCCACGCGGTGGGCATGGGGCCCTGCTCGGGCAGGTCCTCCCCCGTGAAGACCGCGACGACGCCGGGCGCCTGCTCGGCCTCGGAGGTGTCGAGGGTGGTGATCTTCGCGTGGGCCACCGGTGAGCGCAGCAGGGACAGGTGCAGCATGCCCGGCAGGACGATGTTGTCGGTCCACCTGGTCCGCCCGGTGAGCAGGCGCTGGTCCTCCTTGCGGCGGCGCGCCCGGCCCACCTCCTGGGCCTGCTCCTCGGTCGGGGTCTCGGACGTCGTCGTCATCGGCCGGCCTCCTCGTCACGCGTGGTCGCGGCGTAGTCCATGACGGCGGCGACGATCCCCTGGTAGCCGGTGCACCGGCACATGTTGCCCTTGATGCCCTCACGCACCTCGTCCTCGGTGGGTGAGGGGTTCTCGCGCACGAAGCAGACCGTGCGCATGAGCATCCCCGGCGTGCAGTAGCCGCACTGGAGACCGTGGTGCTCGTGGAAGGCCTGCTGGACCGGGTGCAGGCTGCCGTCCGGCCCGGCGAGGCCGGCGACGGTCTCGACCTCGTGGCCGTCGGCCTGCACGGCCAGGACGGAGCAGGACTTGATGCTCTCCCCGTCCAGCAGCACGGTGCAGGCGCCGCAGTTGCTCGTGTCGCAGCCGACGACCGTGCCGGTCCGTCCCGCGCTCTCGCGCAGGTAGTCCACGAGCAGGGTGCGGGGCTCGACCTCGTCCGTGCGGGTCAGTCCGTCGACGCTGACGGTGATTCGCGCCATTGATCCATCCGTTCGTCGCAAGGGTCTCCGGGCATTGGTCGGCAGCCTGTCCCAACTGGACGGTCGTGACAAGGGCCACAGGGGCGATGCGAGACGGGCCCCCGTCGCGAGGCGCGTCCTACGCGCCGGCCACCACGTCTAGCAGCTCCTCGAAGGTCGCCAGGGAGTGGCCCGCGACGAAGTCGTCGCAGTGCGGCAGTGCCGCGACGATGCCGGCCTGCACGGGCTGGTAGCCCTCCTTGCCCCGGTGCGGGTTGACCCAGACCACCCGGTGGGCCAGTCGCCGGAGGCGACTCATCTGCTCCGCGAGCAGCGCGGTGCCCTCCCTCTCCCAGCCGTCGGAGAAGACGACGACGACCGCACGCCGGGCCATCCCCCGTCGCCCCCAGCGGTCGAGGAAGGCGCCGAGCACCTCCCCGAGACGCGTCCCGCCCGACCAGTCCGGCACCATCTCGCCGGCGGCGAGCAGCGCGTGGTCCGGGTCGCGCTCCCGCAGCGCCCGGGTGACCCGCGTCAGCCGCGTGCCCATCGTGAAGACCTCGGTCGTGCGCGGGGCGGAGCGGACCATCCGATGGGCCAGGCGCAGGAGCGAGTCGGCGTAGGAGGACATCGAGCCGGAGACGTCCACGAGCAGCACGACCCGGCGCGGCCGGCTGCGGCGTCGGCGGTGGTGGACCGGTCCGGGCTCGCCCATCCGACGCAGCTGGGCACGCAGGGTCGCCGGGCCGTCGATCCGCCCCCGCCGGGCGCTGGAGAGCCGCCGCGCGGGCCGGGTCGGTGGCTGCGGACGCAGCACCCCGAAGAGTCGGCGCAGGTGGGCCCGGTCCTCCGGGGAGAGGTCGGCGACGTCGCGGTGGCGCAGCACCTCCGCGGGGCTCGCGACCGCCTTCACCGGGTCGTCCTCCTCCTGCTCCTGCCCGTGATCGGAGGTCTCCGCCAGCGCGGCCTGCACGACGTTGCTGCGCGGCACGTCCCGCGTCGTGACGGCATCGAGCGGCGTCCCCGCGAACCAGGTCGTGAAGACGGCGTCGTAGGGGCCGATGTCCGCCGCGGAGGTGGTCAGCGTCGCGCGCCCGGCCCAGTACACCCCGTCCCGGTCGGCGGCGCCGACCGCGGCGACCGCCCGGAGGAAGGTGCGCTCACGGTGGGCGGTCACCGGCAGCCCGGCGGCGCGCAGGGCACGGGCGAACCCGAGGAGGGTCTCCTCACCGGTCCAGGGCATTCAGCTCGCCAGCATCCGGTCGAGGGCGGCGCGGACCCGGTCCCCGTCCTCGCGGTACTTCACGGCGGTGCCGAGCGTCGTCGCGGCGACCTGCGGGTCGAGCGTGCTGGCCCCCAGGGCGTCCAGGGCGCGGGCCCAGTCGAGGGTCTCGGCGACCCCGGGCGGCTTGATGAGGTCGCCGTCGTGGCGCAGCCGCTGGACGAGACCGACGACCTGCTCGGCGAGGTCGAGCGAGACCTGCGGCAGCCGGGCGCGCACGATCTCCAGCTCCCGCTGCATGCTCGGGTGGTCGATCCAGTGGTACAGGCAGCGGCGCTTGAGCGCGTCGTGCAGCTCCCGGGTGCGGTTGGAGGTGAGCACGACGAAGGGGGGTGTGGCCGCGGCGACCGTGCCGACCTCCGGGATCGTCACCTGCCAGGTCGAGAGCACCTCGAGGAGGAAGGCCTCGAACTCGTCGTCGGCCCGGTCGATCTCGTCGACGAGCAGCACGCACGGGCTCTCCTGGAGCGCCCGCAGGACGGGCCTCGCCAGGAGGAAGCGCTCGTCGAAGAGCTCCGCCTCGAGCTCGTCGGCCCGCGGTGCCGGGCGGTCCGGGGAGGCGAGCGCCTCGACGGCGCGCAGGTGGAGGATCTGCCGCGGGAAGTCCCAGTCGTAGAGCGCCTGCGTCGCATCGATGCCCTCGTAGCACTGGAGCCGGATGAGGGGCAGCGAGAGCACCTCGGCCACGGCCTCGGCCAAGGCGGTCTTGCCGGTGCCCGGCTCCCCCTCCAGCAGCAGCGGACGCTGGAGGGCGTGCGCGAGGTAGGTGACGGTACCGAGGCCCTCGTCGGCCAGGTAGTCGCTCTCGGTCAGGGCACGGCGCACGCTCGTCGCGTCGCGGAACATCTCGTCTGGACCCATGGCGCGAGCATGCCTCAGGTACCCGGCGCTGTCGACGGGTCAGCCGGTGGCGATGTCGGTGAGCGCGGCCGCGAGGTCGGTCGTGGCCCGCGTGGTCGCCACCGCGGACGAAGGGGAGGCCCCGGCCAGGCCGCAGGCGGGCGTGACCACGAGGTGGTCCAGGTCCGCATCGGCCAGGCCGACCCGGTGCCAGGCGGCGAGCAGCCGGTCGCGCGCGGCACGCCAGTCGGCGGTGCCGGGCGTCGGGTCGCTGCCGACGGTCGGGACGGCCCCCGCCCACAGCGTCACCCCGACGTCCATCGCCTCGGCCACCTGCTCCCAGCCGGACGGCCCGAGCAGCGAGGTGTCGAGCGAGATGGCGCCGGCGCCGCTCTCGCGCAGCAGGGACACCGGCGCGTCGGCGGCGCAGCAGTGCACGAGGCCCTCCCGCTCACCGATGACCTCCAGGACCGTGCGCAGCCCGTCGCGGACCTCGGAGCGGCCGACCGCCCGGAGGTTCCCGTAGCCGGACTGGGTGGGCAGCCGTCCGCCGAGCACGGCGGGCAGAGCGGGCTCGTCGAGCTGGACGAGCAGCCGGGCGTCGGGCACGAGCCGGTGCACGTCGGCGAGGTGCGCGGCCAGCCCCTCGGCGAGCGAGGCGGCGATGTCGCGGCGGGCACCGGCATCCGAGGTGGCCCGTTCGCCACGGGTCAGCTCGATGCTCGCGGCGAGCGTCCACGGCCCGGTGACCTGGACCTTGAGCGGGCCGGACCAGCCGTCGTAGGCCTCGGCGAGCTCGTCGAGGTCCTCGCGCAGGAGGGCGTGGGCCCGCCCTTCGTCCCGGCCGGGCCGGTCGACGAAGCGCCACCCGTAGGGCTGGGTCTCGACGTGCAGCCCCTCGAGGAGGGCGCCGGTGCGGCCGACCATGTCGGCGCCGATGCCCCGGGCGGGCAGCTCGGGCAGGTGGGGGATGCCCTCGCCGAGGAGGTCGCGCACGGCGCGGACCGCTTCGCGCGGGCGCTCCCCCGGCCAGGACCCGACTCCCGACGCGCGGGTCACGCCTCGGCCCTGTCGCTTCGAGGGGCCCCCGGTCGGATGTGCGCACCGGAGCCACCTCGAGCCACGTCGCCGGCACCCTCCGCACGGGCCGCGCGGCCGGCGTGGCTGATCGTCCCGGACCCGACGACGCGGGTGCCGTCGTAGAGGACGACCGACTGACCGGGCGCGACCCCGCGCACGGCGCGGTCCAGCCGCACGAGGAGGCGGGCGTCCTCCCCTTCGCCCTCGACGGTGGCGGTCGCGGGGACCTCCTCGCCGTGGGCCCGCAGCTGGGCCCCGAGGCGGTGGCTCCCGGCGGCGGCCGGGCCGCACCAGCGCACGTGGTCGGCCTCGATGAGGTCGTGCCCGAGCAGGTCGGAGGTGCCGATGAAGACGCGGTTGGACCCCGCCTCCACCCGCGTCACGTAGCGCGCCTCGCCGTCGAGCCCGGAGCGGTCCAGGCCCAGCCCGCGACGCTGCCCGACGGTGAAGCCGTAGGCCCCGCGGTGCTCGCCGACGACCTGGCCGCTCGTCTCGTCGACGATCTCGCCGGGCCGCTCGCCGAGACGCTCGGTCAGCCAGCCGCGGGTGTCGCCGTCGGAGATGAAGCAGATGTCGTGGCTGTCCGGCTTCTTGGCCACGGCGAAGCCGCGCTCGCCCGCCTCCTCGCGGATCTGCGGCTTGGTCGTGTCGCCGAGCGGGAAGAAGGCCCGGGCCAGCTGCTCCTCGTCGAGCACGCCGAGGACGTAGGACTGGTCCTTCTGCGGGTCGACGGCACGGTGCAGCTCACGCCCGTCGTCCCCGTCGACGACCTGCGCGTAGTGGCCCGTCGCGACCGCGTCGAAGCCGAGGGCGAGCGCCTTGTCCAGGAGCGCGGCGAACTTGATCTTCTCGTTGCAGCGCAGGCAGGGGTTGGGGGTGCGGCCGGCGGCGTACTCGGCGACGAAGTCCTCGACGACGTCCTGCCGGAAGCGCTCGGCCATGTCCCAGACGTAGAACGGGATGCCGAGCCGGTCGGCGACCCGGCGCGCGTCGCCGGCGTCCTCGATCGTGCAGCAGCCGCGGGCCCCTTCGCGGAGGGTCCTGGCGTCCTTGGCGAGGGCGAGGTGCACGCCGACCACGTCGTGGCCGGCGTCGATCATGCGGGCGGCGGCGACGGCGGAGTCCACCCCGCCGCTCATCGCGGCGACGACACGCACGGCCGGCCTCAGGCGGCACCGCTCGCGCGGCGGGCGCGCGAGACGGCGTCGGGCAGGGCGGCGAGGACCGCGTCCACGTCCTCCTCGGTGGAGGTCCAGCCGAAGGAGACGCGCAGCGAGCCGCGGGCCTCCTCCTCGGAGCGGCCCATGGCGAGCACGACGTGCGAGGGCTGCGGGATGCCGGCCTTGCAGGCCGACCCGGTGGAGACCGCCACGCCCGCGGCGTCGAGGAGGTAGAGCATCGAGTCCCCTTCGCAGCCGGGGATGGTGATGTGCGCGTTGCCGGGCAGGCGGGTGGTGACGTCGCCGGGCTCCCAGCAGCCGGTGATCCGGATGCCGAGGTCGAGGGCCTGGGTGCCGGCGAGGAAGCGGTCGCGCAGGGCGCCGAGGCGACGGGCCTCCTCGTCGCGGTGCTCCACGGCATCGGTGAGCGCGACGGCGAAGGCTCGGATCGCCGGGGCGTCGACGGTGCCGGAGCGGATGCCGCGCTCCTGCCCTCCCCCGTGGCTGATCGGGGCGAGACGCGCATCCCGGCGGGCGAGGAGGGCGCCGATGCCGACGGGGCCGCCGAGCTTGTGGGCGGTGACGCTCATGAGGTCGGCGCCGCTCGCCTCGAAGTCGACCGGCAGGTGCGCGGTCGCCTGGACCGCGTCGGTGTGGAAGGGCACGCCGTGCTCGTGCGCGAGCGCGGCGATGGCGGTGACGTCCTGGACGGTGCCGACCTCGTTGTTGGCCCACATGACGGAGACGAGCGCGACGTCGGAGGGGTCGCTCTCGAGGGCGGCGCGGACGGCGTCCGGGGTGACCCGACCGCACTCCCCCGGCTCGACGAAGGTGGAGCTCGCGCCCTCGTGCTCCACGGCGTGCTCGACCGCGTCGAGGACGGCGTGGTGCTCGACACCGCTGGCGATGATCCGCGTGCGGCCGGGGTCGACGGCGCGGGCGGCCCGCAGGGTGCCGGTGACCGCGATGTTGTCCGCCTCGGTGCCGCCGGAGGTGAAGACGACCTCGCTCGGGCGGGCGCCGAGCGCCTCGGCGATCTGCTCGCGGGACTCCTCGACGACCCGGCGCGCGGTCCGGCCCGGGCCGTGCAGGCTCGAGGGGTTGCCCGCCTGCGCGAGCTGTTCGACCATCGCCTCCCGGGCAGCCGGGGTCATGGGCGTGGTCGCCGCGTGGTCGAGGTACGTGCTCATCACCCAGAGTCTACGAGCGGGCGGTGGAGGTTATTCCCGCCGCCCGCTCCCTCCTCCACACCGCATCCCGCCCCCTCCACGCCGCATCCCCCTGGGGACAGGACGACCGACGCTCGCCCGGAGGGCCACTCCCCCCGGCAGGTGCGCACGGCCGATCCCCTCTGGCGGTCGGTGGCGGCCGGTGGCAGGCTCGGCAGATGGAGACCGCACCACTGACCGGCCGGGTCGCGCTCGTCGCCGGCGCCACCCGCGGCGCCGGACGGGCGCTGGCGGTCGAGCTCGCGCGGGCGGGCGCCTTCGTGCACGCCACCGGCCGCAGCAGCCGCGAGCACGGGCCCTCGGACATCGGACGACGGGAGACCATCGAGGAGACCGGCGAGCTCATGACCGCGGCCGGCGGACACGGAGTCGCCGAGCGTGTCGACCACACCGACCCCGACCAGGTCCGTGCCCTCGTCGAGCGGATCCGCGAGCGTCACGGCCGCCTCGACGTGCTCGTCAACGACGTCTTCGGCGGGGACCGGTACGCCCAGTTCGGTGTGCCGTTGTGGGAGCACGACCTCGCCGGCGGCCTGCGCATGCTGCGGATGGGCATCGACACCCACGTCGTGACCAGCGCCCTGGCGCTCCCGCTGCTCATCGAGACCGGCGACGCGCTCCTGGTGGAGATGACGGACGGGCCGCGCGAGGTCAACACCTCCTACCGGGCCGGCGTCGGCTTCTACTACGACTACGTCAAGGGGTGCATCGACCGGCTCATCACCAGCCTGAGCGCCGAGCTGGCGGACGAGCCGGTCACGGTCCTCGGCGTGACGCCGGGATGGCTGCGCTCGGAGGCGATGCTCGACGCCTTCGGGGTGACCGAGGAGACCTGGCAGGAGGCGGCCGAGCGGGTGCCGGGCTTCGGCGTGTCCGAGACGCCGACCTACGTCGCCCGGGGGGTGGCGGCCGTCGCCGCCGACGAAGGGCGGGCCCGGCACCACGGCGCCGTGGTCACCGCGCGGCAGCTCGCCGACACCTACGGCGTCACCGATGTCGACGGGTCCCGCCCCGACTGCTGGAGCCTGATCCGCGACCTCGGGTGGGAGGACCAGCCGCTCGGGGTGATCGACTCCTACCGGTGACCGGCTCCCGTCGCCGCGTGTCCGCCGCCCCCTTCGGCCGCATCCCCCGAGGGAAAGGAGGACCACCGGTCGCCCGGACGGCCACCTCCCCCGGCAGGTGCGTCGCTCGGCACCCGCGCGGGTGTGCTCGTCGGCGGTATCGGCATGGCCCTCTCGGCGCTGCCCATGCTCACCCGCTCGGTACGCTCGATGCGCGGTGAGCCGGTCGCGGAATGATCCTCCCCAGCCCTGGCGTTCGTCTGCATGGCACACATATCGGAAGGAGCGTCAGTGACGGTCGAGCAGGACGACCCGGGTCGGGCGGACTCCCCGCACGAGCCGGACCCGCAGCGCTGGAAGATCCTCGGCGTCCTCCTCGTCGCGATCTTCATGTCCCTCGTGGGCGTGAGCATCGTCAACGTCGCCCTCCCCTCGATCCAGCACGGCCTCGACGCCAGCGACTCCGACGCCCAGTGGGTCCTCGCGGGGTACGCGCTCACCTTCGGTGTCGTGCTCGTCGCCGCCGGCCGTGCCGGTGACCTCATGGGCCGGGGCGGCATCTTCATCATCGGCGCCGCCGTCTTCACCCTCTCCTCGGTGGCCGCAGGGCTCGCACCGGACCCCAACTCCCTCAACGCCGCCCGCTTCGTCCAGGGTGTCGGCTCGGGGCTGCTCAACCCGCAGGGCGTCGGGATGATCCAGCAGTACTTCCGCGGCTCCGAGCGGGGCCAGGCCTTCGGCTACTTCGGCAGCATCGTCGGGGTCGCCGTCGGGATCGGGCCGGTGCTCGGCGGCCTCCTCATCGAGCTCGGCGGGCCGGAGCTCGGGTGGCGCCTGACCTTCCTCGTCAACGTGCCCGTGGGACTGCTGTGCATCGCCCTCGCCCTGCTGTGGTTCCCGCGCCCGCTGCTGAGCCGTGCCCGTATCGCGGACGGCACCAGTGCGCACGCCTCCCGCTCCCTCGACCCGGTCGGGTCGATCCTGCTCGGCCTCGCCGTCCTGGCGACGATGCTCCCCTTCGTCGAGGGTGGCAGCTCCCCGTGGTTCTGGGCCACCCTCCCCCTCGGGATCGCCCTCGTGTGGGTGTGGGTGCGGTGGGAGCGCCACTACCGCGCGACCGGACGCAGCCCGATGGTCGACCTCGACATCTTCACCATCCGCAGCTTCACCAACGGCAGCCTCATCGTCATGCTGTACTTCCTCGGCATGACGAGCATCTGGGTGCTCGTGGCGATGTACATGCAGGAGGGCGCCGGCAAGACCGCCTTCCAGGCCGGCCTCGTCGGCGTGCCCTCGGCGCTCATCTCCGCGGTCGCCGCGCACTGGGCCGGCAGCCGGGTCCTGCAGTACGGGCGCAAGGTGGTCGTCGGGGGGCTGTGCTTCGCCCTCGTCGGTCTGCTCCTCAGCATCGCGGTCGTGACGCTCCAGGCCATGGGGTGGGTCAGCGAGTGGTGGCTCGTGGCCAGTCTCGTCTTCATCGGCATCGCGCAGGGATCGGTCATCAGTCCCAACCAGACCCTCACCCTCGCCGAGGTACCGCTCGCCTACGCCGGCAGCTCCGGCGCGGTGATGCAGACCGGGCAGCGCATCGGCACCTCGATCGGGATCGCGGTCATCACCTCCGCCGCCTTCGGCGCGCTCGGCCTCACCGGCAGCTGGTCGGTCGCCATCGTCGTCGGCTTCGCCCTCATCGGACTCGTCGTGCTCCTCGCCCTCGCCATGGCCCTGAAGGACCAGCGCGACCGCCGCGTGCAGCCCCAGTAGTCACCCCGCCCGACCGCACGAAGCGGGAGCACAACCGGTAGCGATCACGACCAGACCGGCCATATACGCCCACCCGGTGCCCAGCGCCCCCCTTCGTGCACGGCGAGAGGAAGAGCGCGGCGGGCGAGGGGCCGCCCCCACTCAGGGCGGAGCGTGCGGAGCCCAAGAGGCGGCCCCCCTTCGCCCACCGGGGACCAACCCCCGGCCGAGACGCGAGAAGGGCCCCGCACCGGGTGGTGCGGGGCCCTTCCGACAGCGGCTCACTTGCCCTTGACGGCCTCCGTGGCCTGGGGCAGGACCTGGAAGAGGTCGCCGACGACGCCGAAGTCGACGAGCTCGAAGATCGGCGCCTCCTCGTCCTTGTTGACGGCGACGATCGTCTTCGAGGTCTGCATGCCGGCGCGGTGCTGGATCGCACCGGAGATCCCGGCCGCGACGTAGAGCTGCGGGGAGACCTGCTTGCCGGTCTGGCCGACCTGCGAGGAGTGCGGGTACCACCCGGCGTCCACCGCGGCGCGGGAGGCGCCGACGGCGGCACCGAGCGCGTCGGCGAAGGTCTCGACCGGGGAGAAGTCACCGCCGGTGCCGCGACCACCGGAGACGACGATCGCCGCCTCGGTGAGCTCGGGGCGACCGGAGGCCTTCTTCGGCTCGCTGGAGGTGATCTTCGCGGCCGTGGCGCCCTCGGAGAGGCTCACCGAGAGCTCCTCGTAGGCACCGGCGCCGTTCGCCTGCTCGGGCCCGGCGGAGTTCGGCTTGACGCAGATGATCGGGGTGCCCTTGGTGACCTTCGCGTCGACGGTGTAGCTGCCGGCGAAGACGGACTGCGTCGTGACCGGGCCGTCGGAGCCGGCCTGGACGTCTTCGGCGTCGGTGATCAGGCCGGACTCGGTCTTGATCGCCAGGCGCGCCGCGATCTCCTTGCCACCGGAGTTGCTCGGGATGAGCACGGCGGCCGGCTGCTTCTCCTGCACGAGCTGGGCGAGGATCTCCGCCTGCGGCGCGACGAGGTGCTCCCAGGCGCTCGCGTCGGAGACGGCGTAGATCTTCTCGGCGCCGTAGCGGGCGAGCAGGTCCTTGGCGGTGTCGGCCCCGGGGCCGATGAAGACGGCGGAGGGCTCACCGAGGCGACGGGCGACCGTCAGCATCTCGGCGGCGGGCTTCTTCACCGCACCGTTCGCGTGGTCGACGAGGACGAGGACTTCAGCCATGTTGTGCTCCTTGTCTACTGAGTCGTCGCTCAGACGAACTTGTGGGTGGTCAGGAACTCGGCGAGCTTGGTGCCGCCGTCGCCCTCGTCGGTGACGATGGTGCCCTGCTCGCGCGGCGGGCGCTTGTTCGTGGCCTCGACCTGGGTCCAGGCGTTGGCGAGGCCGACCTGGCCGGCGTCGACGCCGAGGTCGGCGAGGGCCCACTCCTCGACCGGCTTCTTCTTCGCGGCCATGATCCCCTTGAAGGAGGGGTAGCGCGGCTCGTTGATCTGATCGGTGACCGAGACCAGCGCCGGGAGGGAGGCCTCGACGGTCTCGCTCGCGGTGTCGCCGTCGCGGCGGATCTTCGCGGCGCCACCGTCGACGGTCAGCTCGGAGGCGTAGGTCACCTGGGGCAGGCCGAGACGCTCGGCGAGCATCGCGGGGACGACACCCATGGTGCCGTCGGTGGAGGCCATGCCGGTGAGGACGATGTCCGGGGACCCGATCTTCTTGATCGCCTCGGCGAGCACGAGGGAGGTCGCGGGGGCGTCGGAGCCGGCGATCGCGTCGTCGGAGACGTGCACGCCCTTGTCGGCACCCATCTGGAGGGACTTCTTGACGGCGTCCGCCGCGTCGGCCGGGCCGACGGTCAGGACGGTGACCTCACCGTCGCCGGACTCGGCGATCTGCAGGGCCTGCTCCACGGCGTACTCGTCGAGCTCGGAGAGCAGTCCGTCGACGCCCTGACGGTCAGTCGTGTTGTCCTCGTTGAAACCGCGCTCGGACTGCGCGTCCGGCACGTACTTCACGCAGACGACGATGTTCATCGGTGAATCGTCCTCTTCCTGGGTGAGGGGTCTGTGGATCGGGTGCGGCCCGGGCGGGTGGCCCGGTGACTCCCGGTTCTGATCACGCTATCCAGTGCCCGGCCACCGGACCAAGGCGGGGTGGGGTGCCCTTCGCCACACCCGGACAGGCGTCCCTCAGTCGTCGGCGGCGTTCTCGAGGACGTGGAAGGAGGGCTCCTCGTAGGGGTGCGCCGTGCGCAGTGCGGCGACGACGTCGGCCCGCCGGGACCGGTGGAAGCTGATCTCCACCCGGTCCTCGGTCACGTGGGTCAGCTCCCCGACCTCGCCGATCGTGGGGTCGGCGGACCCGACCGGTCGGAACTGCCCGCGCCCGGTGAGCACGAAGGCGCACTCGCGGTACTCCCCCACCTCGCCGGCGCCGGCGGCGAAGAGGGCCGCGAGGACGGCCTCGGTGGCATCGGTCGGGATGTGCACGACGAGGACGTCGAGGGGCTCTCGGGTCATGCCCCCATCATGCCCACGCCGCGGGGAGGTCCAGGTCGTCGGGTGCCGGTGCCTGCGTGCGGCGCTTGACCACCTTCGCCGGCACCCCCGCGATGACGGACCGCTCGGGATGCTCCCCCCGCACCACCGCGCCCGCCGCGACGACGGAGTGGGCGCCGATGTCGGTGCCGCGGGTGATGACGACCTTCGTCGCGACCCACACGTCGTCACCGATGCGCACGGGTGACTTGACGATGCCCTGGTCCTTGATCGGCACGTCGAGGTCGTCGGTGCGGTGGTCGAAGTCGCAGACGTACACGTCGTCGGCGAAGATGCACGCGGAGCCGATCTCGACGTCCAACCACGTGTTGACGGTGTTGCGGATGCCGATGACCGTCTTCTCGCCGACGCGCAGCGTCCCCTCGTGCGCGCGAAGGGCGGACCCGCCGCCGATGTGCGTGTAGGCACCGACGACCAGGCGGGCGGTCCCAGGCGTGACCTGGAACTGCACACCCGGGCCGATGAAGCACGGCCCCTCGAAGACCAGGCCGGGGGTGCGCGCCCGGGCGCGCAGCATCCGCAGGTAGCCGAGGAGGTGGTGGTGGCTCCACGCCCGGTTGGCGACCACCCACCTCGCCCAGTGCCACCACGTGGGGCCGGACCGGCTCATCAGCGGCGGGGCTTGGTGCCCGTCACCCCGACGTTGTAGAAGAAGCGCTGGGGGACGACGAGACCGAGGAGGGCGTCGACCTTCATCAGCCGGGCCCACGAGCCGTAGGCGAACTTCGCCCACCGGAAGCCGAGGGCGTCCTCGCTGACGGCGTACTCGAAGGTGCGCACCGGCCACCCGAGGAAGGCCGAGAGCAGCTCCTCGGTCGCGGTCCCGACGTCCTCGGCGCCCGCGCGTCGGGCGGTCGCGGCGAGCTCACCGGGGTCGAAGGTGTGCAGGTCGACGACGGCCTCGAGCGCGGCGGCGCGGGAGGACTCGTCCAGCTCGGTCTGCTCGCGTGCCCACTTCGCCCGCAGGAAGGGCAGGCGGGTCACCCGCGTGGCGGTCTCCCACGTGATCCGGCCGAGGTGACGGGCGTACCAGTGGCCGATCGTCGTCGGCTCGCCGGCGATGACGAAGCGCCCACCCGGGCGCAGCACCCGCAGGACCTCGCGCAAGGCCGCCTCGACGTCGGGGATGTGGTGGATGACCGCGTGCCCGACGACGAGGTCGAAGCTGTCGTCCTCGTACGGGAGGGACTCCGCGTCGGCGACCCGGCCCTCGATGGTGAAACCGAGCCGCTGCGCGTTGGCCCGGGCCGCCTCGACCATCCCCGGGGAGAGATCGGAGACGTGCACCTCCTCGACGAGGCCGGAGAGCAGCAGGTTGAGCGAGAAGAAGCCGGTCCCGGCGCCCAGCTCGAGGGCACGCCCGAAGGGCAGGGTCTCCCCGGAGCGCGGGCTGGAGCGGAGCACCTTGACGAAGCGGTCGCGCACGATCGACGTGCACCGCTCGTCGAAGGAGATCGACCACTTCTCGTCGTAGGTCCGCGCCTCCCAGTCGTGGTAGAGGACCTGGGCGAGCTTGTTGTCCTCGTAGGCACGCTCCACTTCCTCGGCGGTGGCCACCGAGGAGGTGGGGGCCGCCGGGGCGGTGGAGGCCGGGCCGGCCGGGTCGCTCATCAGGCGCCTTCGAAGGTGGCCTTGCCCGGGCCCTGCTCGACGAAGCTGCGCATGCCGGTCTTCTGGTCCTTCGTCGCGAAGAGGCCGGTGAAGATCTGCGCCTCGATCTCCAGGCCGGTCTGGAGGTCGACCTCGAGACCGCGGTCCACGGCCTCCTTGGCGCCGCGGAGGGCGATGGCCGGACCGCCCACGAAGGGGGCGACGAGCGCCTTGGCCGAGGAGAGCACCTCGTCGGGGGCGACGACCTGGTCGGCGAGGCCGATGGTCAGGGCCTCCTCGGCGCCGACGTGCCGGCCGGTGAAGAGCATGTGCTTGGCCTTCGCCGGGCCGACGAGGCGGGGCAGTCGCTGGGTGCCGCCGGCGCCGGGCATGATGCCGAGCTGGATCTCCGGCAGGCCGAGCTTGGCGTTGTCGGCGACGACGCGGAAGTCGCAGCACAGCGCGACCTCGAGCCCCCCGCCGAGGGCGTAGCCGGTGATGGCGGCGACGGTCGGCTTCGGGATCGCGGCGAGCGCGCGGCTGAAGGTGTGCAGGAGGCGCACGTGCTCGAGCATGTCCGTGTAGGACATGTCGGCCATCTCCTTGACGTCCGCGCCCGCGGCGAAGACCCGCTCCCCGCCCCAGACGACGACGGCGCAGACCTCCGGGTCGGAGGAGACCTGCTCGGCCGCCGTGACGAGCCGACGCTGCATGTCGGCGTCGAGGGCGTTCATCTTCGGCCGGTCGAGCCGGATGACGCCGATGCCGTCCTCGACCTCGACGCGCACGATCTCGTCGGTCACGGCTGCTCCCCCTGCGACGGGTCGTCGCCCTCGGGCTCCTGGCCGGTGGCGCGCTGGTGCCAGAGCTGGACGCCCTGGAGGACGAGCGGCAGGGCGAGGCCGAGCAGGCCGCGGACGTCGGCGCCGCGCGGGAGGATGTGCTCGCTCGTCACGAGGAGGGTGTTGCCGGCGACGGCGGCCTTGACGAGGTTGAAGGCGACGTTGAGGTCGTTGCAGACCTGGAGGCGCTCGACCGGGTCGGTCGGGACGGGCTCCTCGAGGGCCCACTGGCCGAAGACGCGCAGGACGTTCGACTCGTCGTCGGTGCAGCGGACGAACATCTGCTGCTCGGAGAAGGTGAAGGCGACGTCACCGTCCTTGTCGATGCTCGGCTCGAGGCCCAGCTCGGCCAGGGCGGCGTGCACGCGGTCGCGCAGCGGCTGCTCGGACGAGCCCTGGTCGGGCTGCTGGCCGTCGCCGCCGCCGTTGGGGCTGAAGTTCGGGATCGCGGTGGGATCACTCATACGCCCCAACGTACCCACTGCATACGCTGTCAGCCATGCCGACCTCTGTCGCCCAGCAGCTGCCGCGCACGCCGCGGCCCGGAGTCCACCCCGTCGCGAAGGGGGTGGACGTCGCCGTCTTCGCCTCCCACGCCACCCGCGTGTGGTTCTGCCACTTCGCCGAGGACGGCACCGAGACCCGCGTCGAGCTGCCGACCCGGCGTCACGGCTGGTGGTCCGGCCGGGTCCCCGGCGTAGGGCTCGGCGCCCGCTACGGCTTCCGGGCCGATGGCCCGTGGGCGCCCCAGCGCGGCCACCGGCACAACCCCGCGAAGCTGCTCCTCGACCCCTACGCGAAGGCCATCGAGGGGTCCGTCACGTACGACCCGGCGGTCTTCGCCCACGTCGTCGACGAGTCCGGCGCGGACCCGGCCACGCGCTCGGAGGGCGACTCCGCCCCCTTCGTCCCCCGCTCCGTCCTCATCGACACCTCCTTCGACTGGGGCGAGGACCGCGCCCCCGAGCGGCTGCTCGGCGACTCCGTCATCTACGAGACGCACGTGCGCGAGCTGACCATGCTGCTGCCCCAGGTGCCGGAGGACCTGCGCGGCACCTACGCGGGGGTGGCGCACCCGGCGACCGTCGCGCACCTCCAGCGGCTCGGGGTGACGACCGTCGAGCTGCTGCCGGTGCACTCCTTCACCGACGAGCCGCACCTGCGCGACGTCGGGCTGACCAACCACTGGGGCTACAACACGATCGGCTACTTCGCCCCGCACCTGCCGTACGCCTCGACCGACGACCCGACCGAGGCGCTGCGCGAGTTCAAGGGCATGGTCAAGATGCTCCACGCGGCGGGCATCGCGGTGCTCCTCGACGTCGTCTACAACCACACCGCGGAGCAGTCGGTCGCCGGCGCGACCCTCGGCTGGCGCGGTCTGGACCCGCAGGCCTACTACCGGCTGGACGAGCACGGCCGCGACGTGGACGTCACCGGCACCGGCGGGACGCTCGACGTGACCCACCCGGTCGTCGTGCGGATGATCCTGGACTCGCTGCGGTACTGGGTCACCGAGTGCCACGTCGACGGCTTCCGGTTCGACCTGATGACCGCGATCGCCCGCGACCGGCACAACGCCTTCGACCCCGACCACCAGCTGCTCACCGCGCTGCGCACCGACCCCGTGCTCTCCGAGGTCACGCTCATCGCCGAGCCCTGGGACGTCGGTCCGGGCGGGTGGCGCACGGGTGAGTTCCCCGAGCCGATCAGCGAGTGGAACGACCGCTTCCGCAACGCCGCGCGGGACTTCTGGCTCACCGACCTGGGGCAGGTGCGCACCGGCGAGGGGCACGGCCACGGGGTGGCCGAGCTGGCCACCCGCCTCGCCGGGTCAGAGGACCTCTTCTCCGGGCCGGAGCGCGGGCCGGAGGCCTCGATCAACTTCGTCACGGCGCACGACGGCTTCACGATGCACGACCTGACCGCCTACGACGAGAAGCACAACGAGGCCAACCGCGAGGACAACCGCGACGGCAGCGACGACAACCGCAGCTGGAACCACGGTGTCGAGGGGCCGAGCGACGACGAGGCGGTGCTCGGCCTGCGGCGCCGCTCGATCCGCAACCTCATGGCCACCCAGCTGCTCGCCACCGGAGTGCCGATGCTCACCGGCGGCGACGAGCTCGGCCGCACCGGGGACGGCAACAACAACCGCTACTGCCAGGACAACGAGATCTCCTGGATCGACTGGGACCTCAAGGGGTGGCAGCAGGACCTCATCGACACGACGGCCTACCTCGTGGGGCTGCGCGGGCGCTACCCCACCCTGCGGCAGCGCCGCTTCTTCACCGGCAGCCCGATCTCGGACGACGGGTCCACCGACATCGCCTGGTACGACGCCGCCGGGGAGGTCATGGGCGAGCAGTGGGGCGATGCGTCCGTGCGCACGCTCCAGATGTACCTCAGCGGCAGCCACCTCGGTCACGAGTCACTGCTCGTCGTCCTCCACGGGGGCGGTGCGGACGGCACGATCACCCTCCCCGCGCCCCCCGGGGTGAGCGGCTACCACCTGCTCTGGGACAGCGCCTGGGAGCGTCCGGCCGACGAGGGCAGCGAGGCCCCCTTCGTCGGCACGGACGCCCGTGAGGTGGACGTCTCCGCCGCGACCATCCGGGTGTACCGGGCGGACGACGCGAGCTGAGCCGCGCCTCGACCCCGTGGGGTCAGGCGGTGACGGGGGCGGGCTGCACGTCCCTCGCCTCCGGCTCGGCGTCCTCCTCCCACACGTCGCCGGTGGAGCGGCGGTCGTACGCGACCTTGTCGAGGATTCCCTCGCGGGCGGCCACGAGGGTCGGGACGAGCGCCTGCCCGGCGATGTTCGTGGCGGTGCGCCCCATGTCGAGGATGGGGTCGACCGCGAGCAGCAGCCCGACACCCTCGAGCGGCAGGCCGAGCGTGGAGAGGGTGAGGGTGAGCATGACGACCGCGCCGGTCACGCCCGCGGTGGCGGCGGAGCCGATGACCGAGACGAAGGCGATGAGCAGGTAGTCGGTCGGTGAGAGGGACATGCCGAAGAACTGGGCGACGAAGATCGCCGAGATCGCCGGGTAGA